>NZ_ANOG01000405.1 GCF_000346295.1 Rhodopirellula maiorica SM1 | reverse complement strand
GCGGGGAGGGGACGATTGAAAAAGTCAAATTGACAATTGTAAAATAAAAACTGGATAGGGTATGCGCAGGCTGGAAGGGACACTGTTGACAGGCTGGAAGCCTGGTCCCAAATTTTTTAACACTACTTGGCGATGTTCCAGGGATCGAGCGTTGCAAAGGATTCGGTATCGGTCGGGGATTGTAGCGATGCGATGGGGTCGCTGCAGAATCGATTGCATGATAACCTGCAGCGCGATGGTTGCCGCTGTCGCCTAAGCCGCCAAATGGCAAACTGCCCGCCGCACCGGTCGTGGGCCGATTCCAATTAACCACGCCCGCCCCGACGCCGTCGACAAAGTTCTCGAACATGCTAGATGTTCCACCCAGTAACGTTGCGGCCAAACCGTAGGGAGTATTTGCTGCGGTGGTCACCGCGGCATTAAAATCAGCGACTCGCTGAATCACCAGCAAAGGACCAAACCATTCCAGTTCACCGATCGCTGTGAGCTGGGTTTCGCTGCAGTGGGTTGCATCGACGATCATCGGATGGACCAAATTCTCGCGACGCGAATTGACTTTCCATGGTACGACGGCGGTGCAGCCGTGGGCTAACAATGCATCGTAGGTCTTTCGCAGTTGCCTGGCTGCGAGAGCAGAGATCAGCGGTCCCACGTCAGGTGACGTCTCATCCCCCGGCAATCCGACAACAAGCGACTGAGTTCGCTGCACGACCGCTTCGATGTGAGCTTCGCTTTGCGAGCTTTCAATAAACACACTACGTCGTGCACACGAGCAGCGTTGGCCGGACGAGATGAATGCGGAAAAGGTGACTAGCTCGGCGACGGTTTCGGATGGAATCGAATCGCTGACGACGACCGGATTGTTGCCGCCGAGCTCTAAGGCCAGCAGGACGTTGGGGCGACCTGCTAATTGGCGATGAATGGCGCGTCCCGCCGCTCGGCTGCCGGTCAGAAAGACTGCATTGATTTCTGGCGAATCAATCGCGGCAACGGCAACCTCAACGCCTCCTTGAATCATCTGCATCACACCATCGGGAAGTCCCGCTTCACGCCATGCATCGATCATCCATTTGCCAACCGCCGTGGCTTGATCACTGGGTTTGAAAACAATCGTGTTGCCTGCCAGCAGCGCCGGCACGATCTGGCCTCCCGGCAGATGCAGCGGAAAATTAAACGGCCCCAAGACCAGTGCGACACCTAGTGGATGATAGCGAACCACGCGAGCCAAGCTGCCTGATTCGTTGACCGTTTTGCTGCGTCGCTCAGCGAGGGCGTTAACGGTTAAATCGATTTTACCGATCGCAGCATTGACTTCGGCATCAGCATCCCAAGGCAATTTGCCAACTTCGCGAGAAATCAGCCCACAAATCTCCTCTCGATGATCGCTCAAGTGTTTTGCATAGTTGCGAGCGATCTGAATTCGCTGAGAAAGCGGAGTACTGTGCCAAAGTATCTCGGATTGCCGAGCCGTCGTGATCGCTTGCTTGATGTTTGCCGGGGTTGATTCGGGGCCAGCGAAGACAATCGTGTCATCAAGTGGACTCATGCTTTGAAACATTTTAGGCATTTATTGACTCCATCAGGATTTTGCTTCGATTTCTGACCTAGGTTTGGGTAGACGAGAATAGCTCTCTTGTCTGGCAACCCGCAATCAAAAGTCCATACACGGAGTATATACTCAGATGAAACGAAATAAAAAGAAAGGCTTTTCGCTGCTTGAAGTGATAGCCGCAGTTGTGATTCTTGCTGTCGTGGCTGCTGCCACCGTCGCCACGGTCGCACCGATGCGAGCCAAGAGCGAGGAAAAGTTGTCCGAACAAGAAGTCGCCACACTAAACAGTATGGCACAAACCTACTTTCTTGAAACCGGCGCGTTCCCACGCAGCGTCAACGACTTAGTTACGGGCGGTTACTTGTCCAATACGACTCCGGCCGAACAGACGCGAATCACGGCCATCCGTCGCAATTACACCTATGCTCGGGCAACGGGAACGTTCACGAAACGCTAAATCAGGCGTAGCCAGTCTCCAAGAGGAGTTGGCTGCGATCCAGGCCAAGCGATGAAGATTGCGGCAAAAAATGCCGTGACCGATTCGCCAGACATTTCGGGTCGTCTTGGAGACGCTGCGAGCGAGAGATTGTTTGCACCTCCACGTCGACCCATTTTTTTTGTCATGACCCTTTGGGTGTCGAGCATGTCCACACAATCCATACGAACCGGCGTCACATTGATCGAAGCGGTCATGGTGGTCGTTTTGTTGAGTGCTTCGGCAATCGCAAGTTCGTTTGTGCTAAGGCCGCGTTGGTCATCCGAGCGAAGCGTGACTGGCATTACTCACCACGTCGCCGACACATTGATGTTGGCACGCAACACGTCGATTACGAACCAAGCGGACGTCCGTGTCGAGCGGATTCGCAAAGACGGTCAAGCGATGCTGAAGATCAGCGAAGACGCGGGGCCAATTCGCGGCGGAAGAGTCTCGTTCATTGAGTTGGGATCGCAGGTCACCGTGAAAGGATCGCCGACAGCAATTCGTTTTTCGCCACTGGGGACTGTCAACCGCAGTCTTCGCTGGACGATGATTCAGGGCGACGTTGTCGGCGAGGTTCGAGTGTCACCGACCACGGGCAACGTCCAACGCCAAGTTCTCTAAGCCAGGATGTCAATTGTGCGAATCGAGAGGAAGCAACGAGCGAATCTTCGTCGGGGGGCAACGTTATTGGACGTCGTCACCGGTTCGATGTTGCTTTCGGTTCTGCTAATTCCGTCGTTGCATTTGGTCACGAGATCCCAGAAGATGCATCGCCGATTAAAGTTGCATGAAAGCATGTTGTTCGAGGCCGATCAATTGCTTCAACAGCGAAAGATATTGCTCTCCGACACCGTGTCATTCAACAAGGCGTGGGCACGCCCGATGTCGAGTCCGGAGCCGACAAAAATCGTGACGGACGGCGGGCTGAAACTAGCCGCCAGCGTATTGGTCCAACGTGATACGCGGATAAAGTCGTCAAAGTTGCTGGCGATAACCGCCCAAGTATGGCTGGACCGAAATCGTAACGGGCGAGTCGATACAGACGAACCGACGGAACAACTCCAATCGCAATGGGGCGTCCCATGAGCAAGCATCGCCATGAAACATCCCGACGTCACGGCATCAGCTTGATCGAAGTGATCGCGTGCACGGGGCTTGTTGCGATCCTGTTCGTTCCGATCGCGGGTGTGATCCGTGCCTCGGCGCGAACGATCGCAAGTGCTGAATCCGCCAGCTCGACGTCGACGAAACTACAACGCACGTTGGCTTGGTTATCAAACATGATCGACGATGGAACTGTCTTCGCGGCCAGCACGTCGGGTATCCGTTTGCAACGACGCGACGGCAGTCTCGTCAACATAACGCGATCAAACAATCAGTTGCTTGCCACCGAGGGCAAGTCAACAGACACAGTGCTGGCTGAGGATATCGTGGATTTTTCGGTTCGTTCGATCTTTCAGCCCAAACCGTCCAGCCGCTGGGTTGGACTGGAAATTGAGCTTGTCGGATTTGATACGACTAACAATCGCAAAGTCACTGAGATTGCGACTGTCGTGTTCCCACCGCAAATTCCTGAACCGAAAAAGGCCGGGAAATGATCAGGTTACGACGAATGCATCCACCACGGAAAACGCGACGACGTTCGGGTTCGGCATTGTTGCTGTGCACCCTTGCGGCTGCGGTGTTATCCATGTCGGCGATCGCAATGTTAAGGTCAAGCAAACTTGCAATCGCCCGTGTGGATGCTCGGCGGTCGGCAATCCAAGGACGTCACATCGGTGATGGACTCGTGCAGCAAGCGATTGCACAGCTGAAAAGTGATGCCAATTTCGAAGGCGAGATTCTTGCAACAGGTACCACATTGCCAACTGCTCGCGTGGTTGTAAAACGTCCAAGCAAAGAAGAAGCGATGTTGTACGTTTTCTTGTATGAGAAATCTGTCTATGCTGCGAAGGAAGTTTCGATTGACGTCAAGGAATTAACGACAAAAGGGAAAACAACGCAGCCGAAAACGCCAAAAACAAAGTCGAAGTAACTGCGAGTGATTTTACGGATCGTCGCAATTCCTCGCGTATCGCACCGTTATCAGGTTCCTAACAGAGCATCCGGTGTTTTTGCGTCGCTATGAAATCCTTTGTCCGGAAATTGCCGACTGTCAAATGCCGGACCGACACCGTCCCAATGCTCGGTAGGGCGGATGAATTGCGGAGCAGCGTCCGAGCCAGGGGCGTTTGATTCGGCGACCTCGGACATGATCGTTCCTTCGGACTTGATCGGCCCACGAGCCGTTTTACGAAATGCCCGTGGCGTGTTTGCAATGATGCAATCGCGGAGCGTGATCGGCAACTTGGCTCGGTCGTCGGTTTGCACACCCGCGGTACGCGAACCGTAAAACGTACATCGCTGTGCCAAAACGGGGCCGCCGTTACACCACAACCCTAGGACTCCACCGCCTGCGAAACAATTCCAAAGGGTGCCGGTGGACCAGATTCGGAAATTGCGTTTGTTGTCCACTGCGACACACCCGATCAATTTGACATCTTCCACTTTCAAGTCATAACCGGCGTCCTGGTTGCGAATGGCGCGACAGTGGTGAAAGCGGACGTTCTGTGCGCTGCCTTCGACCACAAATCCGTCTCCATTTTTGTATCGCCCCTTTTGCAGCGGCATCATGTTGTTGCTGGCCACGCACTGGTCAAACAGGAAATCACGGTTGGGCGAATTGCCGTGGTTGACATTAAAGCCGAACGGCAGCAGCTCGGTTTTTTCTTCCCACCCTTCGTCGCCTTCGGAGCAGTCGGCGGTGCAACGCAACAACTCAACTCGGTCGCAGCCTTGTTCAAACCGGAAACCGTGCTTGGTGTATCGAGTCAAATCGCAATCGACCAGTTGCATGTCGTCACAGTCCGAGACGTAGAAACCGTACCGTGCGAATCGGATGTCGACGTCATCAAACGAAAGATGTGAACGGTCGGTGTTTTGTGAGGATTTGACGACGGACACTCCGGTCATGTATCGCTCGATCCGCAGATTGACGAGTCGTACGTAGCCGGCCTCAGCGTTAAATCGAACCGCGGTTGCACCTTTACTTGGTGCGTCTTCGTTCCAAACGCCGCGGAAAATTGGCAACCCCTCGCCCCGGTCCACTCCTTCGATTTGTTTCAGCCGCTCTGGTTGTCCTCCTTGGTTGACGACGATTTTTGCATTGGTATAGACACCCCCTCCGATCAGCAAACGGTCCCCCGGTTTTAGACGGTCGTCAACCGCGTTTGGCAGTGAATCGCCGGACAACGCATGCTCCCAATTGCTGCCGTCCTTTCGCCCTGCGCCGTCCGGGGTGACGTAGACGTCGGCGCCCATCGCAGGAGCCGCTGCTGCAGAAAACATCAAGCCAAACATCGTCGCAATCAAAGGTCTCATGAACTCACTCGGTGACGAGAAAAGGGGGGGAAAAGGTGGCAGAAAGCCAGCGTAACCAAAACACGACGCCAACACCAATGTTTCAGCAGTCCTACGTTACTTTTTGTTTTCAGGCTATCAACGTTTTGAATTCAGATTCAGTTAATATCTTCACGCCCAGCGACTCGGCCTTGGTCAATTTGCTGCCCGCTTTTTCGCCAGCCACCAAGTAGTCGGTCTTTTTGCTGATACTGCTCGACGCGCGGCCACCGAGTTTTTCGATCAACGCTTTGATTTCATCGCGGTTGAACTGCTGAAGCGTTCCGGTGACAACGATCGTTTTACCTTCGAGCGGACCGCCACTTGGTTCGGCGACCTCTTCGCTGAGTTTGACACCGACTTCGGCAAGTTCGGCGAAGACTTTCTTGCCATAATCGCTGTGCAAAAACTCATGCATGCTTTTGGCGATCGCGTCCCCAATTTCGTGGATCGATGCGAGGTCTTCGATGGATGCAGATTGCAGTTGTTCGATCGTCGGGTAGTGTCGCGTGATCAGCTGCGCGACGCGGGGTCCGACGTGACGGATCGAAATCGATGCAAGCACGCGAGCGAGCCCCCGGTTACGGCTAGCCTCGATTCCAGCGACCAGGTTTTCTGCGTTCTTTTTACCGACTTGGACGTCAATCAATTTGCCGTCCTTGCCTTTGCGTTGTTTCAACCAATTGACATCGGCAATTTCGTCGACGCTCAGTCGATATAGATCGGCATAGCTCGAAACGATACGGCGTTGAACCAACAGATCAACAAGTTCATCGCCGAGCCCATCGATGTCCATCCCCGGTCGGCTACCGAAATAGATCAACCGTTGCCGCAATTGCGCAGGACACTCGGGGCTCGGACAACGGATATAGACACCGCCGTCATCTCGCACCAATTCGGTATGACAAACCGGACAATGCGTCGGGAATTCAAACGGAGGTTGCTCGGTTTTCCGTTCATGTTTCTCAACACGCACGACTTTGGGAATAATCTTGCCCGCCTTTTCGACCACAACCACGTCACCTTCGCGGACATCCAGTCGCTCGATTTCGTCCGCGTTGTGCAGCGAAGCGCGTGACACCGTGGTATCCGCGATGTCGACCGGCTTTAGATGGGCGACGGGCGTGATCGCACCAGTCTTGCCAACTTGGACGCTAATTGATTCGAGCACCGTGACCGCTTCATAGCGTTCGAACTTATACGCGATCACCCAACGCGGACTCTTGCTGCGAATCCCCAATCGTTCACGTTGGTCAAAGCGATTGACTTTGAAAACAATCCCATCGACTTCGAATGGCAAGTCGGGCATTTCTTCTTCGAACAATGCCACGGCCTTCAGTGCGTCGGCCGAGCTTTTGAACACTTGGACTTCGGGAGTTGGAGGGATGCCAAGTTTGCCGACTTCGGCGAGAAACTCGATATGGTCTGCCGCTTTCAGCCCCGTTGTTTCGCCGATCCCGTGACAGAAGAAGCGGAGTTTACGTTCGGCGGCGATCGCCGGATCGAGCAGTCGAATCGTTCCGGCGGTGACGTTGCGAGTGTTTTTATATGGTTCGGCACCCGCCTCGGTTTGTCGCAGATTCAGATCCGCTAGGTCCGCATTGGTCATGTAGACTTCGCCACGAACCTCCAACACCTCCGGTGGCGTATCGCCGACCAGACGAAGCGGAACATCACGAATCGTTCGCACATTGTGGGTGATGTCGTCGCCGACCTGCCCGTTGCCTCGCGTCAGTGCAACCGCCATGTTTCCCTGCTCGTAGCGAATCGAGGCGGCGACACCGTCAATTTTGAATTCCATCACCCACTCGATCGGCTCACCAAGCGTTTTTTCGGTGCGATCGAAATACGCTTTTAGCTCTTCGCGGCTGTACGTGTTGTCGATCGACAACATCGGCACCGAATGAGGCACTTGGACCAAGTGCGGGACCGGTGCATCGCCGACGCGTTGGGTCGGCGAGTCGACGGAGGCGAATTCGGGATGTTCGGTTTCAAGCTTTCGTAGCTCTTCGAGCAGTCGGTCGTATTCCAGGTCCGTGACCGCAGGTTTTGCCTCGACATAGTACAGGTGATCCAAACGGCGGATTTCGGTTCGTAATTCTGCCACACGTTTCGCGATGGATTCGTTCACGACCGTGTCTCTCCTGTGGATTGAAAAAAATGTCAGTTGTAGGCGGAATCGAGCACGCAATCCATGCCGGATCTGGCCCGCCAAAGCATACGTGAAATCATAAGTGAAAAGGAAGACCGCGAATTTCCCCGCAGCTTCGTTTACCGCCTTAAGGCTGTGTTTGTTGAGTGGGTGATTGGACAGGCGTCGCCGACGCCGTTTTAAGAGGGACCAGCAGCTCGCTACGTTGCTTGGCGACTGCGTACTCCGTTTCCGCACGCTGCATTTCTAACGTCTTTTCCGCTTGCACCCATTGATCGTAGACGGCACCGGACACGACGCGGTCCTCGGCGCACAGCAGCTCGGGATCGTACGTTAAACCAGGATGACGTTGGGCTCGTTCAAACTGCGTGAGTGGCGTTTTTTGTTTCCGCAATTCTGCTTCCCAACTGTCGATTGCTTCGATGGCCGTTTGGCGGGCGATTCCTTTGGGAGCGGCGTTTTTTTGTGTTCCAAACGGATCATCGTCGTCGCCCGCCGATGTCCATTTGTCCCACCAACTCAGCTTGGGACCAAATAGATTGGCGATGATTTGGTCGACTCGATTTTGCATGTACCGCGATACCGCTCGGCTTCGTTTAAAGAGTGCGGTGGGGAAGACGGGGTAATCCCAAATCGTGCGTGACTGCGTCGCGATGTAGCGAACGTTGCCCAATAATTGATACAACAGCGATAGTGAGGCTTCATTCTCTTGCATCTGTCGATACGTCAATCCATAGTTCAGTGAACGCTCGGCCAGATAATTCAGCTTCGGCAGCAACGCCTTGACGCCGGCGGTGCCCCACGTTTTTGCATGGCGAGCGACGTGTTGTTCGTTGTACAGGTCGACGACAATCGAATCGATCAATGCGTCGCCGATCTGCTGGATCTCTGCGGCGGTCAAAGGACGGTCGATGTAGTTTTCGCGGAACCGCGGAAACGTCCGCTCGCTGACCAAGCGAATGAAGCGATCCACTTTGTCTTCGAATTTCAAGGTCAAGAAAATACCGTGCTTGTTCGCTTCGCTGTTGATAAAGTCGTCGCCGATGATATCGATCGAGTCGACTTCGAACAGGACCGCAGAACCTTTGCTGGAATCGAGCGAACGTCGCGCCTCGAGTCGGCCAACCTTGCGTTTGCGAAAAAATCCCCACGATGTATCGGTATCGCCGGTGTCGTTGCGATAAACGATCACCCAGCGGTGCAGCGGATCTTGTTTTCGCAGCTTGTTCTGTAGCCGTACCGCTTCTTGTGCCAGCCATTTCGACTTGGGTTGAAACAGAAATGTTCGCTTTTGAATCTCGAACTCGTGGACCGCACCCAGTGATGCATCGGCAATGGCGTCTGCCCCGGCGGTGATTCCACCGACCACGTCGCCAGTCCTTGCGACATATTGATTCCATCGTTTGATTTGTTTCAAAAATGCTGGCTGGGTTTTGATCTGACTTGGCGTTTTTCCACGGAGGATGGGGATCAGGTAGGACTGCAGTGCCGCGGCCCCACCGCGGCGTGAATCGCCCACGATATAAAAGTTGATGTCGAAATCCGCAGCGGCGATCAAAAACTGTGACTTGGCGAGTTGCTCGAACGCGGTCTTCTTGCCAATCGGAGTTTGAAAGTAATTGTTGGGAATGATGATCGTCATGCCACGCCACATTTCGAGCATCGACTTGTCCGCTTCGATCTTGCGAGCTAGATCCAGAAAACCATAGTAAGCAACGTCCCAGACATCCAGTCCGCTGCCAAAATAGTCAGCCAATTGAGTCCATTTCTCGATGTCATTGACGTCGGTTTTCTGATTGGCGATCAGCAGGAATCGCGATCCTTCGTCACGACGGAATTGCTCTGAAACGCGGATCGTTTCCTTGCGATAGTCGATGCGTCGATACTGGTCGCGTTGGGGGCTCGACCCAGGATGTTGAAGCAACAAATCGACGCCGAGGGTGAAACTTTGATAAGCGATCACATCGCTGTGATTGCGAATGCCAATGCGAGTTTCAATCCAACGCGTTTCACCGGCCGCAAGGTTGCGGACGGCGTGCCGAAATTCTTCAGCAAGTAAATCATGTGGCTCATCCGTATCGTCAAAAAACAGCAATTGGTTGCTGTTGATGTCGCCACCGAACAAGCGAATGCCGCTGCGCACGCTGCGGTGGTACACTCGATCGTCAAACGTTTCATCACCGATGTTGGTAATCGCAAAACGAACTCGAGTCGATTCGCCCGGTGCAAGGCTGTTGAGTGCCGTGATCTCGGATAATCGCAGCGGAAATTGGACATCGATCGGTTCTTCGTTCTCGAAATTGCGAAACGGTCGGTGGATGCCGCTTTCCATGAAGGCACGCGGGTTTACATCGTGCTTCAGAAGGAACGGTCGCTTTCGTGGGACGTTGACGATGACGTTGGTCCACCGCAACGACAAACATTCATCGTTGAACGTATAAGATTCGCCCGGTTCGAGCACGCCCGGCAACACCAATTTGTTTTCGTCGGATCGGATCCACGTGTCCGTCGGCAAGTGAACATGGATGGTGTAGTTGGGCGGTGTTGGCATTCCGCCGCAGTTTCGTACGGTGATTCGTTCGAGATTGGCCAAGCTGTCGGGTTCGATGACACTGTATTCGCTGGCGATGTCGAACGACACAAGTTCGAGGTCATAGGGTGAATTGAATTGTGTCCGATCGCCGTGCGGACCCAGGACAACAATTCGCAAACGACCGTTTTTGCCGGGGTTTCCGTCGTGTGCACGGTAAGATGACGGTGCCCCATCACGGCCGCGGCGTCCGGTGCTGCCGCCGGGGTTGGAGTGATGGACGGTGCGAGTGCGACCATTTTTTCCACCCGTTCGATGTGTGGTCGTCCAGTGATAGCTGCTGCCACCCGGACCGCCTGGGCCACCTCGTCCACCATAGGCCGGTTCTCCGGCAAAACCAATGTCACCGCCGGACAAGTCGCCGGTGACTAGCATCAGCAGACCGAGATGTTGATGATCAATTTGCAGCGTGATGTCACCGCCATCACCGCCTGACTGACCATCGCTGGGGTTGCCTGCGTCGCCGCCGTCGCCTCCGGGGCCACCGTCGGTACCATTGGAAAAGCGAGTGGCATCGCGACCGGGACGTCCGGGGGCACCCGGTTGTCCATTGCCACCGCGTCCACCATTGCCTCCTGTGCCTCCGAAGACGCGAATGAACACGTATCCGTGTTCGCCAATCGTCCGTTGCAGTTCAATCGGATGTGACGATCCATCGGACGCCACCGCGGTCCCGGAAATTGCGATGGCATTGGCACCGGCGTTGTAGGGATAGGTGAGCTCAATCGTCGCCGCTGCGGCGCGTCGGCCAGCCGTTGCAGGACCGGCGTCTTCGCCTCGCCGTCCGTCGGCACCATTGGCCGAACGTGGCACGAAGATGGACTCGCCGTCCCGGCCATCGATTCCGTTGTCGCCGCGAAGGTCAATCTCGGCAAGACAATCGATTTCACCATCGGATGCAAAGCAACCGGGATCGTTGTCGTCCGAATTGGCAGCGGAATGGGGATTCATGCTTGCGATTATATCGCGTCCGGAGGCGTGGGTAACGCAAGGTTCTACGTAGCGAAACTCGCCAAGAGTTTCGAACAGCGCAAGGTTTCGCTAGGCGGAGTTCGCACGAGAGTTGGGCCGCTCAGCAAATACCAACGAAAGTCTTCGCGACTTTCGCTACGAGATGGGACGATGACAGGCTGGAAGCCTATTCCACATTGAATACGGAGAAAAGTCTTGGCGATTGTCGCTACGGCTTGGGCGGCATAGGCGGGGTACCGCCTTGCGGTCGTGGGGCTGGCGAGGCGGCGGGGTTGGGGTTGGCCGGTCGCGTTCGAGCGGTAGGACGGCGTTTGATCGGCGTCAGTGCGTGCTGCGCCTGATAGGCCACCTGGGCAATCAACGAATCGACTCGATTACGACAAATTGCGTAGGCGGCCAGCGACGGGATGGCCACGATCAATCCGCCTACGGTCGTGACGAGTGCTTGATAGATTCCTTCGGCAAGGTCGCCGGCGCCGGCGGCACCCCGTGTCGTGGCAACCTGTTGGAAGGCAAAGATCATCCCGGTTACCGTTCCCAACAATCCCACCATCGGTGCGATATTACCGATCACCGATAGGTATTCGATCCGTCGCATCAAGCGAGCGGATTGTTCGGCCAGCGAATCTTCGACCGATTTTTCGACTTCACGCCATCCAAATTCCAATTCCGATAGCCCCGACAACAATACCACACTTAGCACGCTGGGTTCGCGGCGACACGCCGAATCGGCTTCCGCCGATCTTGCATTGAGCAGTGCTTGGCGAACGGTGTCGCTAACACCTTCGGGTAGGATCTCTCCTTTACGAAGCGTCATGGTTTGGTCAAACACCAAGTACGCCGCCGCGATGCTGAGTGCAAACAGCACCAACAGTATCATCAACCCGATGATGCCACCGCTGAGGAGAATATCGAAAAATCCCGCGGCTTCGGGCGTGTCGGATTGGGCGATCAGATTGGTCTGCGTATGCAGGGCTGTGCCGATAAGTGTTTGGGCGAACCCGGTCGATTCATCCATGTCTATGACCTTTCGTCGTAGTCGGCCGCGCCGACCGACAGTAAAAACTCGGCGTCCGACAGCAGCGGGTCATCCCAGCGGAGTCGCAGCACGCCTTCGTCTTGCAGATGAGTAATGGTTTGATGATGTCGCTCGCGAATCCGCTGCTCGGCATGATTGACACGGTTGCGGCCTTGCGCGACCGACAATGCCAACATCGAGATCAATGCGGTGGGTAAAATCGCCAACAACAAACTGGTCAACATCATCGCCAACTCAGGCCGTGGAAAGCGTTCCAAGTCGCCTGAGAGTGTCGTCAGTGTAGCGAAGCTGGCAACAAAATAGTCTCGGTACAATGCAACCACCGGGCCAGCCATAAATAACCAAAACACGATCGTCGCAAACAATGCAAAGGCGACGGTCGCAAACCGCGAGATCGAAACGCGGTTGACCTCTTCGTCAAAGATTGTTTGCGACATCTCTTGCAACGTGTCGATGCCCGCCAAATAAGCGAGTTGCGAACGCGATGGGTCGTCATCGTCGCCATGCCATGCAGCTGCCTTGACCGGTTGACGTCTGAGTTCAGCCAGTTCGTCGCGAAAACGGCTCGCCAGCGGCCCCAATCGATCGGCGACCGCAGCAGCGCTTCGTCGGCGAAGTCCATCACGGACGTCTTGCTCGGCGCCTTGTTGAGCGGACAGGTTTTTGGTGGTCGTCCAAACAGCGCTGACCAGCGACGGCAGCGAACCCGACAACGAGATCATCACGCGGTCCCAGGCACCGTGCGTCAGATTCAGCAGCCCAAGGAGCGAGCGATAAGGAAACCAGAACGCTGCGGTTTCGGTCAATAATGCCAATCGCAATCGTGATCGCACGGCGGCACGCAACGGGCCGTCGCTGCCAATCAACGACTCGGCTACTTGCGTGGGAATGGTGGTTGCTTCGCGATTCAGACGCCGAACCGCGTTGGTCAATCCTGGCAATTGATCGCTCAATACACCGTGTAACGCCGCACGAAAACGACCATCCAGTGCGGCTAGTCGGGTGCTGCGACGACGATCACCTTCCCATAGTTGCCCCAGTTCTTCCTGAAGCCGCGATGCAACATTCTCTGCGGCGGTGGTGGCGATTTCGGATTCGTCTCGGCCATCAATCTCAAAATCCTTGATCACAATCGGACGGGCAATCACGCTGGTCGGTGCCATCTCCCGCATCCGTTTGGCAAACGCGTCAATATCCGCATCCAAACGGTCGTCATGTTCACGCACGGCATTGATGACCGGAATCACAATGCTGCCCTCGCTCGCTTCGGCAAGCATGCCGACGGCGACGCTGCGGATTTGGTCGCGTCGGACGACCAACAACATCGCCGAGGCAAGCGATAACGCTCGAGAAGCCACGCCTGCAATCGCCCGTCGGTCGTCAGTCGATCCGGGGGCATCGACCAGCATGTAGGTGATGCCAATCGATTGCATGTGAGCGGGATCGCAATGCAGGTATTGTTCGTAACGCGGGTCCAGATCGGCGGGCGGCATGGGGCCGATCCATACCAATTTTTCGGTTGCTTCGTCGGCGTTGTTACCGCTGCGGATCGAATTGGCGGCAGACGATTTACGAATCAATTGGCGAATCAACCACGATTTGCCTTGCCCGGTAGCACCGACAATCGCGATTACCGAGGTGCCACTGCTGCGGTCTTGCAAGATCATCCGCCGGGCTTCGGCGTGGTCGTCACACAATTCGAGGACTTCGCGGCCCGTCGGACTGTCGGCCAGCACGCTGGTGGCCGAATGACGAACGCGTCGCAAAAACGTGTCGCCCGGCTGACTGAGCGACTGATGCGGTGCCATAGAATCGTCGTTTGCAGAGGGAGCAGAGGGCACTTCAAACACTTTCAAAATTCAATTTCATTGGACGACTTCGACGACGCCCCAACCTAATGATCCGCTTGGCAAAAAACTAATCCCGAGGCACCTCGATGCCTCGCACCAGCGATTGCAATTCTTCGTCGGTGGTGCGTCCTTCGATTTCGGCTTCGGCCGTCAATTGAACACGGTGCCGCATCGCCGGCAACGTAATTTCCACCACGTCGTCGGGAATGGCGTAATCGCGTCCCGAGAACGCGGCCAGAGCACGAGCCGATTGCATCAGCGCAATTCCGGCACGGGGCGACGCTCCGATATGAAACGCGGGCCATGTTCGTGTTGCGCGGACAATCTTGTTGATGTAATCGAGCAGGCTGTCTTCGATCAACACTTCGCCACACAATTTCATCGCTTCGATCAACCGTTCGGGATTGGTGACGGTTTTGACCTCGTCACGCAATCGTTGATTCAGATCGACTTGCTGAGAGTGCATGCGAAGAATCTCGGCCTCTTGATCCGAGCTCGGGTAATCGACTCGCAATTTGAACATGAAACGATCGAGTTGAGCTTCGGGCAAATTGTAGGTGCCTTCGCTTTCCAGCGGATTCTGTGTCGCCAGAACAAGGAACGGTCGTGGCACTCGATGGCTTGTCCCGTCGACCGTGACACGGTACTCCTGCATGATTTCCAACAGGGCTGCATGCGTTTTTGCGGGCGAGCGGTTGATTTCGTCGGCCAGCAGCAACTGAGTGAACACCGGTCCTGGGCGAAATCGAAATTCGCTTCGCTGCATGTCGTAGACCGGGGCACCGGTGATGTCCGATGGCATCAAGTCGGCGGTGAATTGAATGCGTCCGAATTCACAACCAAGTGCTTGGCCAAGCGTTCGCACGAACAATGTTTTGCCAAGCCCGGGGACCGATTCGATTAAGACGTGGCCGCCGGCAAACAACGCGGTGAGCGTTCCCAGCACCAATTCATCCTGGCCGACATAAAGTTTGCTGATCTCGGTTGAGATTTCGTTATACAGTTGCTGAATCGGCTGCATCTTTGTCGATCGCACGGGAACCGCTGTCGGTATCGTTTCGGCCGTGTTCGATACAGCCGCATGGGGAATCTGCGGCGCCGGTCCGGATTGGGATTCACTCGGCAAGGGGGGCGCAACGCGATCCGCAATCCCGGGTTCGCGAGGGGATTTAGATTGCGCGGACGAGAGCGGGTCGTTCGAAGGTGGGAGATTGCTCAAGAGTTCGCCGTGGAGTCAGAGTCGGTTGGGTCGAGAGAACGAGTGGTTTGGCTTGGTGGTTGAGTATGACTGCCGGCGGGCGGATCGGGTAGGCCGGGCGGCGTCGACGATTCCGCGGTCGGCGGATGAAGTGCAGGGCTGTGGACCGCTTCGTGCTCGGGTTCCGGTAGCACCCACGGGCCTTGGGTTTCACCATGAATTCGCCGCATGTACTCGCTGATGCGGTGGCGGGCAAATTGCTCACCGCCGGCGCGGTTCATTAACGCGGCGACCGCATCCAAATGGTCGCCAAAGCTGCCTTTGACACTGTACCGGATGTGACGGGCGCGTCCGAGTGACGGCAACAACATCAAACAGATCACCAAGCCCAATAGTGCGGCGTGGACCGTCACTAAACTCATGGGCCACGTGGTCAACAATTCCCATCCAGACGCTTTCGGGACACCCGGTTTCGATTCGCTGACGGGCAGCGATAGCGGATTGACGCTTATGAAACCGGCTCTTGGGGATGACGTCGACGGTGGCAACGAGGCGAGAACGAGTTGATCGGCTAATCGTGCGGCCAACGGTTTGGTAAAGGCATAGTTGGTTAGCAGCGAACCGCCCGCGACGACAATGATCTGCGAACCCTTCCAACGTGTCGATTGGACTTGAGCGACGATCGTCGTCCCCGATTGATCTTGAAGCAACGGCTGCATTGAGACCGGAGTATCGGTGACCACATTATCGGCAACGATCACCGTGTTGCCCGTCGTCGTCGCGGGGGCAGTGGCCGGCGTGGTTACGGTCGAGTTCGCCGCTTTTTTGGCAGATTTGGGTTTGGAATAAGGCTCGATTTGATATTCGATCGTGTACGAGGCGGATTCGCTGGTCTGCAACCCGATCGGTTCCGCCCATTCGCCATCGATCTTAGTGAGGGATTGTCCGACCGGCAAGGAAGTCGAGGTGAACCAACCGTTCGATTGGGACGCGCTGCGGTTCAGCCGTGATCGGATTCGCCGGTTAATACTTTTGGCGACGCGTCTTCGATACTCTAAGCGTTGTTCGGGCGGTGCCACCCTGCTGGCGTCGATCCAGTAATCGGTTTCACTGCCGCTGTCGGGGATCACAAAAATCAGCGTGCGGTCG
>NZ_ANOG01000404.1 GCF_000346295.1 Rhodopirellula maiorica SM1 | reverse complement strand
CGAGTTTCATTTGGATGGATTGCGACTCGATGCGACGCAACAATCTATGATGACTCGACCCGGCATTTGTTAGCAGATCTTTCGGTAGCCGCGCGGGCAGCAGCATTCACCGCATCGGGCGAGCAACGCAAAATCGTTTTGATCGCCGAAAATGAAACCCAAGAAGTACGTCATGTTGAAAGCATCACCGATAACGGTTTCGGTTTAGACGGATTGTGGAACGATGACTTCCATCACACTTGCCGGGTTGCTGCGACCGGGCATGCGGAATTTTACTACGCCGACTTTGCAGGGACGGCACAGGAACTTATCTCAGCGACCCGCTGGGGTTACCTTTTCCAAGGCCAATACTCGCATGAATTGAAACGGTGGCGAGGGACGCCGGCGTGGCAAATTCCCGGTTGGCGATTTGTTACGTATTTACAGAACCATGATCAAGTGGCGAACTCCGCGCATGGTTCACGGTTGCCCGACTTGACTTCGCCGGGAACCTATCGTGCTCTTACCACGCTGTGGTTGCTTGGGCCGGGAACGCCGATGTTTTTTATGGGCCAAGAATTTGGGACGAGCACTCCGTTTCGTTTTTTTGCCGATCATGATGTCGAATTGGCGACTCTGGTGCGGGAAGGACGTTGGGAATCGCTGCGTCAATTCCCTCGGATTGCTGGTCGTGATGGCCGAGCTGTTTCATTGCCCGACCCCGCCGACGAATCAACCTTTCAAGCTTGCAAATTGGACTGGTCCAAGCGCAACGACCATTGTCAAGACTTAACGCTACACCGCGATCTACTGCAACTCCGCCGAGAGGACCCTACCTTTTCGCGACAAGACAAATCCATGATTCAGGGAGCAGTGATCAATAACGACTGCTTCCTTCTGCGATGGCACAATCATCACAGCGAACATGGTGAATTGGATCGATTGCTGTTAGTGAATTTGGGAAGGGATTGTCATTGGCGTCCATCGGCCGAACCGCTGATTGCACCCGTGATCGATACCCATTGGCAAATCAAGTTTTCTAGCGAAGACCCCGAGTATGGTGGGTCTGGCACCGCGCTGCTGAATACTACCGACTGGCACATTCCTGGCCACTCAGCGGTTTTGCTAACTCCTACTGCGACGCAGCGACCGGGAAGCCACCACGATGTGAAGTGAGCTACGTTCGATCGATTGAGGTGCGACTGGCGTTCGGTGCAGACGCGAACGCCACCAAACCAGTTCGTCCGCCGAATGCTCAAACGGAACGATCTTGCCGGTTTGCTGCTGCCGTTTGCTACGCTCGATAATGTTGCAATTGATTAGCGGGTTGTGAACGTCCCGATCAGATCATCGGTGCCGAACAGGATTTGCCGCACTGGCCGATGGAAGCCACGCGTCGTTCTGGTCTGCTCCAACAAACGAATCGTGTTGCCATAGACATGCAACGGCCGACCGGGACGCTGGTGGATTGGCATTGATTTGATCTGGGCGCGATATGATCCCGTGGGCAGGATGATCGGGCTCCAGCCGGTCGGGGAACCGGCGTCCGCAGATAACGCTGCGGGTGAAAGAAGAGTCGAAAGAGTGAACGCGAAAGCGATTAGTCGGGTCTGGCTCATCTTTATAAGGGTGCGAGGCATGGTGAGAAATAAACATTTCGGCCTGATGCCGGTCCATGTCTCTTACGCCAAGCAATTCGTATGCCATCGCCTGTCTCGTTTTTAGGGGACGGAGGGCATGAACGGACTACCTCGCGGGTGTCCCCATTCGACAATCGCTATAAACGCATTGAAGTATCAAACGCAGTATATGGCCCACTGCTTTGAAACCCTTGATTGATTCGAGACCACTTGGATCTGTGGCGGTGACTAGTTAAGAATCAGTGGGGGACGAGTCTCCTGCTCCAGCACTGATCGGCACGCGGTGGTTCAAAACGCAATACCACTGGCGGAGGTTCTTCGTCGCGTGCTTTTCAGGAATCACTAAAGCTCGATGACGAATCCATTGTTTGTCAGCTTTGCAGCTAGGTTACAGCATGAGCAATTGATGAACTGAGTGGCGCCGCGAGTGAAAATGCCGTAGTTGCTGATGCCCTTTTCGTCGTGCAGGTGACCGAACGCGTGAATTTGGGGTTTGATCCGTTGTTCGACATGATGACGCAAAGCCATACACCCGACTTGGATGAGCTCCTTCGTCGCCTTGTCGTGCGTAAGATCCAACACACCTTTGGGCGGAGTGTGCGTGATCAATATATCTACATCATCGGGAACGGCTTGCCAAACATGATCAAGTTGCTTGCGTTTCTTCATGTAGGCCCAGTCATGGAAACGAGGCGTGTAAGGAGAACCGAACAAATGTAGGCTGTTCCAATGCATCGATTCGTGCACCAAAAAACGAATGTCAGGATATTCCTCAGCACGAATCAGCCCTTGTTCTACCGCTGTCGAATGATTGCCCGGCACGAACACTTTTGTCGGAACGTTCAATTCCGAGTACCAATCGAAGAACCGGCGTGCCTCAGGTTCGTTTTTCGTCGCATCGCCATCAGTCGATTCGTCGCCACAATGAATGACGATGTCCACCTCGGGAACCTGCAGTCGCAGATGTTCGTTGTGTGTATCCGAAATGAACCAGATTTTCATCGTCGACCCTTGATTTGCGGACGTTGGCTAATACTTTCAACGTTCATGATTTCAGAAGACTCAATTCTAACAGCGATCACGTTCGTTGGTACGGTGTCACTCGTCCGACGCGACTCTGGCTGCTTTGGCGAATCGTCGTATTGTAGAGACACTGCGTCGGATTCCGTTTTAAATAGGGTCGCCCGATGCAATGTTCGACTCAGTCCCTCGGGCACCTACAGAGATTGCAAACGCAGGGGATGATGGCTTGATAAGAGCTACCTGGAACGTTGCCCCGACCAAACTTTGATCGGAGCGTGAGGACCAAAGGTGAATAGTTTTTGCAGAGGTCTGCTGAAATGGATCAGGTCACAACTCGTGTTTCCGATATCGAGTACGCCGATCTCACGGCGGCTTCCGACGTCCCAAAATCGTATGTTGCTGCCTCTACTGGCACTGATCAACGTTCGATCGTTTTCGATAAACCACAGCCCCGTAATGGTTTGACGATGCGCTGTTAGCAAACCGATAGGTTCGGCGTGTACAGCGTTTAGCAGTTCGATGGTTCCGTCGTGGTGCCCCAAGGCGATGATTTTTCCGTTGGCCGCGTAGCTCGCCCAAGACAGGGTCCCGAATCGTCTGGGATAATCCGCTCGCAGTTGAAGCGTTTTTGCATCGTAGAACAACAGGACTTCCTCGGTGACGACGAGCACCTCGGACTCATTCGGCGAAAAGGCAAGTGCGTGACTGCTCGAGTTTGGCAACATGATCTCATCGGTCATGTTCCAATCGGTAGTTTCGTATTGACGGAAACGGTCGTTATAGAGTGCGAGTAATCGTCGGCCGTTGTCGATGAAGCAAAGCTTCTTGCAATCCGTGTCACCCAATTCAGCGTCAATTCGGTGCAATTCACTTCCATCTGCCGCCGAGACGACTACCAACTGATCAGGGGCTGCGGCGACAATTATCGTCTCGTCCGGTGTTACCGCCAAGTTGTATTGTTCGTCGGGAACGACTCTTGCGATCTGCTCGCGATGCAAAGTCGACAGGTCGAATCGTTCGATTCCCCCATGGTCACCGCGTAGAAACAGACGATTACAGTCGGTCGCACGTCGCGTGATGGCTCTCGTGGATACACCCAAGGCCGGGTGCTGGACTTCCTTCGCTGGCAACGCCCATACCTGCACCATCCCATCTTCACAGCTGGAAAGGATTCTATCATCCTCGAGAAAAGCGAGGCTGGTAATTTTTTGATCGCTGGCGGTGATCACACGCGGATGAGGCCGTTCCCCATCCGTTTCCTCATTTTTTAGTTGCCAGATGTAAATCAATCCGTTGTCGCAACCCGCAGCGATCTGGTCGCCCTCGTGATCAATCGCGACGCAACGAATGCGACCGTGAATTTCGTCTTGATTGGAGATCGGCTTTGCATCACGCCATCGCATGACGGTCCACTGAGCGGCATCCGCGACGATCATTCGTTTTCCATTTCCTGACAACGCGAACGTCAATGGATGTAAGTCAAATTCGCAGGTTTTTGCTGGTGTTAAATCGGGGACAGTCCATGTTCGCAGTGACTGCCGGTCTTCTCCGTCAATCTTCTCGCGGTAAACTGCAACGAGTTGTCCACTATCCCCTGAAAAACAGAGTGACTCATTTCGCGACCCCGTCATCAACCGTCCGCGCAGTTGACCGCGGGTGTCATGCAGCAAGACTTGGTGGTAGCGTCCGGCGGTGGCGATCCAGTTTCCATCTGGCGAAAACGCAGCCGACTCGACTGAATACTCGTGGCCGTGCAGTTCGACCGTAACTTCGCCTGTGCTGGTGTCTCGTAACGTGACCGGATTGAGTCCAATCGGAATGTTGCTTCCGGTTAACAATTTTGATCCATCAGGAGAAATGGCGATAGCGTCGAGACTTCCTTCGATATTCCACTGATGAAGCTCACGCCCCGAAAGGATGTCCCAGTGACGAACCGAACCTTCGCTGCCCACCGAGAACACTTCACTACCGTCGGGACTTAGAGCCAATTCGTTGGCTGCCCCATGATGTTCGGCCAGCGGTAAAACGTGAGGCGGAGGTGACAGGTTCTTGAGCAGCCACCATTCGAAGCCTCGTTGGTCGAATGGATTCGTCACCTGGGGCGTTTTTCTTGGGATATGACGCGTCAACAACCGGTGGACCGCACGAATATCGTGCTGCGCGTAAGCACGGTAAGCCAATGCCATGTCAGCGACGTAAAGGTGCCGGCGCAGTTCGGTTTGGCTTTGATTGAGATCTGCGTTGGTATCAGCGAGTTGTGTGTTGGTGTGTTCCAGCGTCGCGGTGCTCTTGGCCAGCTGTGCATTCAGGTTCGACAAACGCCAACTGGCAATGGATTGCGACAGTATCACTGCCACAACGACGGCGGCGAAACCGACGGCGGAGGCGATCGTAGTTTTGGGGTTTGTAACCAGCCAACGAACTGCATGATCGGCATACCCCGGCCGTCGTGCGTGAACCGGACGCCCGGAAGAGAACCGTCGTAGATCGTTCGCCATCTCCGCTGCGGAAGCGTATCGGTCGGCTGGCGCATGCGACATTGCTTTCAGCACAACCGCTTCTAATGACGCTGGCACGTTTGAGCATACTTTCGAAGGCGGTTGAAGCCGGCCGCTGGCGATCTCAAGTAAAACGTGAAATTGGTCGCCTTGATGTGGTCGCTGGAGCGTTATCCATTCGTAAAGCGTTGCTCCCAATGAATAGATGTCGGTGCGTGGGTCGTTCGAATCCGTACTTGCCGATGCCTGTTCGGGGCTCATGTAGTGCGGTGTTCCGATAACCTGGCCGGTTCGGGTCAGTACGGTTTGGGCGTCATTAGCCGAGGCCAGACCGAAGTCGGTTAGCCAAACCTTTCGATTGGAATCGATTAGTAGGTTCGAAGGTTTGATATCGCGATGGACGATATTCCGAGTGTGGGCGTGGTCCAGAGCATCGGCGATGTTTGCGATCGCCAACGCTTTTTCGGTCATTGTCCAGTCGGAGGTGAGTGAATTCCCGCTGCGGGCAACGGTGGTCGTTGCTGTATCGTTATGATCGGCGTCGGCTAGGTCGGTTGCGAGTGCTTGAGAACGTCTGATTTGTTGAGCAACCGTCTCCCCCTTGATCAACTGCATCGCTAGGAATGGGGCTCCTTCGTGGGTGCCAAAGTCGCGTAGTGGAACGATGTGGGGGTGGCTTAGGGAGCGAATTGTCTCGGATTCTCTCTGGAACCGCTTTCGCATGGCCGGGTCGTTGGCCGCCGCAGCATGCAGTACTTTTAGAGCCACTGATTCGGATTTGCCGGCCTGGACCGCTTCGTAGACGATCGACATACCGCCGCTCCCGAGCGTGCCGATCAGCCGATAGCGGCCGACTCGGCGTATGGAATCGTTTGGCGGGGAAACCGAGCGAGGAGTGTCGTCGGAGACGTTGGTTTCGTCCTCGGCAGTTGCGCGGCAATCGTCGTTGATTCGAAGGTGCTGTGAGACAGCTTGCAAAAAAGGCTGGAGCAACCGCGGATGGTCAGCGATAAATTGCTGCGGAGGAATGTCACGACCGTGATCCAAATGATTCAAGTACTCCGCAACCAGCTTGTCGAGTACTTTGGCGTCAGTGTCTTTCATCAAATTTGCCCCGTGATCTCCTTTCACAACGCGGTGGCACTTTACGTTGGGCGACATTGGTAGAACAACCGACGCGATGGAGAGTACCTAAGTGGGCGTCCGGTTTTGGTCGATAAATTTCCTGTCATCCGATCGGATGCACACGGTGAGTACCAAGTAGCGTTCGCGACGAGTTCGAAACAGGATACTCGTTGCTGACAGCACTGAGTGTTGCGAGGCGATCGACAGACGGGGGCAGGAGTGTGTAAAAGGCGGAATAAGGTGAGTGAAAACTTGTCTGGATTGCCATCATAACAGAGCGAGCGCGACGCGTGAAACGCGCCGTCCAGAGATCGCCTCAAATCGGTGCCACCCACCGGTTTCAAATCGGTGCCACCCACCTAAATTGATGCCTGGCATCGAATTTGACATTTGTTCCCTCTCACTTTGCGGCCACCATCCCAGTTTGGTGAAGCGTTTCCGCCTTGGTTGCTAGACGTAAACGAAGTAATCGCGACGCCAGCGAGTTGAGACCACGGTTTTTGTGATTGGATCGTCTCACAAGGCAGGGCCTTCCGATGCTTTGCTCGTTTCATCGATCCCGCAACCACCCACGCTGCGGCACCTCATCGGGATCGCCCCCTCGCTCTCCCTTTCGCCGCCCCTGGAAGTGGGGGGGCGGTAGTGCATTGCCGGACACGGCCCGGCGTTTGCTTTCTCAGTGCTCGCATGGACACGATCTCTGTTACCTTGATTATCGTCGGCGGCTTGACGCTGGGAATTGGCATTTGCTCGGTGTTGTTAGAGCGGGCGTCGGTTTCAGCTCCGCTGATCGCGTTGTTCGTTGGGTTCGTTGCGAGCCCTCATGTCCTCGGCTGGGTGGATCCGGCGACATGGGTTGCCGATGAACAGGTGTTACTCGAAGAAGCGGCCCGGTTTACGCTAGCGATCGGCTTGATGGGCGTCGCGCTTCGCATCCCCGCAGCCTCGATCCGTCGCCGCTGGAAATCGCTATCAATCTTGCTGTTGGTTGCGATGCCGATGTCGATGTTGATTACCGGCGGGTTAACGATGGCGTTGCTGCAGCAGCCGTTGTTGCCAGCGCTGCTGATCGGTGCGATTGCCGCCCCGACCGATCCGGTGGTGGCTAGTTCGATTGTGACCGGCCGAATGGCCGAATCCCACCTGCCGCTCCGCTTGCGACGGATCATCAGTGCGGAATCGGGACTGAACGACGGATTGGCATTCCCATTAGTTTGGTTGCCGATTTTGTTGGTCAATCACTACTCAAACGTGATGGAGCACTGGCTAACGAGGACACTTTTTTGGGAAGTGGGCGGCGCGATCCTTGTGGGCTGGATTCTGGGCACTCTGGCCGCCAGTGGACTTCGCCGTGCCGAGGATCGACATACGATCGAAAACACCGGGCTGCTGGGGTTTACCCTCGCGTTGACCCTACTGACGCTTGGCACTGCGAAGTGGTTGCAAACCGATGATGTTCTGGCCGTCTTCTTCGCAGGAATCGCGTTTGACGCCGGTTCAACGCGTTCGGACCGACTAAAGGAAGAACGGATCCAAGAAACGGTCAATCAATTTTTTGTGCTTCCCATTTTCGCGTTGCTGGGGACGGTTCTGCCGATCGACCAATGGCTGCATCACGGGCCAAAGTTGATATTGTGGGCCATATTGATCCTTTTGCTGCGGCGGTTGCCGCTGCTGTTGTTGTGCAAGTCGATGCTTGGCCCGCTGCGTCGACCTCGTGACGCCATCTTCGCGGGCTGGTTCGGTCCGATCGGCGTCGCCGCGATCTTTTACGCCGTGTTGGCGGTGCGCGAGACGCAGCAACCGGTTGTTTGGTCGCTGGTCAGTTTGTTGATCGTGGTTTCCGTGGTTGCGCACGGTGTCACAGCCAGCCCGGCGATCCGGCGGTACAAGCAGTCTGGGACTTGAATTGCGGGGAGCCTCGTATCAATTTGCGATCTTAAACCCGTACAAAATGCGACAACACAAATACGACCTTTTACCAGCACTAGCTTAAAAACGGTGCCACCTAAAAAC
>NZ_ANOG01000403.1 GCF_000346295.1 Rhodopirellula maiorica SM1 | reverse complement strand
TGAAACGAAGCATGCGAAAGCTGTGCGGCGCGAGCCGCCCTCTTAGAGCGCGCGCGCCCGGCCGCTGACGCGTCGCGGCTCAACTCGCGTTCCGCTAGCGGATTTCGATCGCCATCGGCTCGGTCCACTGCTTTTGCTCGGCGGTGTAATACAAGTACGCTCGCGAGGCAGGACCGGTGTATTTGCCGGGGATCGCAGCGGTCACACCAAACGCGATGTCCTTGACCGCGTCGGGCTCGACGGTTCGCCAATAGAAGACGACCTCGCGTCCGTTAAGCTCGTAATAGTCGAACCGGCCCGCCTTTTTCAGCTCGTCCAACTGCTCGATCTGCGGTTCCAAACCGCCTGGCAGTCCAACGATCGCGACCGTCATCGGTTGACCTTCGTTGGTCGTATTGACTAGCGATGCCTTGACCGTCAACGAATCTCCTGCGGCGACATTACCATCGGCGTCAAACTCACCGGCGAGCTTCGTTGTCACCTTCACGGGGCACGCTTCCTCAGACTCTGGCGTGGTCGCGTTGTACGCGACATCGATGGTGTAGGACAAATTCTTGACGCCGTCAGCTCGCAATGTCAGTTCCACCGAGTCAGACTCGGCCAGCTTCGCTGCGATCGAATGCCCGAGTCCCGCGATCTCGACCGCCGAACCGCTACGAATGTCTTGCGGGATTTTTGCCTGACCAATCACCTTGCCATCAAGCATCACGCTCAATACTGCACCAGCAGAGCTGACGTCCTGCTGATTGGCATGGGTAATCAACGCCTTCAGCGCTAATACGGTCGCCTGCGTTGACCCAAAACCGCCGCTTCCCATTCGGTTGGCACGGATCCACGTAGCGGCTCCATCCGCGTTGGACTCGTACTTGGCGGCCTTGCTCCATGCCAATACGGCCAGCGCGGTCGTTTCCATCTTTCGCGACAAACCGCCGCTGGAAACCACCGTGGTCGCTCCCTCTAAATGCCCGTCTTCGTGCTGCAATTGCGTCAACCGATCGAGCAGTTTACGCCCTTCTTTGTTCCGATTGACATTCATCAGTGTCGCAGCCGACAACGAGATCAAGTACGGATCATTTGACGAATCGGCAACGCGAGCAAGTTGGTCGAGTTCTGCTTTCAATTCGTTCGCCGTCCGTCGCGATTGCCCCACCGCAACGTCGGCCTCGGAAATCGCCCACAACACATACGCATTCACGATTTGCTGCTCGACGGACCAAACATGCAGATGACGTGGATTCCGCTTGAAACCTCCTTTGCCATCGCGGCGGCCCATCAACCAGACTCGCGTTCGTGTGATCATTTCTTGGCTGACGTCCATCACTTTGGTCATGTCGTTGAACTGCATCAATCCAAACGCGGACAACGCTTCGTGGCCTGGATCGTTTCCGAACCATTCGTACCCCCGCTTTTCACACTCGAAACGGGTCAGTTTCCCGTAACCTCGTTCGAGCATCCCCATTGCACGTTGAGTGAAATCGGGATTACTCGTATCGGATTTCTGCATGTACAACAGCGCCATCGTGTTGGGATAATTGGTTGCCGAGGTTTGTTCGAAACAGCCATGCGGTTCTCGCAAGATGCTTTCGATTCCC
>NZ_ANOG01000402.1 GCF_000346295.1 Rhodopirellula maiorica SM1 | reverse complement strand
GATCAAACATTTGTCAACGAACTTTACAGCGTTCCTTTTCGATCGCTCTATTCACGCAACATTGCGAACTTGATGTTGGTCGGACGTTGCATCAGCGTCAGCCACGTTGCGATGGGTTCGATCCGTGTGATGAACAGCTTGGGCGCTGCTGCGCAGTCGGTCGGAATGGCGGCTGCGATCTGCAACGAGAAAAACGTCGAACCAAGGCAGATCGCAGAAGACCACATCGCTGAACTTCAGCAGCGGTTGTTGCGAGCCGACGTGCATCTGATCCGGCTGCCAAATCAGGACCACCGGGATCTTGCCCGCGCGGCCGAAATCACATCATCGAGCGACCAGCCCTATCAGGCCGAGCATTCGACAGGTTCTCTGGAGCTTAAGTACGACTTGGCCCAACAATTTCCGGTAACACCCGGCCACATCAAATCGGTCGGTGTGCGACTGCAGTCCGAACGATCCGATGTTTGCGAAATCGTGGCGTCCGTTTATCGCAGTCATACGCTGGGGCGCTTCGACGAACAAACGCCTGTCGCGGAGAAAACGATCAAGGTCGATCCCAATTCGTCTTCCTGGATTGACGTGAAATTGAATGAGGACACTACCGATCCTTCTTTGTTATGGATTTGCCTCTCTGCACAACCGGGAGTCTTTTGGTCTTACTCAGGTGAAGAAGCCCTTGGGACACGCTTTGCGGCAAGATTCGATGGCGAATTGGTCCCACGACCTTCCCATGGCAAAGCCAGGATCGCGCCAGTCACCGACGACTGGTTTCCCTTGAATCATCATGGTCGATTGCCGCAGGAATTACATGACTGGATGTCAGAAACGGTTGGCATCGAATTCGACCGAAAGGTAAGAGCAACGCTTTGCCATCGAGTGAAGTATGCCGACGCACCAACTTCGTTGACCTCGCCTTATCAGGCCACCAACGTCACCAATGGAATCTCGCGGGCGGAAGACTGGCCCAATATCTGGATCTCGGATCGCAGCCAACCGCTACCGCAATCAGTTTCGCTGAAGTGGGGCGACACGAAGCAAGTCCACGAGATCAGCCTTGCCTTTGACACGGACCTGGATGCTCCCGATCGTTGTTATGGCTGGCCTCGCGAGGCACATCGTTTTGTTTTCCCCGTCCCGCAGTGTGTAAAGGACTATCGCATTATGGGACGCCTCGGTGACAACTGGATGGAACTGGTCGATATTCGCGACAACTACAACCGTCGACGCATTCACATGTTGACCGATCCGGTCAATCTTGACGAACTGCGTGTCGAAGTGCTGGCAACCCACGGTTCCCCTTCGGCGCATATTTATGAAATCCGAGCTTACTGAGGAATATATTGAACAGCTTGGATTACATCGCGCTAGGACTCTACCTGGTTGGACTGTTCGCGATCAGCACACTGGCTGGTAAGCGGTCATCGAGTCAGAAAGAAATGTTCTCTGCCGGACGTCGATCGCCCTGGTGGGCGTCTGGTCTTAGCGGCTTCATGACCATGTTCTCAGCCAGCACATTCGTGGTCTGGGGAGGAATTGCTTACCAATACGGAATGGTCGCCGTTGTCATCAACACCTGCTACGGAATTGCAGCGCTGCTTGTCGGCTATTTTGTCGCCGGACGATGGAACCGTTTGAACATTCAAACGCCGGCGGAATTTGTCAGCCTAAGATTTGGCGCCGTGGGGCTGCAGTTCTTCACGTGGACGATGCTTTTCAAACGCATTCTGGGAGTCTCCGTTTCCCTGTATGCGTTGGCCGTTTTGTTGGTGGCTTTGATTCCCGTTAATCTGACATTGGCGATCGTGATCTTCGGTGTGATCGTGACGGCCTACACGATGCAAGGTGGTCTGTGGGCCGTCCTGATGACCGATGTGCTGCAATTCATCGTATTGACGGTCACTGTGTTTCTGGTGGCATTCTTGATGCTCGGGAATATCGAAAGCATGTCGGGGTTTGTGGCGTCGGTCCCCGACGATTTTTTCAGCCCGGTTGCTGGGAGCTACGGTTGGTTTTTCCTGACGGGGTGGGTGATGATCCATTTCTTCATGATTGGTGCCGAATGGGCGTTCGTGCAACGCTTTCTAGCGGTACCAAGTTCCAAGGACGCGAGAAAGTCAGCGTATCTCTTTGGCGTTATGTATTTGGTGACACCATTGTTCTGGCTGTTGCCGCCGTTGCTTTTTCGAGGCGAAGTTCAGGGCATTGATAAAGAGCAGGCCTACATCCTCGCGGCGCGGTCAGTTTTACCGCCAGGGCTTCTGGGCCTAATGGTTGCGGCATTGTTTTCGGCCACCGCCAGCATGGTGAGTTCGCAATTGAATGTTTTTGCCGGTGTTCTAACCAACGATTTCTACCACGCCAAATTCAACCCCCGTGCGAGTGAGCGACGGTTGGTGATGGTTGGCCGAATCTTTACCGTCTTACTGGGCGCACTGCTGGTTGGTTCGGCGTTACTGGTTCCACAACTGGGCGGTGCTGAGAAACTCATTGTCACCATCAATTCGATGCTTGTGGTTCCGCTGTACGCTCCAACGCTGTGGGGGTTGTTCAGCACACGTATCAACATTCGCGACATGCTGCTGGTCGCATTGTCGAGTTTTTTCCTGGGTGTGTTGCTTCGATTTGGCCTCGCGACGAATCCGTGGATTGGCGAAGGAGATAACCTGTGGACGTTGGCTCAATACCTGAGCGAGAATGTAAAGAACGTTGAGGTGATGGTGGGAGTCATTCTGCCCGTGGTCATGCTGGCCGTCATCGAGTTCACAAAGAAGCTAAACGGCCCCCTCTGCGAGCGATGTTC
>NZ_ANOG01000401.1 GCF_000346295.1 Rhodopirellula maiorica SM1 | reverse complement strand
GCAAGTTCAGGGTCACCGGCCCCTCCCCGGAAAGCTCGCTGATAGGCTCGTTTTCCGACCCTCCCAACGCAAGCTGGGAGGGTGATGTCGCAGCTTACGCTAGGACTTCGTGGATGACGTCGCCTTCGACATTGGTTAGCCGTCGCTGGACTCCGTTGTGCTCAAATGTCAATCGCTCGTGATCGAGGCCTAACAGGTGCAGGATCGTGGCGTTGAAATCGTACAGCGGGCGGATGTCTTGCACCGCTTTCTGGCCCAATTCGTCCGTCACGCCGTGGCTGACGCCTGGCTTCACTCCGGCGCCCGTCAACCAACACGTAAACCCATCGGGATTGTGGTCGCGTCCCTTCGCTCCCTTTTGAAAGAACGGCATTCGGCCAAACTCGGTACACCACACCACCAACGTGTCTTCGAGCAGCCCGCGTGACTTCATGTCCTTGATCAAGGCGGCGGTCGGCTGATCAAGAATCGCTGCGTGCTTGTCGTACTGCTCCTTCAACTTGCTGTGCCCGTCCCAGTTCAACTCGCCGCCACTGGCGTAGGCACCGTTGAACACTTGGACAAAGCGAACGCCACGCTCGATCATCCGCCGGGCCAGAATGCAGTTGCGTGCGTATGCGGCTCGCGTGGGATTCGATTCGTCGTCGGCTCCGTAGTTGCGAAGCACATGCGCAGGCTCGGTACTCAAGTCACTGATCTCGGGAACACTCAATTGCATCCGCGCCGCCAATTCATAGCTGGCGATCCGGGCCGCTAATTTTCCGTTGCCGGGGTTTTGTGCCTGGTGCCGCTCGTTCATCCGCTGCAACAGCGAACGGGTCGCCCGATCGGCGTCCGCACCGATGCCGCCGGCGGTCAGATGCCGAATCGGATTCCTTGAACTCAGCGGAGTCCCTTGGAACGCGGCGGGCAAAAATCCCGGCCCCCAATTGTTCGATCCATTTTGAGGGACACCGCGAGGATCGGGAATCGCCACGTAGGCGGGCAGATTCGCATTCTCGCTGCCCAGAGCGTACGTCGCCCACGATCCCAAGCTGGGAAACCCGTCCAAAATGTTGCCCGTCGATAGAAAATTCTCGGCCGGCCCGTGCGTGTTACTCTTGCTGGTCAGCGAGTGAATGAACGCGATGTCGTCGGTCAATTCGGCCAGATGCGGGATCATATCGCTGACCCATTTGCCGGTTTGCCCCCGCTGGCGAAACTTGTATTGCGGGCGAGCCAGGTCGCCGGCCGG
>NZ_ANOG01000400.1 GCF_000346295.1 Rhodopirellula maiorica SM1 | reverse complement strand
CACCAACCGCGGATGAGCTTCCGAAGGCAACGGTTGCGTTGGCGAGGACCATGACAAACTGTTTTGATACACACAGGCGTAGCCGTTATCGCATTGCCCCACGGTCGACAACAAGTCCATCGCAAGTTCGAGCGACGGCAATTGCGAGTCGCGGCCGATTTGGCGAGCAGCAATTTGGTCCACCGTCGTTCCGCTGCGATAGTCGCTGCTCTCGGTTCGTTTGGCACGTGCGGCACTGAGAAACGCCGAATTCGACGTCGCGTGCGAACCGGGGTATGCATTTTTCAAATCGGTGTTACTGATCACCGTGACTTGATTCTTCACCGATTCGAGCGGCTGCAAACTCGGCGGCAACATGTCCAACGTTTCACCCTGCGGCGTCCAGTGGACGGGGTTGTATCCCATCGGAATATAGACGTAACCGATCCGCTTCAAATTTTCGGGTGCGGCCACGGTCGCTGCCGAAGCGGTCATCGCGGGGATCATCGCATCCAACAGCGGCAGTGCGATTGCCGCGCCTGTGCCCCGCAGTATCGTCCGTCTCGAAATCGAAATACGTTTCATTGTTCGTTAGTTCCCCACTTGCGAAACGGGTCGCTGAGTACGATGCCGGTAATGAGAGAAGAAAGCGTGTAATGGTCCTTTGCGGCTGCATCGACGATCCGGCGAATCGCCGGTCCGTCGTCGGACTGGACCGCGCGACCTAATGCGTAAGTTATCAGTTTCTCGGTGACGGTGTGAGCAAAAATCTGGGGACGGGCCAGAACGCCAGCTTCCAACTGGTCCACCGATTCCAATTCGGTGCCATCCGGCAAATAGCCGCTCGAATCGATGTCCAGCGTGTCTTCGAACTCACGCCAACGTCCCACCGCATCAAAATTCTCAAGTGCAAAACCGACTGGATCCATTAAATCGTGGCACGCCGCACACGCCGGGTTTGCCCGGTGTGCCGCCAAGCGTTCACGCACGGACGTGAGCTGGATCGCCGAGTTTTCCTTCAAGTTGGGGACATTTGGCGGCGGCGGGGGTGCCGGCGTTCCAAAGATGTTTTCCAAGACCCAGTTGCCACGGATCGTCGGCGAGGTACGCGTTGCATACGAAGTCACCATCAAAATGCTGCCGTGACGCAAAATGCCACCACGATGACTCTCGGGACTAACGTCAACCGCACGAAACTCGCTGCCTGCCACGCCAGAGATTCCATAGTGCGTTGCCAATCGCTCGTTCAAAAACGTTTGTTGGGTTGAGATTAGATCCAACACGCTGCGATTTTTTCGCAGCACGTCGTTGAAAAGCAACTTGGTTTCCTGAGCGAACGCTTGACGCAAATTGTCATCAAAATCGGGAAACAAACGCAAGTCTGGTGTGATCGAATCAAGATTGCGAAGGTACAACCACTGAGCCGCAAAGTTGTCGACCAATGCCCGCGACCGCTCATCGGCGAGCATCCGCTGGACTTCGGACTCAAGCGTCTCGTTTTGTTGCAGCAGGCCTTGTTCGGCAAGCCCGAGCAGCCGATCATCAGGCAAACTACTCCACAGAAAATACGACAAACGCGACGCCAGCTCGTAATCATTCACCTCGGCAACGCCCTGGCCCATGGCGTCAGCACTTTGGCTCGCATCGGAAGCAGCTCGTTGCTCGATCCGGAACAAGAAATTGGGATTGACCAGAATCGCGGTAACCGCCAATTCGATTCCTGCTTCGAAACCCGCCTCGCTGTTGCCCCGATCAAAAAATTTCATCAGCACATCGGTATCTGTCTGACTGACCTCGCGGCGGTACGCTCGCCGAGCGAGTCGTTGCAACATCCGTTGGGCATCCGCTCGCGTTGCGGCGGCCGGATCGTAATCGCGTCCAAAAATCCGTTCACGGCTGGCGGTCTTGCCGGGTCCCTCCGAATCAAACGGCCCCACAATCGAAACCTGATAGATTGCTGGCGTTCGCCGCGGGTGGCGATGCCGATTAAAATTAGCGTCAAACGGTTGCCGTTTCTCTTCACTCAACGACGAGAACGTTTTGGGGAACGTCACTCCGATGTTTCGCGTCCCCGCCTCGATGCGAATTCGCGTGTTCAGATGCGAGTCGGCGTGAGTGTAATCGTTGCCTCGCCACCCCTTTTGGCCTTTTAATGGCTGTACAGTGAACTGGTGCACACGTTTACGATCGACCAACACATCAATGTGGTGTTTTCTATCGAGTCCTTCAATCTTCTCGTCTCGATCACGTGTCAATTTCAGCTCGATTGCGTAGTCGCCGGTTTGGTGAAAGTGTTGTTGGATCAACACGCCGCCTCGCGTTCCGAAGGGCAATCCAGCAACGTGAGTCTCCTGTGAAAGATCGGCTGGCTGCCGAATCGTCACGCCAACCGGTCCATTGCCAGAGCCCCCAACCGCCGCGCGACTGATGCTCTGAGCTGCCGACAGATACCGATCCAGATGTGTCGGCGACAGTTCCTCGACCGTGATATTGTCAAACCCGTGACTTGATTCGTCTTTAGGAAGATAGTCGGAGGCATCGATTTCGATCCCCAACAGATCACGAACCGAGTACTGGTACTCGAGTCGCGTCAGCCGCCGGATCGCTGCCACAGTGCCAACGCGTGGAAATTCTTTGGATCGCTGATCCAAAATTCGCCGCAGTGTGCTGGAGACTTGTTCGTATTCACGCTCGCTAGGGCGGTCGGCCATCGCAGGAGGCATTTGCCGTGTGTCGATCCGGCGCAGGATGTGTTCCCAACGATCGGTCCGCAAGTCTTCGCGTAAGAATTGGTCCGCGGAAAAATCAAATGCTTCCAAATCCAGACCGCCCTCGGCATCGCCTGTGGAATGACAATCAAGACAGTACGATTCGATAAACGCTTTGACCTCGCTGAGTCGTTCGTGTTGCAAATCGGCTGCGATCAACGGTGGTGCAATTGCCAGTGAGCAAATCCACACGAAAGCAATGATCGCAGTCGTTTTCCGTTTAGTCATGGCGAGCTTTTTTAACGCTGGGGAAGCAGTTTTGGACGCCCTATTCTATTCGACAAGCCTGCCGAAGGCGACAATTTCCAAGCGGATTCAAGCGAAGAAAGCCTTGTCGATGGGCCGCTAGGCAACCGATTCTCCACAGCTTAGCCATTTTGGCATCAGCGGGCTGTTGATCTCATGAAGTTCCCTATGGCAAGGGGTGCTGATGGACTACCGAGTCCGTCATGGGTGTATTCGACGGACTAGGAAGTCCGTCGTACAACAAAATCAACAGCCTGCTAGCGGCGGTTCCCATGCGTCGTGCTCAAACCCGTTTGTGGGTACCGTGCATGAACGTCACCCATTTTCCATCCTCTGTTTGCATCGCGCTATTCATTAGCCAGCAGTCGGTATCGACGATTTCGATCGTATCACGGTAGGGACACATTCCGCTGCCGTCAAACTTCGGTCCTTCGGTATCGAGTGGCAATCGATTGCCGTCCTTCTCAAGGATGCCATGGTACTGCCAGATGTTGGACATCATTGATCCCACGAACGTTCCGACGTAACGCTGCTGAGCCAAGTCAAAGCCGAGCGTCATGATCGACGACCACGCATCGCCCTCGTTCGATTCGCCGCTGCTTTCAGCAATCAACCACATGCCGCCCAGCGACCGACACTCGATCTTTCCCGTCGCTGTCGATGTGCTGCCATCGGGCATTTTGCACTCGTGCTGAAGACTCCAGTTGCCAATTAGCTGATCGAGCCATTGGTGCTCGGTTTGAGGTTTCGCAAACATGATGGTTCCTTTGGTTGGGACCGAGCATGGATTCAATCGATGATTGTCCCCATAACCGCTCGGAATCACGGGGACTTTGATTACACTGATTTATTGGTCGAACGGCGAAACCTCGATTCGACACATGAGTGTCCGTGCCCGCCGATTCTATCGCAGGTTTCCTCGTCAATGACGGAAATTTTGAGTACACACTTCACCGGAACTCCGTTTCATGAGTTGTCTCCTTATAACCCCAACCCGGTGAAGCATTTCCTAACAGAACCCATGCGTGAGTTTGGGGACGTTGGCTCGTCGATCGAAGATCTCACGCGACTTCGAATACGCTAAACAGGCACAAACACTATAGGACAAAATGCTTCACAGCGTTTTTATACCCCTCGAAACGTATCGGAATCCTTGTCTCCTTTGGAATGTTTCCGGCGGATCGATAGCGGGGTGAGACAGCAGCCTTATCTTGCACTGCTATAATGAAATCTATGTCTTCTCTTTCTGATCACTCATCTACAACCACTGCGGCTTCCCGCACCCAACGCGGTGCCGAGCGAGTCATCCTCGTTTCCAATGGTCTGGAATTTTTCCTGATTCCCAAATCGGAATTTTCCAGCTTAGAGGCGGAGGGATTCTATCGCCCCGCCGACCGGGGTATGACTGTTATTCAAAAGGATGACAAGCTGTACGAGTTACCGATCGACCAGGCAGCGAATTTGGTCGCCGGTGGCTGCCGCGATTTATTGGCACGAGAACGGAAAAAAAACGCGTCGTTGCCGCCTGTCCCGCTGCCCCCCTCGGTAAAGTCCTCTTCGGTAGAGCCAACTTCGCCTGAAGCGGACAAACCAAGTGATGCGGAGGCTGCAAGTTCGCCGGCCGACGCCGTCACCATCGTGGCGAAGTCCACCAACGGTTCGGACGCCGATCCATCGGAATCCGCGTCGACCGTGGATTTTGATCCATCCGCTGTGCTGGAGGGACTAAGCCAATCCGAACAATTAGCCGAACAAACGAGACTTGAGCAAGAAGAGCAAATCGCCGCCGAAGAAGGCTGGCGCAAGTACGCATTGATGCTGCAGTTTTGGTTGCAAGCTCGTAAAGCCAAACTGGTTCGACAACTCAGCGGCAGCGGTATCAGCATCGCAGTCCATGTTGCAATCCTGTTGCTATTGGCCAGCATGTTCCTGGTGACCGAACAGCCAGAGAACTTGGTGTTGATGGCATCGCCGTCAAACAACGATGCGATCGTCGAAGAGGTCATGGTCGATGTCCAGCCACTCGAGATCGTCGAGCCAACGGAAACTGCGGAGCCCGAACCTGCCCCGGCAGCAGACGCAGCGGAGGCTGCCGAGCCGATCGACTCACCCGACTTTCTCGCCAACGTCAGCGGGCTCGCGATCAAACCACCCGCAGCGCCAGCCAAGGCCGCCGCCGATGATGGCGCCGGCATGGCGAAGTCCATGGGAAAACCGACTGTCTTTGGAAGCAAGTTCAGTGCGATCAACTATGTCTTTGTCATCGACAATTCCAACAGCATGACCAAAGGCCGCTTCGAAACCGCGTTGATTCAGTTGATGTTGACGGTCAATCAACTGACACCGAAGCAACGCTTCTATGTCATTTTCTACAGTGACACCGCCTACGGCATGATGCACCCCAACACCGTGCAAACTCTGGTTCCTGCCACTCAGCGAAACAAAAACTCGCTGGGGCAATGGCTGCAAACCGTGCCGCTTTGTTTACAAACACGCGGCAAAAAGGCGATCCAGGCAGCAATTGATCTGGATCCTGACGTGATCTATATCCTTGGCGATGGAGCATTTACTGACGGCGCGGATGACTACTTTACCAAGAACCCGCACGAGCGAATTGTGATCCATACGCGTGGGATGGAAGTCGACAAGAGGAACGCCGCGTCCTTTCAAAAATTGGCCAAAGCTCATCGAGGCAACTACAAAGACGTTGGCGTGATGCCCGAAGGAGCGATGATGGCTCAGAAATATCCACGCCCGCGGAACAGCGTTCGTGGTCCGATCTGGGGCATTACATTGCCGTTAAAGAAAAAGTAAGGGTCACGGAACGATCATGAGTTGCAAAGCGGCGTGCCCCGTCTGTCTGAAACCCCATTCGCTCGATGACAATCAAGCCGCCTCGGTGATGCGCTGCGATTGTGGATCGATGTTGTTTATCTCGCCCAAGGGGCGACTCGTAGCGACGCTTCAGCAAGACACGCCACCTCAGCCAGCGGATGCCGCTGAAGAAACTCCACCTGAGCAACCGATCGATCCGTTCGCTGCTCTTGATCTTGCTGCAAAAGCCGCGTCTGCAAAAGCCTCGCCTGCAAAAAACAAATCGAGCAACAGCAAATCCGAAAAGGAAAATTCAACCAAAAACAAGTCGGCGGCGGACAAATCGGGAACGAAACCCAAAGCGAGCGATGATGCCAAGTCGCCAGTAAAACTCCCTGGTTAGCGATCATCGGCATCGGCGGTGTCGCTGCACTGTTGATCATTGCGGTGATCGCATTTCTAATTCGCGATCGTGGCCAATCCGAGCCCGAGAATCGAAGTGAAAAATCGGCGAGAACCGTCTCGACACAAGCGGATCGGACCATCCGCTTTCCACCAGGAACGTTTCCACAACAGCTTGCCAAAATGCAGCTGCCCGAAACCGACGAGCCAGCGGATTCATCGGCGCAACCAAACTCGACACCGCCAACCTCGACGCAACCAGCAAACCAACCAACGACGAATCCCAAAGCAGCCTCGTTGGATCAGCAGTCCCCCTTTGGTGGCCCAACGGTCAAACGCACGGTCACACTCCCCGCGGCAACAAAGCCACGTCCGCGGCTTCCGATTGTGTCGGTTTCCGGGCACCGAAAAAAACTCGACGATGCCTACGCCGACGCCTTTGAAAGCTACGAGGCATTCACGGCGCTCAGTAGCAACGACAAGAAAAACACCGCAGCGCAGAAAGAGGACTACCGCCGGACACTCGGAGAAACCATTGATTTGACCCAGCATGCGTATGCGTTGGCGATGCATCAGGGCGATCTGCAAAAGCGTAACGAACTGTGCTATTTGTTGGCCTACCTCTCTTTCACTGCCGGTCATGTGATCGAAGCAAGTCTGTATGGCGAATCGGTTGCCCGCTACGGCGATCCTCAGGAAAGCATGACTCGCGAAGCGGCACTGATTGCCTTGGGGGCCATTGATGAAGCAGCCGCGACCCAGTGGGCAGATGCCGAGATTCCGGGCGAACTGCATCAAATGAGATTGTTGGCCGAGCTGTTCGAGCAAAAATGGCCCGAGGATGCTCAGGTCGAGGCGATTTGGATGAATCTAGGGCAACGCTTTGACGCCCATAACCGACCGCTCGATGCAGCTGACGCGTACCTAAAAATCAAGAAACCGTCGAAACTGTATGACCGCGCGCAGATGGCCGCCGGCTTGGCGTACTGGAACCAATTTGTCGACGAAGCGAGCGAAGCGGACGCCGATCCCGATGCAATGGTAAAACGACTCGAATTAGCCCGCGACGTGATGATCCGCGGAATACGATCAGCCGAACAACAAAAGCTGCCGCTGACGCCTCCGATACTCGACGCAAAATACAAGGTCGCACTGATCGCAGCCCGGCTGGGCAATCCAGAGTCGACGGTCACTTGGCTCGAGAAAACCAAAACGCCACTGATCGATTCGATCACGACCGGCAAAGGCAACAAAAAGAAGATTACCGTTACGCCCGAGTTTGCTCAAAACGTCTTCCAACTGCTGTACCAAGCCAAGACTCGCTTGAATGATTTAGAGGGAGCCAAACAGGCGCTCGAGCAACTCGCCAAAGTGCTTGACTCTGACGCGACCGATCGATTGGATCGCATGTCGCTTGCCGTGATTCAGCGACAAATCAGCAGCATGCTCGACGGTCCCAAACTCTCGCCGGCGGACATCAAAAAGCTCGAGCAGACAATCGCGGCGATTGATTCGGACAGCGATGTGATGACCGCGTCGAACCAGTTATGGATCGCCGAATCATGGGCGAAATTAGCCCCGCGTGGCCAAACGCCCATGGTGGTGCGGCAATGTTACGAAAACGCAGCGATGATCTACGACCGCAGTCTGGCGCAAAAAGACTTTCCATCCTCCTCACGTACCGCTGCCCTGATACGACAAGCGGAACTGTTGCGATGGGCGGGCAAGATCTCCGATTCACTCGCGATCATGACGCAGATCCTGGCGGAAGCTCCGGGGGCAATCGAGCTGCAGATCCAAGCGGCAAAATCGCTTGAAACGATTGCGTTTCGGCAACCGTCCGAAGCCAACCTACGCGCCGCGATCTCGGGTCCCCCCCGTAACGATGGCGACAACGGCGTTTCGCCTATTTGGGGCTGGGCCAAGTTGACCAGCCAATTGCATCAAATTCGCTATTCCGACCGAGGCACGTCCAAACACGCCGAGCAGTTAATCGAGTCGCATCTCCATCTCGCACGCTGTCGTTGGTTACTGGCAGGGGTGACCGGCGACGACGCAGAGAGTGTTGAACTGGTCAGAAAGACAAACCAACAACTATCGCGTCTGCAATCGGATATCTCGGGCAATCGCGATGAATCGATCGCAGCTTGGTCCAAGGCGATCGAGCAATTGCAAGCTCTTCTGAATCCATCCACGTCCTAAGCAGATAGGAAGTAGTCTTTCCGTTTACGCGGATCGTTTGCGGGTGCGACTGGTACGAGATCGATAGTTTCCGCTCAGCATCTCTTCTTCGCTCGCTTCCCGCATCGCAGGCTGTGCGGGTTGGTTCGCGACTAGCAACCCTTTCTCTCGCAAGAATTGTTTGACGATTTTCAATAGCGAATCGCGGAACCGCGAAGGATCCTGGCCTTCTTCGATCCAAGCCCTGACTTCGATTCGCTGAGACGTTTTGCCGACGCAAACCAATGTCGCTTGTGGGGCTGGCGTCAGCAATACGTCGGGTTGATCGATCACCAACTCTTGCAGCGTTCGACAGATATCCGCAGGCCGTTCATCGCGATTGACCGCAACTTCGATCGGAATCACGTTCAATCGCCCCGCCCCCATCCAATTGACGACGTCCTCGCTGACAAAATTCTTGTTCGGAATGATCACCTCGCGGCCTTCGTCGTCCGACAACACCGTGGTGCGAAACTTCTGTGCCGCCACACGTCCGGTGACACGTCCAACGGTGATCAGATCACCCAGCCGTGCAGGTTTTTCGAATAGCACGATCAGTCCGCCAAACAGGTTTCGCACCATGTCCTGCAGCCCGAACCCTAAACCGATCGCGAGCCCCACGGCTAACCACTGGATCGTGTGCCATCTTAGGCCCGCCCACTGGCTGGCCAGCAAAGCACCGACACCAAACAACAAACCGCGTCCGAGCACCAACGTAAAATGCTCCATCCCTTCGTCGAACGACACTCGCTGCAGCACCAACGCGTCAAACAGTGCCGGCAACAGCTTGGCTAACTGAAACGCGACGAACAACGTGGCCGCGGCGAGCAACAAATGCATTGCCGTGATCGGTGTGGTCTGAACGACCGAGCTTGTCACCGTTTGCCCTGCGGCATCCAGCGACGAAACGTTGACGGTGTCCTGCACCGTCCAGACGACTGGATTGCCCATACGGACGTTGGGAAACACGTCAATCCAAAGCCAACCAAAACAAACGATCGCGCCAATCACAAGCGCACATTGGCAGAGAAAGGCCAGATGATGCTTCAGTTCCAAAAAATGTTCGCCCAACACTCCGGTCACCTGCGTCCCTGCGGTTTGACCGCTGGGAATGCGACCGTATTCGTCGTATTGCTGTGGTGACGCGGTACCGGTCAGCATCTGCCAAAGATGAGCCGACACGATCTTCACCCCCGACCATAATGTGGCTGCGATCATCAAACTAACTAACGTGATGATCGCTCGCTGAACAAACTCATTCGCCGTGTATCCATACCCCAGTGAGGAAAGAGCGATCATCGAAAGCGGAAATCCAATCCCTGCGATGTAAATCACAAATCGAACGCGATGAATCACACTGCCGCCAAATTTGGCGATGAAGGGTTCGAGAAACCCGCCAGTCGGTCGCAGCGAAAGATGAGCGGTCCAGGCCACCACCAGCATCGCCAAAATGAATCCGAATCGGGCAACCGAGTCTCGCCACATCCCGTGGTCCAACAAACCCGTTAGCGTCACGACGTAGGCGGCTAGAACCAAGCCAAACCCGATGATGATCAAGTACGCGGTGGCGCGTTCGCGGCCTGGCAATTCGATTCCGACATATTTGTCGATGTAACCATAGCTGCGAAGTAGTTGCCGCGGCACTTCGACCACCATCGCCACCAGGCTTGCGCCATAAACCCCGCTGGATGTTTGCAGCGTCAGTTCAGAGACAACTCCGCTGCCCAACCAGCGAGCGACCACATACAACAGCATGGGATACGCAACAGCGACTAGCGTGGTGAGCACCCCGGTTGCCAATTTGCGGGCATCCGGTGTCGAGTCTCGCATCCGTTTGCGGCTGCCGATGTCGATCAGCCAAGATTTCGTTCGCCACCTCGCAAGCGAAATCAGAACGATCCACAGCAGCAAACCGATGCCACCAACGGGATTGGCCTGCCATTTTTGCTTGATCGTATAGCCAAGCTCGCTGCTGCGGCGAAAATCGAACAACGCCGCCAACCCATCTCCCAAATTTCGTACATCATCAAGACTGATGGGATCGCCGCTGCGAATCCATGTGACATGGCGATCAATCAGTTTGCGGTACTGGTTCGTCAGAGTAACCGACTCGGTCGTCGTCGAATCGAGCTCGCCTAGTTTTCGTTGATAATCTTGGTAGCCTTGGCCGAGCACGTTCAGCCACTGCTGGCGTTGCTCTAGCAAACTCCTTAATTGGGACGCGACCACCACGCTTTGCACACTGGACGGATCAAAACCAGCTTCGGCTAGGATGGCGTCGGTCTGCGAGCTGACGTTGCTGCCATCATATTGGACCATTTCGAGTTCAAGCTGTTGCTGACGCGAACGACCAAGTTCCGCGGTAACAAACATCGTGACTGAATCGTTGACTTGCCATGCGTCGAGTTGCTTCTTTTTTATGTCTCAGCAACAATCCGACGGTCGGAGTCAAACCGTAGTGATCAAGCTTGGTACGAACATCCTGATAATCCCCCTTGGTCGTGCTGAGTTTGCTGGCCAACTTGCTGACGCGATCCGACAATGATCGGTACGCTTCGGCGAGCTGCGTCCACTGGTCGACAAAGTTCGCATTTTCCTCAGCAATCTTCGCAGCGACATCCGGCATCGTTTGAGCCATCCTGCGGAACTGGGCCGCAATGTCACCAGCCGCTTGAATTTGCGACGCCGCGTACATTGAAACGGGCTCGACCTCACGGCCTGGCGTGTTGCCCGGGACGACTGAGGAACGTGCCGTGTTGGAATACGGCGATCCGATGCTGGCCAAGCGAGTGACCGCGTTGCGCGGCGTCGTCCGATCCGAGGCGTAGGTAGATGATCTCCGCGATGCAGTATCAAACGCGTTTTGCGACACATCCGTCCGCCCGGCAGACATCGGAACGGACGATTGCGCAGACAACGGAGAAACCGTCGCGGACGCCGTCGACATGCGAGTCGAAGAAGCAGGGTTGCGACTCGTGTCGGATCCATCCCAGCGACCGGGCGAAGCGTACGCGTTGCCGGACGGGACGGGCGAATTCGGGGTGACGACAACCGAGGGTTCGGCAGCGGAGCCACCGCTGGGGTACGTCGTCACCGGATAGCGAGTGTCCGAATAGCTTGCCGCAGGGTAGGTCGACGTAGGATAGTGGGTGGTCGGATACGATGGTGCCGAAGGATAAGCATTCGGATAGATGATGTTTTGGGCAGCGGATCGGCTGCTCGATGATGCTATCAACACCATCGTCGCTGCAAGCAAATTGAAGAGGACCCATCGTGTGCCGAACACCATGATAGAGCTGTTTTGGAACGAGGAATTGGAACGACCGCTAGCAAATCAAACGCCCCGACCTTTTTGCAACCGAGACCGATCGCGACGAAATGGGATGCATGGTAGGCGGGGCGCACGCTGCGCATTCTTTGAAATACGCAAAATGCCCGATCCGGTACCACACCGATCGTGTTTCACGGGCCAGAAAGAGCTGGGTTTTCCAAGAAAACCGTTTCGATCAATGTCGACGATCGCTCCCGCGATCAATTTGAAAAGAAATCATTGACCGCTCTCATCTCCTGCGAGTGCGTAGCGACGCGGTAAGCGCGAAACCGGTTACCTAACCTTCAATAGCAACACCAAGATCCGCCGTCCCCCCCGAAAACCGTAGTCGAGTGATATAAGGCAAACAGCTTGACCCACCGAGTGATATAAGGTCAATTTGGGTTATATCACCCGACTGACCGGGGGTTAAAAAGATAGTTACGCCACTGAACTTTGAGACCGCACTGACGTGAAACGTTTGCTTGCTTCGCTTCTAGCTGTCTTGGGTGTCGGATGTACCGATCGCCCGCATGAATACACCGTGAAATCGCTCGCGGACTATCCGTCGCCAGATGTTCCTCCGTTAGATGTGCTACTTGACGACCTGGACAACGGCACGCTTGAAGAACGCCGCAACGCAGCTTACGGGCTTGGCAAACATGACGACACGAACATTGCCCCTCGTCTGATCTCTTTGCTTTTTGATTCTGATCTCTACGTACGCGTCTATGCTATTCAGTCGCTTCGTGACCTTAAAGATGCTCGTGCGACCTTGCCATTGTGTGAGCTGCTTGATGAACCACAGCCCGAGGAACTGATTCTTTCCAACGTGACCCGCGCGCTAGCCGCGATAGGTGATGCACGTGCAGTGCCGACTCTCATCAAGACGCTTGACTCAACGGACCCTTTCACCCGAACAAATGCTGCCTACGCGTTGGGCGAGATTGGAGATCCATCCGCGATCCCAGCCCTCCAACTGTTGGAACACGACGCCGTCGTTCCAATGCGATATCATGATGATGGTGGTGTGTCGGGGGCACCGGCCGTGAATGCTAACGCGATGAAGGCAATCGCGAAAATCCGTGGCGAAATACCCAAGATCGAATAGGGCGTAACCATGTGAATCGGGATAGGGGGCCGGATTGCTCCGGCGCCCCTCCCACATCACCTAGCATGCGGGTCCGCACTAGGCGATTCGCCGCGAGGATGCAAGCTGTTGCCAACGCTCTTCTAGACTCAATAAACCCTCACTCTTCAGGTGCTCGTTCGATAACGCACGCTGGACTCCCGACGTCTTGGAAAGACG
>NZ_ANOG01000399.1 GCF_000346295.1 Rhodopirellula maiorica SM1 | reverse complement strand
TCGGGTTCGAGTTGGTCAACAGTCTCAGCGACACCCAAAAGAAAACGGCCGTGATCGCCGACGAAGCTCTGGCGGAAATCCGATTCGCGGGTGAAGCTCAACCCAAAGTGGGGCAACCCGAAGGCATTCCCTTTGACCAACTCAATGCAAAACAGTCTGAACTACTGAAGAAACTTGTTGGTGTCTACGCGGATGCTGTTCCTGAACAGACCGCCCAATCGCGTCGTGATTTGATCGAAACCAACGGCTGGTCGAACGTTCACTTTGCATGGGCGGGGGCTCTAAAGCCTGGTGTTGGGCATTATTACCGAATTCGCGGCAAGGAATTTTTGATCGAGTTTGTGAATACACAAGCCGATGCGTCTGGGAATCCGGCCAATCACATCCATTGTGTGTGGCGCGACCTGACCGGCGATTTTGACTTGCCAATCGAGTAAAGTTCCCTAACAAAGGTCGCACCGCTGCGAAAGCAGGCGGGATGTGACTTGCGCCGTGCCGGCGAAAAAGGTCGCTGCAGACGGTAGCGAGGGGGAAACAATGACATGCTGACTTGGCTGAAACATCTCCGCCAACGCTGGGAGAATTGGTGCGGCGATCGCGATATGGAAGAAGCGATCCGCAAACACCTTTCAGAGAATGGTTACTACGGCAGGACCGCCAAGTTTCGAAACGTACGCATCGTCGCGGTCCAGCGTCCCGGTTGGCTGCAAGTGTTTCGTTTTGATGTGACCGCTCGCCAAGTCCCTGCCGAAGCCGACAGCGAGATCGCGGACCCGCCGCCGGTTTATCATGATCTCTACGGGTTGGTGAAAGACGATATTCGTCACAAAATAAACGTGGTCCGAGTGTTTGATTGCGAAGACGAGCGGCGGTCGCTGTTCGCTCGTTGGAGCGAAGACATGATCTGCCTGCGTGGCGCTCATGGTCTGAAAGACGCTTAAACTTCACAAAATCACGTAAAATTGTACTCGCTTTCTACGCGTTTCCCTTAACTCGAATGGATTGAAAATGTCGAGGCTCCTGTACTCGTTCGTTTTGGTTGCCACGTTGGTGGCTGGTTGTTTCGTTTCCGATGGCGAGGTCTTTGCAAAGCCTCCGTCCGCTACCGAGTCGTCCGCTACCGAGCTGGCCGACAACAACGATTCACCAGCGGACGTCGATGTGAATCCCGGCGAAAAGACTGCCGACGCTGCGGCACCCCAACTGCAAACGCCCGAAACCGGGCAACAAGAACTCGATTTGGTCGACCACGTTCGCCAAATCACATTCGAAGGTCGCCGAGCGGGCGAAGGCTATTTTAGCGCCGATGGTACACGCATGGTGTTCCAAAGCGAACGTGATCCCGCGAACCCGTTTTATCAAATCTATGTGACGGATTTGGAAACCGGTGACATCGAAAAGGTTTCCCCCGGAATCGGAAAGACCACCTGTGCGTGGATCCATCCTGATGGCGACCGCGTCTTGTTTGCCAGCACCCAGGCCGACCCCGCGGCAGAACAAAAGCAGAAAGACGAACTGGAGCTGCGGGCCAGTGGGAAACAGCGCCGCTATGCTTGGGATTACGACGAGCACTACGAATTGTTCGAACGGAACGCCCAAGGTGAATACAAGCAGTTAACCAACGCGAAGGGCTACGACGCCGAAGCCAGTTATAGCCCCGATGGAACACAGATCGTGTTTGCGTCCAATCGCGAAGCCTATTCGCGTGAATTAAGCGAAGTCGAGCAAGAGAAGTTCAAGATCGATCCGGCCTTCATGATCGATCTATACATCATGAACGCCGATGGCACCAATGTTCGCCGCTTGACGACCGAGCCGGGCTACGACGGAGGACCCTTTTTCTCGCCTGATGGCGAACGCATCTGCTTTCGTCATTTCTCCGAAGACGGAGCAACCGCGGAAATCTTTACGATGAAAACCGATGGCAGCGACGTGCGTCGTTTGACCCATTTTAACGCGATGAGCTGGGCGCCGTTTTATCACCCCGGCGGCGACTATTTAATCTTCACCACCAACAAGCACGGCTTTGCCAATTTTGAACTGTACTTGGTTCGGGCCGACGGCGAGGGGGAACCCGTTCGTGTGACCTACACCGATGGCTTTGATGGGCTGCCGGTTTTCTTGCCTGATGGTGAACGGTTGTCGTGGACATCGACTCGCACAAAACAAAAGCAGTCCCAAATCTTCATGGGCGATTGGAATGACACGCTTGCGAGGCAATTGCTGGGACTCGGCTCGGGTTCAAGTGATGACAAGCAGGCGGCAGTCGCATCCGCTGAAAATACGTCGCCTGAGTTTTCGCCGACGGACGTGATGCGGCATGTCGATTTTTTGACGCGTCCCGAGTTAGCTGGCCGTTTGACCGGCAGCGACGGCGAGCGGCGTGCAACTGCGTATGTTGCGGCTTATTTGGAAAGTTTGGGGTTTGAACCCGCAGGCGACAGTAACACTTTTTTCCAAGAGTTCGAATTCCCTGCGGGATCGAGTTTGACGTCGGAGAACGTGATGGCGTTGGGCGACAAATCGCTCGCGTTGGACGAAGATTGGCGACCGCTATCCTTTTCCGACGATGGAAAAACCGATGCTGCCGACGTCGTTTTTGCCGGCTACGGAATGCACGTTCCTGGTGGCGACGAAGTCGAAGAATACGATAGCTACGTGCATTTGGACGTCGCGGGAAAATGGGTGATGGTGCTGCGAGATATGCCGCAAGAGATCACGCCCGAGCGGCGGCAAGAGATGGCTCGCTACAGTTCGCCGCGACGTAAAGCCACGGTCGCTCGCGACCACGGCGCTAAAGGCATCGTGTTCGTGGCCGGACCGACCAGCAAAGTGACGCGAGAGCTAATCCTGTTCGATAGCAACGCATCACAGGCCGGCGTTAGTATCGCGGCGGTAACGATCAGCAACGAAATTGCCAAACAGATGTTCGAGAAAGCGAATAAGGATTTGGCTAAAACGCAGGGCTCGCTTGACGACGGTTCACCACAAATGGGATTCCCGCTCGAAAATGTTTCGGTCTCGGCCACGATCGAGATTGAACGGAAAACCGGAGTGGGACGAAACGTCATCGCGCGCTTGCCCGTCAAGCCGAATCAGCAAACCTATCCTGCCGTAATGGTCGGGGCTCACATCGATCATCTCGGTCGCGGCGGCGGCAGCAATAGTTTGGCCCGCGATGATGAACAAGAGTTGATTCACTTTGGCGCCGATGACAACGCCAGCGGTGTCGGCGCGATGCTTGAAATTGCTCAGTATTTGGCTTCTGAAAAAGCGGCCGGGCGATTGAAACCCAAGCGTGATTTGTTGATCGCCGCCTGGAGCGGTGAAGAATTAGGACTGTTTGGTTCGCAACACTACGTCAACGAATTTTTCAGTCTCTATCCGAATGCTCCCAAGCCGCAACCCGCATCGCATGATCATGGCGGTGGCGCGGCTCACGCTCATGCGGCACACGCCCACGGCGTCGCTGCCGATGCCGAGCCGTTGACCCAGGCGATTGCCGTCTATTTGAACCTCGATATGGTGGGGCGGCTGCGTGAGAAGTTGATCGTGCAAGGGATCGGGTCGTCGCCTGGTTTCGCTGGCGAAGTCCAGCGGCGAAATGTTCCGGTGGGCTTGGAATTGCAGCTCGATAAAACCAGCACCCGTTTGCCCACGGATGCTTCGGCGTTCGTGGCCCGCGACGTACCGATTCTGGCAGCGTTCACCGGGGCCCACGAGGACTACCACACGCCTCGTGATACTGCGGACAAATTGAACTATGACGGGGCGGCGCAAACCGCTCGGTTGTTCGCACTATTGACTCGCGGTTTCTTGACCGCTGCTGAGCCGCCCAAATTTGAACTCGACGAAGGCGAGAAGCGTGAGGAGGCTCCGCGAGCAGTGTTGACTGCGTATCTTGGAACAATCCCCGATTACGCCGCAGGCGAAGTCAAAGGCTTGAAACTAAGCGGCGTTGCGGGCGATGGGCCGGCCGCCAAAGCAGGCGTCAGCGGCGGAGACGTGATCATTCGTTTGGCAGGTCGCAAGATCGAGGACATCTACGATTACACCTATGCGATCGAGGCGTTGAAGATCGGCGAAGAGGTCGAAATCGTCGTCCAGCGAGGCGAAAAAACGGTGCCAATGAAAATCACCCCGACCGCCCGCGAGTAGGTCTTTACGTAGGCCGGATCAAGTCGCGATAGCGACGCAGATCCGGCAGATGCAAATGTGATGGCAAATCCTTAACCGCCACGATGCCGGAACTCCGCTTCGCTGCGTTCCGGCCTACGGGGGCTTCGCACCATGGGTTAGCCTTCCGAGCTTGCCATTTCGAAAAACGACAGGCTGGAAGCCTATCCCACATTTGTCCTCACTCAAAACTACTTCTTCAATCGCTCGACCACGGCGGCGCCCATTGCTTGGGTGCCGATGTGCTCGCCACCGCGAGCGATGTCTTTGGTGCGAAGCCCGTCGGCCAATACGCTGGCCACGGCGGTTTCGATCGCGTTGGCTTCATCTAACAACGACAACGAATGACGCAGCAACATGGCCGCCGCCAGGATCGTTGCCAATGGGTTGGCAAGTTCTTGCCCGGCGATGTCAGGAGCCGAGCCGTGGATCGGTTCGTATAACCCAGGTCCGTCGGAACCCAACGATGCACTCGGCAGCATCCCGAGCGAACCGGGCAACATCGAAGCTTCGTCGGTCAGGATGTCGCCAAACAGATTGCCGGTGACCACGACATCAAAGTCGCGTGGGCGGTTGATTAAGTGCATCGCCATCGCGTCGACAAGCACAACGTCGTACTGGACGTCGGGGAACTCTTCGGCCATCACGCGAGCGGCCGTTTGACGCCACAGTCGGCTCGGTTCGAGCACGTTTGCCTTGTCGACACTGGTCAATCGGTTGTCACGCTGCTGAGCCGCCTTGGCCGCCATACGTACGATCCGCTCGACTTCGCCAACGCTGTACGCCATCGACTGGAACGCCGTTTCGTCTTGCCCGCTACCCGAGCGACCGGATTCACCAAAGTAAATCCCGCCGGTCAGTTCGCGAAAAAACAGAATGTCGGTTCCTTCGATGATTTCGCGTTTCAGTGGCGATGAATCGACCAGTTGATCGAACAACTTGATGGGACGCAAATTGGCGAACAGTCCGAGTTCCTTGCGGATTTTCAACAGTCCTGCTTCCGGACGCGTTTTGGCCGAAGGATCGTCCCATTTCGGGCCGCCCACGGCGCCCAACAGGATCGCGTCGCTGGCTTTGCACGCGTCGATCGTTTCTTGAGGAAGAGGATCGCCCGTTTTGTCGATCGAGATACCGCCGATCAATTGGGACGAGAACGAGAATTCGTGGCCAAAGAGTTCCGCGACCTTTTCGAGGACTCGCTGGGCTTCGGAGACGATTTCAGGGCCAATGCCATCACCTGGCAGTAGTACGAGATTCGCTTTCAACGGTGTGCCCTTGGGGCAAGAGGTTCGAAGGGATAAGCCCCCAATTTAATCCAACAACCTGATTTGCCCAATCCGATGTCAGGCTAGAAAAAACAGGGCCCCAGACGACCGTGCCCTCGATCGATTCGGGGCCCTCACAACCGCTACCTCCGCGTCAATCGGATCGAGTGGTGAACAAGCCCGAAACGTTCAACCGGATCCTGGCTGCCTAAGTCGCAAGACCGTCCCAAGTTTCAGTATCCGTCGAGATTCTCTCGGCAGAATTTCCTGATTGGTCTGACGATCAAAGCCAAAAACTTTCTCCGCTCACGCTATGCTCCACAACCAAACCGATTTGACGTCGATCCCCGTCCAGGTCCCCGTCGTTCTGCCGAGCGAACCGGCGGCATCACCTCCGTGTTCGATCGAAGCCAGCGTGTTGCACGTGATCAACGGCGAGTATTTTTCCGGAGCCGAACGAGTTCAATCGCATCTGGGCCGCTGTTTGCCCCACTTTGGTATCGCGGCCGATTTTGTCTGCGTCAAACCAGGGAAATTCCCGCAAGTGATCGCAGAACAGGATCTTCAGTGGGGGCGTTGTCATCTGGCGCCAATGAAAAGCCGCTTCGATCTGCGAGCCGTCTTTCGCATTCGTGACTTGGTGCGGGCGTACGGTTACGATCTGTTGCATGCGCACACGCCGCGAACCGCAATGGTTGCATCGGCGGCATCCCGCTTGACCGGAATCCCGTGGGTGTATCACGTGCACAGTCCGGCGGCACGTGATTCGGTCCATCAGTGGAGCAATCGAATCAACTCGTGGATGGAGCGAGCTTCGCTGTTGAGCTGTTCACACTTGATCACGGTTTCCGAAAGTCTGCGGCTCGATTGTATTGCCAAAGGCGCAAACGAAGACAACGTCACCGTGGTCCATAACGGTGTGCCCAGTATTCGGCCTGAGCGGATTCATCACCCCGTCGTCGGCGGTCGCTGGGTACTCGGTATGGTCGCATTGATGCGGCCTCGAAAAGGACTCGAAGTGGTATTGGATGCGCTGGAAATCCTGCGTGCCGATGGCCTTGATGTCGTGCTTCGTTGTATTGGGCCGTTTGAAACCGCCGAATATGAATGCGAGATCAATGAGCAGATTGATCGGTTGAAACTGCGGCGGTATGTGGAGCGTGTTGGATTTACCGATGATGTGCCCAGTGAACTCGCTCGAGTGGATGCGTTGGTCTTACCGAGTTTGTTCGGCGAAGGGTTGCCGATGGTTGTACTGGAAGCCATGGCGGCTGCGGTCCCTGTGATCGCCACACGCGTCGAAGGTACCCCCGAAGCGGTCACCGATGGCGTCGAAGGCTTGCTCGCCGAGCCTCGCAACGCTGTCAGTCTCGCTAACAAAATTCGTTCGTTGGTGACGGGCGAATACGATTGGAATATGATGGCCGAAGCCGCGCATGAGCGACAAACTCAATCGTTTTCCGATTTGTCGATGGCCTGGGGCACCGCCGAAGTCTATCGTAAGTTGATCGATGCACCTGAGCTGGTTCGTACACCAAATCACGGCGATGACGCTCGCCCCACGCATGTATCACAGCGAGACAATTTCGTCATTGCCGGGCATCGTGATTAAGCGAGCGATTCTCGCGGCGAAAAATGCTTGCTGTACCGACGTCGAAGTCAATGTCGCCGGATGTCTCCGA
>NZ_ANOG01000398.1 GCF_000346295.1 Rhodopirellula maiorica SM1 | reverse complement strand
CTCACGATCTCCGTCACGGGCTTGCCCGGCGGAATCCGCGCCGCGATCACTTCCGCTCCACCGCCACCTCATTTTTCAATTTACAATTGTCAATTTAACTTTTTCAATATCGCCACCCTCCTCCTCGTTCCCAGGCTCCCGCCTGGTAACGCGCTGCACCCGAGGCTCCCGCCTCCCAATCTCCCGCAGGCAGGAGCCTGCAAGGCATTGTGTTCTTAGGCTGGAGCCTTGGAACAAGCCATTTTTCAATATCTCCACTCCCCCCTCGTTCCCAGGCTCCCGCCTGGTAACGCGCTGCACCCGAGGCTCCCGCCTCCCGTCCTTTCTATCCCCGCCAGGCCTTATTTCATTTCGGTAGCGGAGCTCGCCGACAATTTGTCTAGCCCGGATTCGCAACGCTGTGAAGCATTTTGTAACGGTAGGACGCGAGCCCTCCGGTGTTTTGGTCGGGATGAGGAGCCGGAGGGCTTGCGTCCTGCCGCTAAAACCTCGCAAAACTCGGGGGATAAATGCTTCACAGCGTTGCCGGAATCGGTTGCTAAGCAGCGAGGCAGGAAACTTTCAGCATAGGGGCCGATTTGCCGCTAGCGGGCTGTTGATTTAATGACGTTTCCTATGGCAAGGGGTGGCTATTCTACCTCGTCCGTCATGAGGGTATTCGACGGACTTGGAAGTCCATCGTACGACTAAATCAACAGCCTGCTGGCCACGGTTCCCATGTTGAACCGGAGCTGGCGCTCAAACGGCTAACAGGATTTCACCCTATCATTCCTGCCTACCTGTTAGCATGTCATCGTGTGCAGGCCACCCCCGCAGACGAAACTCGCAAAAAAATATTGGACGCGGTAGTGTCTCTGCTAATGGCACGGACGACTTCCGGACCCTTGTTGGTTAATCAGTCAGACGCGTTAAGAGCCGATTGGAAATGAGCAAACGGAAACCTGCTGTCCCCGCGAATGAACTTCCCGAAGTGATCGAACTTTTCGAGACAGGCCACGCGTCACCGCAGCCGCGAGTGTTTCGCTAGGAAAAGTGCTTGACGTTACGAACGATGAGGTCTCTACGAGACTGGGCTTCACGATCGAGGAGTTGGTGGATGAAGACTGGAGGTCGATTCAGAGCGGTGGCGAAGAGTCGTGGACCCAGGCGATCGGGCGGGGATGCTACGTTGGCGGTTTTGAAGGATTGATTGTTCCCTCGGCCCGAAATCCCTCATCCGGTAACGATGGAGGTAAAAACATCGTCATCTTCCCGGAAAATCTGTCAAACGGCAGCAAAATCGAAATTCTCGCCGCCGATCAATTGCCGTAATGCGAACGCAGTGCAAGGTCGCATCCTGCAAAAGTGCAGGAAAAAATGCTTGGCGAAGTACTGGTGTGACGATACAATAGAGCAGGAGGATGAAAGCCGATGGTGACAAAAACACGCAAGACGACCAAGCAGAAGGCGAAAGCACGCAAACCGGCGATTGTGGTGCTTCCAGTACGAGGGCTGAAAGGCCAAGGGCTTTTGCGGCTCGGACGTGAGTCAAAATTAGAGCTCCGCGATCGCCTCGCGATGCCGCGACAGATGTTCGGACGAATGGTCAATGTATCGGAGCGGACGATCGCCAAAGTGGAGGCCAACCGCGACCAAGCCGACAAGCTGACACGTCCCTACAACGAAGTCTACCGTTTGTGGGAAGCACTCAGCGATGTTGTCGACCCCGAATCACTGGGGATCTGGTTTCAAACTCCCAACGACGCGTTCGACGGGCTCAAGCCGATGGAGGTTATCGAGCGAGGCGAGATCGACCGACTATGGAACATGGTCTTCCAGTTACGAAGCGGAGCGCCGGGGTAGGAGAGTGAGGAGT
>NZ_ANOG01000397.1 GCF_000346295.1 Rhodopirellula maiorica SM1 | reverse complement strand
TTGGTTGGGTAGCGGCACGGCGCGAGCCGTCCGGTTACAGCGAGTAAACCGTTCGATTTGGACCGGGCGGCTTGCGCCGCTCCGCTATAATGATCACTTGGTTAGGCCTAACGCCGATTGCGACTCACTACCTTGAAACCACGTCGTCGATAAACATGCAGGACATTGACACTCTCATCGAGCTGATCCGTGCGAGCCGACACGAGGATGCATTGGCGATGCTAAATGCGTCTCCGGTATTGGCAAAGCAACGGACGGATCGATCTGGACAGCTTCGGGGCGCCACGCCGCTTCACTGGGCCGCACATCACAACGCGACGGAGCTTTGCCAAAGACTGATCGAACTCGGTGCGGATGTGAACGACGCTGCAGGTCAGTGGTGGCGGACTCCGCTTTCGTGGGGAGCCGACGCAGGTAGCGCTGAAGCAGTCGAACTGCTGCTAAAGCACGGCGCGGACGTCAACCAAGATGCAATCGTGGGGACGACAGCGTTTCACGCCGTCGCGATGGGAGGTTCATCCCAGGGAAAACGCGATCCGCAGGCGTACAAACGAACCGCTGAGATCTTGATTGCTCACGGTGCTGATATCAATCGACGTACCGAAAAACAGCGAACTCCGCTCGATGAGGCGGTCGACAACGCGAATGATTCGGTCGCAGAGGTTCTGCGAAAATACGGAGCCGAAATTTCCAACACAAGCAGTGGTAATTAGTTGCGACGTCGGTTCCGCACCCGAGCATCGCTGATGGCTCTGCTCGACCTCTCCGGAACTATGGAGACTGCTATCTTAGTAGCACGTGAATAGGCCGGAGGCCGAAACATGACCTGCCGTTGGCGTGAGCCAACGGTTTAGGGGCGACCTGTCGCCGTAAAGCCGGAGGCTGACACACTGACCGAGAGTGTGTCGCCCGC
>NZ_ANOG01000396.1 GCF_000346295.1 Rhodopirellula maiorica SM1 | reverse complement strand
CGCTTCGCCACCACACCTCAGCGAGTCGTGATCATCAATTCAGGACGTCCGTCGGTCGCGGACGGCATACGGAACGACGCGGGGTGAGCATCTGCTGAACGTGGCAGCCAGGAATATGTTCGGCTTTTCCAGACCATCCGGCGCACTTCTTTGATTGGTTGCGCTCGCGGTGTGAGTTCGATGCGATCGACGACGATACTCTTCGCGAAACGTTTATTCCAAGGCAGATTTTCGGAGATTATGTCCGCGGATTGGCGGCCCACTATCTGGGTGCAGCGGATCCCCGATCGAAAGTTCAGTGCGAGGTCATCGAGGATGCAGCGGTGGACGTGGTACCGCGTGGCTTGGCGGCCAGCGGCAATCAAGGTGGCGTGGTGATGTTAGAAAAGGGTGAGCCGATCGAAGCGGAATCGATCTTGTTGGCCACCGGGAATCAACCGCCCGCCGGTTTGCCAGGGGCGAACTTGCTCGCCAACGACCGACGTTATTGCGGCAACCCATGGAAGGATTGGCACGAGAATCTGCCCAGCGACGACAAGCACATCGTGATCCTGGGGACCGGGCTGACTGCGGTCGATGTGATCGTGACGCTTCGCAATAAGGGGTGGTGCGGAAAGGTGACCGCGATCTCTCGAAACG
>NZ_ANOG01000395.1 GCF_000346295.1 Rhodopirellula maiorica SM1 | reverse complement strand
CGTTTCGATGCTCTAACCAATTGAGCTACGGCACCGCTTGGCAATGCAGGCGGGAATCGAACCCGCAACCTCCGAATTAAGATGTACTCCGAAACGGCAGTTAGTCGTGTATTGGATGTGGGATAAGCTTCCAGCTTGTCGTCCAGGGGAATGGCAAGCAGGATGCTTACCCCACGGGTTGTTGTTTGAAAAAACGATCGACGAAGTTTGTTAACCAGACAGATTCGATGCTCTACCAACTGAGCTACGAAGCGAACACAAGGTTCACTTCGGTGGGACTCGAGCCCACGACATTCGAGGTGATGTAGTCCAATCAGCAGTCAATCGTGTGTTGGTGGCGACGAAGTTCTGGACCAGAGATTTTTGTCTGAGCTACCGTTTGCTTTCGCAGCGGACGGGAGTCGAACCCGCGACCTCGTCACTCGCGTGACGCGCTCTCCAATGTACTCCGAACCAGCAGTCGCCATGTGTTGTTGTTAGCGGGATCAAAAACGACTGACGAAGTTTTGACCAGAGAATCA
>NZ_ANOG01000394.1 GCF_000346295.1 Rhodopirellula maiorica SM1 | reverse complement strand
CCGTCAGAATCCCTGCCAATCGCTTAGTGACATCGGACTGCAACGCGTTCAATTGGCGAGTTTGTCGCTCGGTCAAATCGAGCGACTGGACAATGAAATCAGGAAGCACTTGACCTGGACTTGGTGGCGGACCGCCATGTTCTCCCTCGGGATGAGGGCGATTTGCTTCGCGACCAGCCGGGGCACCATAGGCATCGTTTTGTGGCGGTGGTCCACCGCGTCCGCGTTGATTGTTAGCCTGTTGGGATTGCATCGCCAGATACAGTTCTTGCTTACTGAGACAGCCATCGCGGTTTGTATCGGCCTGATCAAAGATCTGACTGATCATCTGAATCGGTGACCCACCGGGACCCCCAAATCCCGGCGGGCCACCACGCCCTGGAGGTTGTGCGGAGGCGACGTTTGACCAGGCGATCAGCGCAAAAATTGCAAGTTGGGGGAGCAGGCGATACATGGTTCGTGATTCCGAGTGAAGCGGCGATGTTAGAGGGTTGTCTGCTAACCAATGCGTTGACGTTCTCCACCAAGGGCCACGGAAATCCGGAAATTACAATGTTACCCCAACACGACCGGCCTATCGCCTTTCATTCTTAATCGTACTCTTGCTCATCATCTCCTTCGGTCACCCGAAATCACTGTGGAGAACTGCTCGGATGGAAATAGGATTAAGATTACGAGTATGTTTAAGATTCGGAAACGTGTTTGTTTACGGCGTTTGCGATTTGCTCACTCCCCCTTTTTGCTGATGGTCTTCCCGATGATGATTCGAATCTCACTTGCGGCGTTCTGTGTTTGCTTGCTCTTTGGTGGCGTGGTGGTTGCTCAAGAGGATCCACCAGCTAATAGCGAGCTGGTCGTCGATCAATCGTTCGACTCCGACTCGCTCGATAGCAAGTGGCACATCAATACAGGAAACTGGACCGTCAAGGATGGCGTGCTGAAGGCAAGCGAAGTGGCGTCCGACAAACATTCCGCCGCAGCCCGGTTTCCGGTGGAAACCAACAACGCGGTTTATCAGTTGCGATTCCGATTGGTCGATGATGTCAAGGCGTTTCATTTTGGCTTTGACCCAGCACCGGGTGAGCTCGACAAAAAGGGACACCTGTTTTCAGTGATCATCACCCCGGGTTCGTGGAAGATCATGAAGCACGTTGACAAGAAGAATCCGAAACAGGATCCCAACGAAGTGCTTGCCAGCGAAGAAATGTCATTTGAGAAAGACCGTTGGTACACGCTGCGATTGACCACCTGGGAAACGTACGTGACCGCGAAAATCGACGGCGACAAGACACTCAAAGCAAGTCATCCCACGTTTTCGGTGAAGAAGCCGACGCTGGTTTTTCGGTGCCAGGGGGATGGTGTCGAAGTGGATGACATCAAGGTATGGCGTCAAGTCAAATAGCAACGATCGTTGTGACGGTCCACGGCGACCTCTTGCCTGCGATCTATAGTTGAGACGGTTGTTCATTTCGATTCACCCATCTCACGTTCGAGTTTTTTGATGACGACAAGAAAAGCAGGCAAAATAGCCTTGATCATTTCGATGGTGGTTGCAGGCATCTTTGCTTTGAATTTGAGGGCCATCGCGGGGTACGAGTCGGCCGAGTACACGGTGGTGGAA
>NZ_ANOG01000393.1 GCF_000346295.1 Rhodopirellula maiorica SM1 | reverse complement strand
CGTCCAACTGTACCAGCGTAGTGCCGATTTGTTTCTTGGCGTTCCCTTTAACATCGCTAGCTATGCCCTGCTGACGATGATGATGGCAAGGGTGACCGGATTGGAACCGGGCGATTTCATCCATACGTTGGGAGACGTGCATCTTTACCGCAACCATTTTGACCAAGCTCGCGAGCAGCTGACCCGGCACCCGAAACCGCTGCCGAAGATGCAGATTCAATCCACACCTGAATCGATCGACGGGTTCACATTCGAGGACTTCCAATTGACCGATTACGATCCGCATCCACGCATCAAAGCGCCGATCGCCGTATGAGTGCTGCAGGGGTGAGGAGCGATGATTCGGTGACGGACGATCGCAAAACCGACCGATCACGTGTAATCGCGTTGGTGGCGATGACCCCCACGGGCGTGATCGGCAAGGATGGCGATATGCCGTGGCGGTTGCGGAGTGATCTGATGCGGTTTAAGCAGCTGACGATGGGGGGAACGCTGATCATGGGTCGGCGGACCTACGATTCGATTGGCCGACCGTTGCCGGGACGTCGCACGATCGTGGTCACCCGCAACGCCGATTGGCGATGCGAAGGGGTGTGCCGAGCGGAAAATCCCGAACAAGCGATAGAGACGGCCCGCCACGCCCCAGCTTCGCAATCGCCCCCAACTTCTCAACAAGAAACTTCCGCTGCCTCGGACACTTCCTCGCCGAACCGTGGAATCTATGTGGTGGGCGGTGCCGAAATCTACCGACAATTGCTACCATGTTGCGACGAAGTGTGGCTAACTCAAGTGTGGTCCTCGGTTTGCGGAGACACAACGCTGTCGATCGAGCTTTCCAAATTCCGCCAAATCGAGCAGACTCGTATCATCGCCTCTTCGAAAGACAGTGTCCCAACGGAGTTCATCCGAATGGTTCATGAAAATTCTTAGAAAAATCATCCCACGTCCCCATTGAGCAAAAAGGGGGCCAGACGGTATAGTCCGGGATTCTTGGCCGATGCATCGTGCACATTCACCTAATGTGTCACACGTTCGTCGTATTTTTGCCGTCCCTCTGATCGATACTTGCAGGAGTTCCGTTATGCCCCGTCTGATGGGCGTCGATGTGCCAAACGACAAGCAAATCCAATATTCGCTGACCTATTTGTATGGGATCGGTTTGCATACAGCTCGTGAGGTGTGCGAAAAGCTTGGGATTGAGCCGACACGAAACGCAAACGACTTGACCGAAGAAGAGGTGAGTCGAATCACCGCACTTCTTGAGCGTGAATACACGGTCGAAGGTCCTCTTCGTCGTCAAGTCACTCAAAATATTAACCGACTTCGCGAAGTCCGATGCTATCGCGGCATCCGTCATCGCGTCAGTTTGCCAGTACGTGGCCAGCGAACCAAAACGAACGCTCGCACACGTAAAGGCCCTCGCAAGACGGTTGCGGGCAAGAAGGGCGTCAAGGATTTGCGTTAATCGCAATCTTGTGGCTGAGAAACGCAGAAAGTCTTCGTTTCTCGTGCTGCCCCCCGAAAAACCCCATCGTCACCTTACTGAACCTCACCCAATTTCACTGATAGAGACTTTGCAGTGGCAAAGACCAACAAAAAGAAGCGAGTTCGTCGCAACGTCACCAGCGGCATTGCCCACATCCACGCAACGTTCAACAACACCACCGTCACAATCACCGATCCTAAAGGTGACACATTGTGCTGGGCGAGTGCCGGAACCAGTGGTTTCAAGGGAAGCCGTAAAAGCACTCCGTTTGCAGGCCAATGTGCAGCGCAGCAAGCCGCGGAAAAGGCAACCAAGTTCGGCATGCGTGACGTTGAAGTCCGCGTGAAAGGCCCCGGTTCAGGCCGCGAGAGTGCAATCACTTCGCTGCAAGCCGCCGGTTTGAACGTGAAGTTGATCGAAGAAGTCACTCCGATCCCTCACAACGGTTGCCGACCACGCAAGAAACGACGCGTGTAATCAATCTCGGCGTCCTGATTTCAGGGACGCCCCCATTTGTCTGCGTTGCAGTGCAGGGCGGTGATCGCCCCAACAGGCCCGATCACCCAGACCGACGCGTTTGCAACGGACCACACTCCCACACCCCCACAAACATATTGAGGCTTTATGACGATGCACATTCGATGGCGTGGCATGGAACTTCCAAGCTCGCTCGAAGTCGATCGCGATACCCTCACATCGACATACGGCAAGTTTTCAGCAGAACCATTCGAGCGTGGCTTTGGTGCAAGCGTTGGCAATAGTTTGCGTCGCGTACTGCTAAGTAGCTTGATGGGCAGTGCGGTCACCCAAATTAAAATCCGTGGCGCTCAACACGAATTCACCACCATCCCAGGCGTGATGGAAGACGTGACCGAAGTCGTGTTGAACGTAAAAAGTTTGGTGGTTCGCAATCACACCGAAGCGACTCGCGTGATCACGGTTGAACGTGACAAAGCGGGCCCGATCACCGGTGCGGACATCCAAACCGATGCCGATGTTGAGATCATCAACAAGAACCACGTGATCGCGACACTCACCGACGACGTTCCTTTCATGATGGAAATGGTTGTCGAGAACGGTCGCGGCTACGTGCCTAGCACCGAACACAGCAGCGTTGACCACGAAATTGGAATCATTCCAATCGATGCGGTCTTCAGCCCGATCACTCGCGTCCGTTACGAAGTCGAGGAAACGCGTGTCGGTCAAAAGACGAACTTCGACCGTTTGATCCTCGAAGTCTGGACCGATGGCAGCCTGAACCCCGAATTGGCGTTGGTGGAATCCGCGAAGATCCTTCGCAAGCACCTCAACCCATTCGTCCAGTACCGCGAACTCGGACCGAGCATTTTCTCGGCGGCACGCGGTGGAACGGGATCGCCCGAGGCACAACTCGAAGCGAAACTGAACATGACGCTAGCCGACCTGCGATTGTCGGTCCGAGCCAACAACTGCTTGGAAAGCGAAAACATCATGACCGTTCGCGATCTGGTTCAACGCACCGAAGACTCGCTGCTCGAAGTCCGCAACTTTGGTGACACCACACTAAACGAAGTACGCGAGAAACTTTCTCAGTACGGTCTGCATCTTGGTATGCGAGTACCAAACCAACCTTTGTTCTAAGATGACGCCAACGTCATCGATAACCTGCTTACAATTTCTATAGAAACTTTTTGACGGATATTCCGCCATGCGACACCGACGACGAGGCCGCGTGCTTGGACGAAGTCCTAGCCACCGCAAGGCGCTGCTGAAGAACTTGGCCAGTGCACTGTTCCTGACTGAACGCGATGCAACCTATGACGACAACGCACCTAAGGTTGCCGGTCGCATCACCACCACGTTGCACAAAGCCAAAGAGGTTCGCCCCTTGGTAGAGAAGTGCATCACGATCGCGAAGAAATCGTTGGTTGCAGCTGAAGAAGCTCGCAAGTACGAAGCGCCCGCGGAACGTGGCACCGATGAATACAAGAAATGGCGTGCTAGCGACGATTGGGCGAAGTGGGCTGCGGCCCGAGCCCCAGTGGTTGCCGCTCAGCGACGCGTCGTGCAGTTGATCGGTGATCGCCAAGCGACTCGCATTCTGTTCGATACGATTGCCGAACGCTACGCCGATCGTCCCGGTGGATACACTCGCATTTTGCGTTTGGCAACACCTCGATTGGGCGACGCCGGTACGCGTGCGATCCTCGAACTCGTTGGCAAAAATGATCGCGTCAAGCGAAAAGCCGAACGACCTTCGTTCGAATCCGAAGCTCCCCAACAAGAGCAAGAAACCGTTGCTGCAGGCAGCGACGAGTAATCAAAGATAGCGAATTCGCAATCGCGGTTCAAAACACTCAAAGCCAATCTGCTTTCCAGAAAGCCGGTTGGCTTTTTTTATTGCTGCATGGATTCAGCTAAGCCGGCAGCACCGGCCCCAATGTCCATCTTTGGTAGCGGCACGGCGCGAGCCGTCCGGTTGAGGCGAGTGAAACGTTCGGTTTAGACCGGACAGCCTTGCGCTGCACCGCTAAAAGCACCTCATTCGTTTAGGGCGAAAGTCGATGACGGTCGACGTTTCATCGGTGGATACCGAACGACCTATCTAGTTCTGGCCGCTTTCACCTGCGCTGGGTTCCAGCACAAACCGGTAGCCTGCATCACGAATCGTCAACAAATGGACCGGCACGGTGTTGTCGGGCTCGATAATCTTTCGCAATCTTGCGATGAACTGATCGACCGCTCGGGTTTGCAGATTCCCCGACATGCCCCACACCTCGCTCAACAACTCGTTGCGACTGATCACGCGATTCGGGTTTTCAACAAAGTAACGCAGCAGCCGTAATTCTTTTGGTGTCATCCGAACGGGTTTCCCCGAGACCTGGACCTCGTGGGTCTCAAAATTGACATCGAGCAAACCGAACTGAATTTCGGAGACGGTCGTTCGAGCTTTTTTAGGGGCGGGCTTGTTCCGCTCGAAGCCAGCGATTTGAAGTAAGTTCTTCACCCGGCTTAGCAGCTCGTCTAACTCGAACGGCTTGCTCATGTACTGGTTCGCCCCGACATCAAAACCTCGAGTCCGGTCTTCGGCAAGCGTGCGGGCGGACAACATCAACACAGGAATCATCGACCCCTGCTCTCGAATTGACTCGCATACCGAATAGCCGCTCATCCCCGGCAGCATCAGATCGAGCACCACTAAATCGACCGACGCCGCACTCGCGTCAATCAAACGCAGCGCAGTCGGTCCGTCCTCGACGAGCGAGACGCGATACCCTTCGGCCTCGAGGTTGTATTTGATCCCAACCCCGAGATGTTTTTCATCTTCAACGACAAGGATGTGCGCTGGCATGACAACTACTTTCTAAATTCATTTCGTGTGGGACGATTCACTTCCAGCGTCGCCGGCGTCAGCCGCTTCATCCGAGACCAAACCACGAAGGATGACCTGAAATTCAGTACCTGGCTGATCACTGCGGTCGAGAATTCGCACCGATCCTCCTACTGATTTTGTTACATTGCGAACCAAATGCAGCCCCAGCCCCGTCCCCGGCTGGCTGCGCTCCAGCTCGTTGCCTAGCCGCACAAAACGCCCAAACACTTTGCGTTTCTGGTTTGCGGGAATGCCGTTGCCGTTGTCGATAATGGAAACGATCACCTGCTGCTCGTGAGCCACCCGGGCTCGGACCACGACCGCACGGGGGTTGCCCCCATATTTCACAGCGTTGTCAATCAAGTTTCGAAACAGAATCTCTAACTGGACCGGCTGGCTACGCAACGTGATTCGGGGACACTCGACCATGATCGTGTCTTCTGGAACCCGATACCGCAAGCAGGCTGCTGTGCTGCACTGTCCCAGCAATTGGTCCAGCCGCACATCCTCCATTTCGCTTGGCTCGGTCCCACGTTCGATACGGGCGGCATCAAGCAAATGGTTAATCAACGAATCCAGACGCTCGACGTCCTCGAGCATAAAACGGTGAAAATCCAGCTGCTGTTCTTCGCCCACGTTGCGGCGAGTCAAGGTTTGCAAGTACAGCTTCAGTGAGGCGATCGGGCTCTTCAGCTCATGAGTCACCGAGTCGATAAAATTGGATTGCCGGCGATTCAAGTTCACCGCTTTGACGGTTAACGTCAAATAGGCGATCGAACCGGCGAGCATCCCTGCCAACAAGATCACCCCGGTGGCAAGGATCACCCAGAACACGGGCTTGGATGCCTGCCCTCCCCTGCGCACTCAACCAGCTGGCGATGATCCACACCGCCGCCAATACGACGACGATTACAATCATCACGACCCCCAATGTGATGGGGGCGGTCAGGGAACGACGCTCAAACATGCTCATGGCCATAGAAGATTACGCAGCAAATCCATAAAAGTAAAAACGCATTGCAATGCTGCTCCCACTCTAGAGAGCTGCTTCGTTGCAACTAGGCTGTAAAGAGAATCCGCTTGGGAAAAAAAAGAGCTCAATCTTCGCGGATCTCCGCTGAGTTTGAAAAAAACAGGGGTTCTGGCAGTGACGCTACAACTCGGAGCCGCAATAATAATGGGGTGAGGCGATAAAATCCCCTTTAACGGCAAAATCCGGAGCAGGCCGATGGGCGCTGATACGCGAACACGACGTTTTTCAGAGCGAACAATTCGACAGGTTCGGTTGGATTGTAACCGCGCGATGACGCGAGCACGATTCTGTCCCGAGCAGAGTGACGTTGTCCAGTTGCGATGCGTCGATGAATCGCTCGAATCCGAACATTCCTTTGGAAACCAGTTGTGGTATTTCGAGGGAGTGGGCGTCGACATCGACCAACGTCGCTGCAGCGTATTTGGGGTGGTTGAATACTCGGTTCAATTTGGGCTTCATGAATTGGTCGACGATGGCGTGTTTGATTCCGAACAACAGCGTGAACGATTTCGTCATATCTATGAACGCGAAGTCCACCCTCCGTCGTGGCGGCAACCGGCCCACCGCTGGTTGGCAATCGGGCTGGTCGCGGTGACGTTCACTTGGCTGTCGTATCTTCTACTTCGCATTTTGTCGGTCTAGAGTTTGGACATTACCGACCGCCGCTCTGGGGATCTCGACGAGACACCGCTGGCAAACGAAGTGCATCGTGAATCGGTCGATCGATCCTCGCACGGGTCGGCATCGCATCGGGTAGTGATCGATGTCAACGACCTGAAAAAGAAGTATTCAGCGTGGTCGATCCGCGGCCGCAATGTTGTCGAGGCGTTGCGAGGCGCGAGCCTGCAAGTTCATGCGGGCGAAGTATTCGGGTTGCTCGGTCCCAATGGTGCCGGCAAAACCACCTTGATCAAAATCTTACTCGGCGTCATTCGTAGCAGCTCCGGGTCCGCATCGCTGTTTGGTGCACCGGCCGGCAGTATCGCCGCACGGATGCGAGTGGGCTACTTGCCCGAGTCATTGCGAGTGGATCGCCATCACTCCGCGCGGTCTGCACTACGCTACTATGCTCGGATGAGCCAAATGTCGGGCGCCGAAATCAACCGACGAAGCGACGAGCTGCTGGAACTGGTCGGGCTGCGAGGACGCGACCGCGAATCGGTTCGCCAATTCAGCAAGGGCATGTACCAACGCCTCGGACTAGCTCAAGCTCTGATGCATGATCCCGATCTGCTGGTCCTGGACGAGCCGACCGATGGACTCGATCCCGTCGGTCGCAACGAAGTCCGCAAAGTCATCGATCGATTGCGAGAATCCGGCAAAACAATCTTCCTGAATAGCCATATTCTGCAAGAAGTCGAATTGATCTGCTCGCGTGTCGCAATCATGTCGCATGGCAAAATTTGTGTCGCCGGACGCATCGACGAACTGACTCAATTTGATCGATTCGAAGAGGTCGCATTCGAGGTTGCGATGCCTGCCGCGGAATCCGCTGGACAAGCCCCCAGCGAGTGGTTGCGAGAGAACTTTCCCGCCATTCAGTTTGTCGGCAACACGCTGCCCCATCCCACACCGCCATCAACCGATCGTGACGCACAGCACGCTTTGACACTGGATTTCACGCTGCCGCTGTCGACACAAGCCGAGGTGGATGAAGTGGTGGATGCATTGCGACGTCACCATTTTTCGTTACGCGGGCTGAAGCTAAAACGCGAATCGTTCGAAGAAACGTTTATGCGAGAAGTTTCGCGACCAAAGGAGACATCGTGAGACGATTGTGGCCGTACATCGCAATCATTCGTGACTCGTTTCACGCCGCGTTATCGTCGCGGATTTTATGGGTGGCGTTCATCGCCATTTGGTTGCTGCTCGGCGCGCTCGCCCCGATCGGTTATCGCGAAGATTTCACAACCACATTCCGTGATCGTGATATCGACAATGGCGGCCGACTCAAAGCGATGTTAGCCGCTGGAATTGCCGACCCCAACCAAGCGAACACACCGGTAGGCAAAATTGCAAACGCCTTGCCCGACGATGTCAAACGTGAATTACGCAAAGTCGGCCAAGGCGAAGACGTGCGGTTCTATTTCACCACACTCGCCGATTCGCTGAACTCGTTGCTCGAGGACGAATCCTGGTACGACGCCGAAGTGTGGAAGTCGACCGCCCGACTGCGTGAGCTTCGCGAGCTTGATGAACTTGGTCCGGACCAAATCGACGAGACGCTGCGGCAACGCCGAGCGAGGTTGCGAATCGAAGCAGCCATTCCGGGCGTGTTTGAATCCCGCTCGGCGCGTTCGATCATGCTGACTTATCTGGGGATGGATTTCCCGGCCCGTTTTGCCGTCGACAAAACGCAATTTTTGATTTTGCTGAACCAGATTGTGGTGCCAACAATCATCAATTGGTTGCTTGGTTTCATCCTTGTCTTTCTCGGGATTCTCGTCACGGCGTCGATCATTCCCGACATGCTTCAGCCCGGATCGCTGCATCTGCTGCTCAGCAAACCTGTCTCGCGATGGCTGCTGCTGCTGAGCAAGTTTGTCGGGGGATGTGCGTTTGTGTTTCTATGTGTCATTCAATTGATCGTGGGACTGTACTTGATCGCAGGATTGCGTTTGGATGTATGGAACGCCCGACTGCTGCTTTGCATTCCCGTCTCCGTGTTTGTGTTTGCCGTGTTCTACAGCGTCTCGACTTTGGCGGGACTTCGTTTTCGATCGCCCATCTTGGCGATTGGAATCACATGTATGTTTGGTGCCTATTTAGTTGTGGTAGGCATGATCGGCGGCTTCTTTGACAGCTTTGTCACTCGCCCGAGCAGCATCAATCGAATGGCAATCGCGGGCGATCAAGTCTTTGCAACCACACGTGGCGAGGGTTTGATGCGATGGGACACGAAAGCCGATCAATGGAATGAGATCTATGAATCCGAAGCACTCGGTCGCAACCGCGTGCTCTCGCCCGTGGCGATCGACGATTCGACCATCGTGACCGCAGTCGTCCGCGGCGGCCGCTTTAATCCGTTCGGACTTGGCGGCTTTGATCTACTGGTGCTCGACGAAGCAAACCAGTGGCGTGCTCACCCCAGTTTGCGATTGCCCACAGCGACCCAACAACTCGCTGCGACCGAGAACAAGGTGTTCGCGATCAATTCGAGCGGGATTGCCATCACCTCGAAACAGCAAATCCGCGAGGCGGTGGGGGAACCGAACCGCAGCGAAGATGCCGACGACGATTCCGCCGCGACAGAGTCATCGAGCGGGACGTCATCCGGTGCCCCACAGAACAGTTGGCTGCAGAAACTCGCTAGCATGATGGGCGCGGCCACCACAGGGTTCCAGGACATCTTGCCAAGCGACGTTCTGCTCAGCCCGCCGCGAAGTGTCGGGATCAACGCCGCAGGCGATACGCTGGTGTTGTTCAGCGGAAAGCAACTGTCACTACTAAAACCTAGCCCGTCGCCGCAGACGGGCGAGCCTGCCGCCGGCGAACCTTGGCACGTGGTCACGACGCAAACCCTGGGCGAAGAGCTGCCTCGATTTGCTTTTCTTGCCATCAGTGGTAACGCGGTACTGTTGGCGACCGATGACGAATCGCTACAAGTTTTTGATCTCGATTCGCTGCAACCAACGGCGACCGTGCCGCTACCAGATCGCTTGTCAGTCGTTTCCGCGATCGCGATGGGCAACGAGACGCGTTTTGCTGTGTTGACCAGCGATAAGCGGTGTCGCATGTTGATTTCCAATGCCGATTCGAAGCAGTGGACGCTGGGCGATCCATTGCCACAAACCGACATCGAGTCCATCGCGATGGACGATCGATCCGCCACGCTGATGATTGCTCATGACGTTGACCAAGTCGACTTGCTGGATACCGAAACGTTGAAACTGCGTCGTAATTTACGTCCCCGGCTTTCCACGTGGCGTCAAGTCGATCGTTTCGTGATCGGGCCCCTTCGCAGCATCACGCCACAGACGAGCGAATTAGGCGGCACCATCGCAGCGATTGTCAGTGGCGAATCGTCGTTTGAAATCAATCGCGACGAGTTTGGCCCCGTCGAACTGGTCCGCTACAAAATCCTGGAACCCGTGCTCAGCTGTACGCTGTTTATCGCGGTACTGTTGACGACAAGCTGCGTGTACTTTTCACGACGTGACTTTTAGGAGACGTGACTTTGCTGACCGGATGGTTTTAATCGCAGAGCGGAGCGAGCCGCTACCAAAGGTGACGGTACTGCGTGGATACCTTGCAACATGACACGCCCTCCGCCGAATCTTGCCAGTTAGGAAGAGATTGCTAGCAATGCCGGTTATCGGGCCATGATTCATCTCGCGAGATTGGCTCAAAGAATATTTCGGAAAAAGGCGGACGGCGTTGACCAGACGTGTCTGGACCACCGCGGATACTAAGGGTGTGGCAAGTAAATCGGACGGAGACCTAAGGTTTCGTCAAGCAAGTGACAGTGAAAGCAAACGTAATGCTTGGCAGTTTCGCTTTACACCGGTACGATAAACACGTTCACCTCACGCAAAGATTAACTAATCCAAGGTGCGGGAACTTTCACGGGATTTTTCTGAAAGGGAATAATACAGTGGCTAAGAAAGCAGCAAAATCAGCAGCGACTCGGGGTGCAAAAGTCGATCCTAACTTGAAGGAAATCCTTTCCCGTGAGCCAGGACTGAAAACTACGCTTCAGCAGATCGAAAAGACCTTTGGCGAAGGTTCGATCATGCCCTTGGGAGCGAATCAATCGTTCAAAATCGACGGCATTCCCACCGGCAGCTTAGGGTTGGACATGGCCTTGGGCGGCTTCGGGGTTCCCCGCGGCCGGATCATCGAGGTGTACGGCCCCGAATCGAGTGGTAAAACCACGCTGGCTCTGCACATTGGTGCCGAGGCACAAAAGCTTGGCGGGATCGCGGCGATCATCGACGCCGAACACGCGTTTGACCCCAGCTGGGCCAAAAAGCTGGGCGTTGAACTCGACACGCTGTTGGTCAGCCAACCCAGCAGCGGTGAAGAAGCGATGCAAATCTGCGAAATGCTGGTCAAGAGCAACGCGGTCGATGTGATCATCGTCGACTCGGTCGCAGCGTTGGTTCCTAAGAAAGAGCTCGAGGGCGAAATTGGCGATAGCCATGTTGGTCTGCAAGCTCGATTGATGAGCCAGGCGATGCGAAAGTTGACCGGAGCGATCTCCAAGAGCAAGTGCAGTGTGATCTTCATCAACCAGATCCGAGAAAAGGTCGGCGTGATGTTCGGCAGCCCCGAAACGACGCCGGGTGGTCGAGCACTGAAGTTCTACGCATCGTGCCGTATCGACGTGCGTCGAATTGGAGCTTTGAAAGATGGCGAAGAACAAGTCGGCCAACGGGTCAAGGCAAAGATCGTCAAGAACAAGGTAGCACCGCCATTCCGCATCGCTGAGTTCGACATGATGCACAGCAATGGGATCAGCTACGAAGGCGACCTATTGGATCTCGGCACGACTCACAATATCGTCAACCGCAGCGGTGCTTGGTTCAAATACGGTGAAACGTACTTGGGACAAGGCAAAGAGAAGGCTCGTAACTTCTTGATCGAAAACACCGATATCGCAGACGAGATCAAGCAACAAGTCCTTGCCGCCGGAGGATTTGCCGCTCCGATCGAAGTGGGCGAAGACGCAGCGGATGCCAGCGAGGAAACCGAAGTCGCGAACGTGAACAACAGCTAAGTCTGTTTAGCGCGATCGAAACCAAAACGAACAGGCCACGGTTAAACCGTGGCCTGTTTTTTTGTGCGGTTGAGCCCCTTGGCTGGCTGAGGCAAATGAGAGAGCCTCGCATCGTCCCTCGCTTCCGCCGGGCTTGCCCCGGTCGGTGCGACAACTGGCTGCTACCTGGCAAGCCGGCCAAGGTTTCGCCAAACGCTGTGAAGCATTTATCCCCCTGTTTCGCGAGGTTTTAGCGGCACGGCGCGAGCCGTCCGGTTGAGGCGAGTGAAACGTTCGGTTTAGACCGGGCGGGCCCCGCGCCGCACCGCTACAAACGCCACCCGTTTAGTGCCACAATAGATGGCATTGGGGGCTAGCCCGGCGGAAATATGTGACTTCCGCAACTTAATTACCGCACGTCCAACGGCCCGTCCATTTGCCAATCGGTTGTCAGTTCGCTTTCCCTTTGGCTTCCATCTTGCCCCAGGTATCACGCAGCGAAACGATGCGATTGAATACCATCTTTTGCGGCGTTGTGTCGGGATCAACCACGTAGTAGCCCAATCGTTCGAATTGAACGCGATCACCCGATTTTGCTTCCGCGAGTGCCGGCTCAAGATACCCGGTGATCACTTTCAGCGAATCAGGATTCAAGTAGTCGAGAAAGGTCTTTCCTTCTTCGGGATCGCCAGGGTTTTCGACGGTGAACAAGCGGTCGTACAAGCGGACTTCGGCTTCGACCGCATGCTCGGCGCTAACCCAGTGGATTGTTCCTTTGACTTTGCGACCGGAGGAGTCCGAGCCACTTTTGGTTTCCGGGTCATAGGTACAGAGGATCTCGATCACGTTGCCCTCGTCGTCTTTGACCACATCGTGGCAATCGACGATGTAGCCGGCACGCAGACGCACCGCGCCGCCTTTCTTCAGTCGAAAGAACTTGCGAGGCGCTTCTTCGCGGAAATCATCTTGTTCGATCCACAGCTTGCCGGAAAACGGAATTTGACGTTTGCCCGCCGACGGATCTTCGGGATTGTTGATCGCCTCGGTCATTTCGACCTTGCCTTCGGGCCAATTGGTGATCGTCAATTTAACCGGATCCAGCACTGCCATTCGCCGTAGCGCGACCGCGTTTAGATGTTCACGAACGGCGTTTTCAAGCCGAATGACGTCGATTGTGCTGTTGAATTTTGCGATCCCCGCATCCGCACAAAAATTGCGAATCGACTCGGGCGTGTAACCTCGACGGCGATAACCGGAGATCGTCGGCATCCGAGGATCATCCCATCCGTTGACGTAGCCTTCTTTGACCATTCGCAACATGTGACGTTTGCCCATCAACAGCGTGCTGAGCTTCAGCTTGGCAAACTCGATTTGTCGAGGGTGATGGATACCGAGTTTTTCACAGTACCAATCGTACAGCGGGCGATGATTTTCGAACTCGAGCGTACAGATCGAGAAAGAGATTCCTTCGATCGAATCGCTCTGGCCATGCGTCCAATCATAGGTGGGATAGATACACCACTTGTCACCAGTGCGATGATGTGTCGCCCGTAGAATACGGTACATCACCGGATCGCGAAGATTGATATTCGGCGACGCCATATCGATTTTGGCTCGCAAGACACGTGAACCATCGGGAAATTCTCCCGCACGCATCCGCCGAAACAAATCTAGATTTTCTTGCGCCGTGCGGTCACGAAACGGACTATTGCGGCCTGGTTCCGTTAGTGTTCCACGGTACTCGCGAGTCTGTTCGGCGGTCAGATCGCAAACGTAGGCATGACCTTCGCTGATCAGCTTTTCGGCCCACTCGTACAATTGGTCAAAGTAGTCGCTGGCGTAGTGCAGACTGTCCCACTCGAAACCCAACCAACGAATGTCTTCTTGAATCGAATCGACGTATTCGGTTTCTTCTTTGGTGGGATTGGTGTCGTCAAACCGCAGATTACAAGTACCGCCGTAATCCTTGGCCAAGCCAAAGTTCAAGCAGATACTTTTGGCGTGTCCGATATGCAGATAGCCATTCGGTTCCGGGGGAAATCGTGTGAACACACCTGAGAAACGCCCCGCCGCCAAATCGGCTTCAATTGCCTGTTGTATAAAGTGCTTGCTTTCGCGCTTCGCTTCTTGCTCGCTCATAATCGCTTTGACTAATTAGATAGGTGAATAGAAAGGGCGACGTCGCGAGTCGCAAACGCCGCCAAAGCTTTCGGACTTCGCTAGATCGCCGGGCTGGCTTCGGGCTCGGATGCACCGGCTTCGCTGGGTACCGGATCGGTATCGGTAGCCGCCGCATCCTCGGCGTCTGCGGTTTGCAGCGAGCGAATGAAGTTAATCAGATGCCACACATCTTGTTCTTCGAACTGACCTTCGACAAACGTCGCAGCAGGCATCGGGCTGCCATCAATTCCTTGGGTGATTCGGCGGTACAGATCGCTGGAATCCGAGCCTCCATGGAACAAGCCTTCAGCAAAATTTCGAGGCACCGCGTTGATCGGCGGCAGAGCTCCGCGAGCAAGCAGTGGGATCAACGCCTCGCGGTCCTCGGGTTTGATTCCGATCCGTGCGGTCCAGTCCTTGGTCCATTCGTCATAGTCGGTGGTCTGGCCATTGCCGAGCCCCTGCTCGCCATGGCATTTGCTGCAAGACGCCACTTTGCCAAGGAACAACTCGCGGCCTCGCTCGACCGATTTCGCCAACGCGTCGGATTGCTCGCCCTGACTCAACTTGATGAATTCCTTGCGTGAATTGGCCACGGGAAAATCAGCAGGCGGCTCCGGTACCTCGAGCACTTCGTCTTCCGCTTCGAGCCAAGATTCGGCGACTCCCATCGCGATCTCTTCGGAAATCTCCCATTGCTCTTCGTACAGTTCCTGTTCTTCTTCATCAGCGCTGTTGGCCAATTCGGGATCGATGATGCGTTCGCCCCCTTCGAAATCGACCCCTTCCATCACGGCATCGTCGATCAAAGCTCGCTCGGTTTCCCCTCGCCACGACAAATAGATCACATAGTCGGTCAACGCTTGCACGTCTTCTTCGGACAACTCGGGGATCTTCACCATCGCGGTGCCGGGGATTCCATTGCGAATCGAACGGGCGATGTCTTCGCGAGTGGGTTTGTAGCTAAGCGGAGTCGATTTGAACTTAAACACTCCCATGCGATAATCGCGTGGGTACGGATTCAAGATCGCCGCCGTGGTGCCGCGGCCATTACCTGTCACGCCATGGCACAATGCACAATGTTTGCGGTACAAGCCCCGTCCCTCGGCATCGGCAGGGCCTGAGGCACGCACGAGCCGGTCGAGGTCCACCAGATCGGCAAAATCCTCTTCCTCGGCCACGAAGTCCGGCAATTTGGGCTCGTCCGGTGTGCCGAACATTTTCGTTACGACCCACACCGAATCTTTGGAGGCTTGCTCCATCGAGACGTTGTCTTTGATTTGGTACTTCATCGCATGGACAAAGTTCGGCTCGAACGTCACCGGTCTCTCTTCGCGTTTGCACCCCACGGCGAATACGCATACCGCCACGCAAACCGCAATCGCGACAGGAGATGAAAAACGGAAACGTTGCATGGCTAACACTCGCAATGGAACCAAAAGGGGTGACGAAATATCCACAATACAGTTTACCCGAAATCACCGCGAATCTGCATGGGCACAGATTGTCGCGGTTTCGTGGGACAAACGGGTTTGTGAAGAAGACACAGCTTCAATCGTTATGCCTGGACGACCTTGTCGATTCTCGCCAACACTCGCTCTTTCCCGATCACGGCCAGCGTTTCAAACATGCCAAACCCGGCCGCGGTTCCCGTGGTCGCCACACGCAACGCGTGGATGATGTTGCCTAGTTTGATGCCCTCGGCCTCACAAAATTGCTTGACCAGCGTTTCACTTGACTGGACCGTCCATTGGTCCGCCTCGGCAAAGCTCGCTCGCAGTTTTTTGAGCAAATCTTTTGCCGCTGGATCGCCATCGATCCGCTTCTTGTAGGCTTTGGCGTCGACCGGAAACTCGTCCAGGAAGCAGTAGTCAAAATCGAGGATGTCGCCCGCGATCTTCAACCGGTCACCGGCACCTTGCACGACGTCCTGAAGCTTCGCGTCGGAGCCCGCTTCTTGTAACAAACCAGCCCGCTCGGCAAATGGTTTGACTCGCTTGATTCGCTCGTCCAACGGCAGTGCGGCAAACGCATCCCCTTGAAACGACAGCAGTTTTTGTGGGTCAAACGACGCCGGCGCCTTCGTCACTCGCTCGAGAGAAAACAGTTCGGTCATTTCAGCTATCGTGAATTTTTCTCGTTCGCCATCGAGCGACCAACCCAGCAGCAGCAAGTAATTCAGAATCGCATCGACGGTGAACCCAATTTCGCGATAGAAGTCGACAATCACGGGATTAAACGTATCCGCTTCGGTTTGGATCCCACAGCGATCCGCGATCCGACGTCCTCGGGCAAGCAGTTCCGCGAAATCTTTGTTCTTCTCGTATTTGGCGAGCTTCCGTTTGCTCAGTTTCGCGTGGCCGCCGGGTTCAGCAACGTAGGGCAAATGCGCATAGGCTGGACGTTCGTAGCCAAGCGATTCAAGGATAAAGATTTGACGCGGTGTATTCGAAAGATGTTCTTCGGAGCGGATCACGTGGGTGATCTCGTAGTCGTGGTCATCCACCACGCTGGCGAGATGATACAAGCAACTGCCATCGGCGCGTTGGATCACATGGTCTTGCTCGGCCCCCCAGGCCACACGCACTTCACCGCGAACCAAATCCGAGATCACACACTCGCCTTCACGAGGCATCTTCAAACGGACGACGGCGGTGCGTCCTTCGGCTTCAAACGCGGCCGCAGCGGCGTCGTCCTCGGCCATCCAGCGGCGATCGTAGATAAACTGCTTACCCGCCTTCTGCGCTTCCTCTCGCAGCGCCGCAAACTCTTCGGGACGTGAATAATCGCGGTAGGCATGTCCGCTTTCCAACAGTGACTTGGCCGCGGCAGCGTGGCGATCGGCCCGCTGCGATTGAAAATAGGGTTCATGAGGGCCGCCGACCTCGGGACCTTCGTCCCAAGTCATTCCCAGCCAGCGAAAACCATCCAAGATCGGCTGGATCGCCTCGTTCACGTTCCGACCTGCGTCGGTGTCATCGATGCGAAGAATGAAATGACCGCCCATTTTTCGTGCGACCAACCAATTGAATAGAGCGGTGCGAACACCACCAATGTGAAGATAACCGGTCGGGCTGGGGGCAAATCGTGTTCGAATCATGGATCGGATCGAGCAGGGATGGGAGAGGGAAACGGTGAAAAATCGCGAAGGGCGAACAAGATGTGGGAGAAGATACCCGAAGAAGGGGTTCGGGTCATAGAAGCCCAAAAGCGGCGAAGCGGAGCAAGTCCGTTTTTCAAACGAGAAAAGGACGCTTCGGACAGCCAAGAAACAGCTACGAGGCCGAAAGCCCGAATGGACGAAAGTCTTGGCGACTTTCGCTACGTGAGACGCGAAACGTCTAGGCGGCACGGCCTTGGCGTTTGAGTTGCTTGCGAAGCTTGCGGCGTTCCGTTTTGCTGAGCGAATCCCAGTCGATCGAATCGGGATCCTGCCAATCTTGGCCGCCCGAATCATGACCCGCCGACGCGTCGGCGTCGTTTCCGGTGTCGTTGTCGTCGTCGGTGTTATCGACGGCATCCATTTCCGCGTTCTTCTTTGCACCTCGGCTTAGCCACCCTCCGAGTCCTCGTTTTTTGGCGGGCGGATCACTCTCGTCGGCACCCGGTTCCTCCGCGGAGCTCTCTGCAATTGATTTATCCGCGATTGGTTCGTCTTGCTGCGGTTCCGGCTTTTGCCGACGTCCCCGTCCGAACGAGAACAAACCACGCTTCTTAGGCGAATCTTCGCCGACCTCGTCCCCCTCAGCCGATTCACCCTCAGACGATTCATTCGCTGTCGACGCGTCGGGCGAATCTTGTTCATCCATGTCCGTGCGTTCTGCCTTTGCCGCGCGCAACCCTAACCATCGTCGTTTCTTGCGAGGCTCGGAATCGACGTTGGCATCGGTATCCTCGACCGCCTCGTCGGCTTGATCCGCGACGACGTCGGCACCCGCGTCATCGGCGGCTGCGGAGTTATTTTTCTTGCCTCGACGCAATGACCACCATCGACGTTTGCCGCGGCCTGAACTGTCTGAGTCATCGTCCGGCTCCGACGCTGCGTCATCGCTCGCACTTTCATGCTGCGGTTTGCGGGCCGTTTTCGCCTTGGGTTTGGCCGTTGGTTTCGATCTCGCCGCGACTTTCGACTCGGTATCCGTCGGCGGAGCGTCGTCCACTTCGGTTTCGCGGTCCCGCGTCAAATAGCGAACCTTCCACTCTTGAAACCGTTCGACCAGCGAGTCGTTTTCATCAAGATTACGAACTTGGCGATACAACAATCGCAAATAACCGCCAAGCGAAATGAACAAGGTCGTATAGGCGAGCAGCGGTGCGGTGGTGACAAGCGACCATTTGAGAATCGAATCCACGGCAAAGATGTTCCATTTTGCCGCCACCGGAATGGCGAGCAACATCCAAGCGACGATCATCGTCACCAATGCCCATCGCGAACGACGGACTTCGGCAGTCAAACGCAGCGCCAACACGGCACCACCGATCGTGATCAAGATGGAAAGCCAATCGCTGCCAGACAACGCGACGCGTTCGCCGATGGCGAGATCGAGCAACCCGCCGGCCCAATCCACGACCGAAACCAGCGAGTTGATGCTGGCGACGAACAACGCGATCAACACGAGACGCCACAATCGATATTGCCCGGTGTAGTCGTCCACTCGGTAGCGACGAACTTGATAGATCATCAGCGAAGCGCCGGCGGATCCCGCTAACAAGACGCAGATCACCCAGCGTCCAAAGCTGTCGGGACGATCCAGTCGCAGCGGCCGCGCAATCTCGGGATGGTTGACAATCGAGGGCCAAGCGACCGATGCATAGTGAGCAGCGGACAGTAGCACCGCGATGCCCCACAGCACCGCCGCCACACTACTGAGCGTTCTTCGTTTGACCGGAACCAACGAGAACCAACGTCCCCGCAACCGCCGATGCACACGAGCGGCGTAGGTTGCCGTCGGCCGCCGCGCCTCGCGCCACTGCTCGGCGGTACGACGACTTGCCGCCGTGGATGAAGTCAGGTCGGCTTGCTGAGTCGAATAAAGAACTCGCCGCCGACGGTCGATCGTGCGCCGCGCGTGGGACATGCAACCTTGGCCATGATGTTTTCTTTTGAAGAGTTTCCGCCGCCGCGAGCGTAGGAAATCCGGCCCGTCAAAGTCAATGCAATCCGCCAGTCGATCGCCTCGAATGGATTGCTTGCAAACAATTCGAGGCTTCGATCGAACTAAAACAACACGCCAATCAGCGCCGCCAACACGACGGCCAAACCGGCGGCGAACTTGCCTAGCGTGCCGAAGGTGCGGCCCCAAAAGGCGGCGTGACCGACGTTCCAGCTCTCTCGCCACGAACGCCCGTCAGTCCACTCGCCGTAGATCGCCCCGGCGGTCGCTCCGACGCCGCCGAACAGAATGGCGGCCAAAATCGGGCCGACGACGGGGACCGGAATCCCGACGAATGCACCAATCAGGGCTCCGACCATCGAACCCACTACCGCTAAAAAAGTGGAACGACGACTCGCTCCGGCTTTCTGCGCCCCCATCGCCCCAGCGGCGAACTCGATAATTTCGCCTAGCAATGCAAACAGAAACGCGGCAAACAGCGTCGCGGCGCCGATCGCAATCCGCCCCTCACCGGGCCCTAACCATGCGTAAAGTGCCATCGCGGCGACCGCGATCCAATTCCCAGGCAACGTAATCAGGTTCAATCCCCACGCTACGATGCAGAAAACCACCAGCAAAATCGCCGCCAAAACCGCTCCGGTCGGCCCAAGCCAGCCGAACCAACGCTCGGTATCGAACGACAGCAAAAAAATTGGGTTGAGCAAAAGGGCAACGATCATCAGGGGGAATAAAAACGCTTTTTTGGCAAGAAAAATGGGGGGAAAACCACGTGTTTGGCCGTGAATCTTCAATGAAATTGCGATGAACGGCTTCGCCAATTTGATGGCGACTGATCGTCGAGACCCTACAATTATGGGAAAGAAATGCTACCGGAGCACTGCGAACCCCCATTCCGACTTTCCGTGTCGCAGAAAGCGTAGCTTATCCCCGTACAAGCTTGTAGTGAATGTAAAGCCAGTCCATTAAACTGATGAAAATGATTCTGTCCGCTTTTTTCCAAAAGCTTGATGGAATGAATTCGTCCCACGAAGTGCCTTTTTAGCGAGACAACGGAAGGATCGAATTGCTTATGTCGCAAAGTGTTCTCGACACGAATGTGTTAGTGCTGAATCGTTTTTACATGGCGATCCGCGTGGTCAACGTACGACGGACCTTTACGTTGTTGTACCGCGAATGTGCGGAAGTGATCTGCCATGACGACGATCAATACGTCAGCTACGACTTCGAAAGTTGGTGTGAACTCAGCCAGCTTACCTCTCTAGAAAAACAACCCGATGAAGACTACATCCGAGCGGTGGGTTTTGAACTACGGGTCCCTCGGATTGTTCGACTGACGCGGTTCGATCGGATGCCGGTCCAGACGGTGCGGTTTAACCGCAGGAATCTGTTCGCCCGTGACGAGAACCAATGTCAGTATTGCGGCCGGAAAGAACCCACCAACAAGTTGAGCTTGGACCATGTGATCCCACGATCACATGGCGGACCGACGACATGGGAAAATATCGTTTGCTGCTGCTTGAAATGTAACAGCCGCAAAGGGGGACGGACGCCACAACAAGCTCGCATGCAATTGTTGAATCGTCCGGTGAGACCGCGTTTCAACCCGATGTTGGCTCAATCGATCGAAGACCCGCGCTACGAATGCTGGAAAACCTTTCTGCCAGCAATCAGTTGAGTGGGCCAAGACATCCGCCCAGGGCAATAAGAAAGCTCGAGCAATAAAAAAACCCTCTGTGAGCCGGCTCACGGAGGGTTTTTCGATTTCGCTTGAAACACCGCGGATGGAAATTTCGTTGCATGGATCGCGGAATCGCGTCCGCAGCAACGGCGTCGCATCGACTTACTTATCCGCCAGCGGCTCTTTCTTTTCCGTGATGACATCGCATTCATCCGACTCCGCTCGCTCGGCATTGAGCTCGATGTAGCTCTTCCATTCCTCAGGCACGTTGTCTTCGTGGAAGATCGCTTCAACGGGACATTCCGGAACGCACGCTTCGCAGTCGATGCATTCTTCGGGGTGGATATACAACATTTGATCGCCCTCGTAGAAGCACTCTACTGGACAAACAACAACACAATCGGTGTATTTGCACCCTGAGCATGGCTCGCAAACAACATGTGTCATGGCAGATGACCTTTCTTTGAAGCAATTTCGCGTACGATCGTCACGCACCCTCGGCGTGCCGATCCGTCTTCGGTGTTTATCGACCGGACACCCCAGTCGCTCCAGTTTAACTGACTCCATTGTGCCCAGTTTGGTTCTCGCTGGCGAGCGGGCATTTCGATTTCCGCTCGAATCCGTCATCTTTGAGCCCTCTGGAACGTCATCGCGATGCCGTCTCGGCTGCCACGGGCAAGTTTTTTTTGCGATGATTGACGAGCAGCCGACGCTTCCAGCTTGCGTTTTTCGGCGGCGATGGCAAGCTGAAAGGGTGCACGACGATCCTGACGCCGTTTTGCGGGTTTGCCCCTCGAGAACAATCTGACGATCGCGGCAAAATCACTTCGATTTGCACTCATTCTTTCCGTAAATCATTCGGGCTTTCCAAATTTCCTTCAGGACCAACCACGCGTGACCTATTCCGATACCCCTGTTCCTCTTCGCTTAAAACCGTCACGCCAATTCCCTTTTCTGGCTCGCCATCCCTGGGTACACGCTCATGCGTTGGCAGAAACCGGCCACAACTTGAAATCGGGTCAGGTCGTCGATCTGCTTGATTTCGACGGCAACTGGGTCGCTCGAGGCGTGGTCAATCCCGGCAGCCGGCTGCGAATTCGGCTGTACGCGTTTGATGCCAACATCGAAATCAACGAGCAGCATTGGAGATCGCGAATCGATGCCGCAATTGCCCGACGCCGATTGACTGGACCGCTTGATCCTCAGGCGGCTGAGCGAATTGTCTTTAGCGAATCGGATTTGCTAAGCGGTTTGATTGTTGACCGCTACGCGGATTGTTTGGGGGTGCAATTTACCGCCGGAGCATTGCTGCGTTGGCAGCAGCCGATTCTCGAGCACCTTCGATCCGCCTTGTCAGCGCGAGCGATCATGGTCCGCGTGGATGAAAAAACGGCCAAACACGAAGGCATCGAACCCCAAAACGAGTGGTTCGAAGGGACCGAGCAACAGGAACCCGTACTCTATAGCGAGAACGGACTGCAATTGGCCGTCGATCTGCATGCCGGACAAAAAACAGGCGGCTATTTGGACCAACGACTCAATCACCTCGCAGCCGCTCGATACATGAAAGGCCGCAGCGTGTTGGACGTCTGTTGCTACAACGGCGGGTTCGGGCTTGTCGCACTGAAACAAGGTGCCAAATCCGTGGTCGGAATTGACTCGAGCCAAGCGGCACTGGATCAGGCACAACAAGCGGTCACCCGAAACGGCCTAGGAAACGACTCGGACAGCACAATCAGCTTCGCTCAAGGCGACTGTTTCGACGAACTGAAACGGCTTGGTGACGAGGGGCAACGCTTTGATGCGGTCATCTTAGATCCCCCTCGTTTTGCGGGCAGCCGGCATCAAGTCGACACTGCTCTTCGCGCCTACCGACGACTCAATTCACTCGCAGTGGATCTGGTCCCCCCCGGCGGAATCCTGGTCACATGCAGCTGCAGCGGACGTGTCTCACGTTCGGAATTTCTTAACATGCTATTGGACGTGGGGCGACGAAAACGCCGTGATTTGATTGTTTTAGAAAACCGTGGCCCCGCTCCTGATCACCCCTGCGCGATTTCATGTCCGGAAAGCGATTATTTAAAATGTATAATTGCAGAGGTTCAGTAGAAATCACGCGTGGTAATTTAAGTAGCGAGTCAGGAGTTTTTCCGAAACTTGGCCGCTTTGACGCTGGCGGGCTGTTGTTTTAGTCGTACGACGGACTTCCTAGTCCGTCGAATACACCGATAACGGACGAGGTGGTCCATCATCCCCCCTTGCCATAGAAGACTTCGTTAAATCAACAGCCTGCTAGCGTTTAAACGACGAACCGAATTTTCCCCAATGATTCCTGCCTCCCTGCTTAAACAGCTCCTATCCAGCCCCCCCGATCAGGAGTCGAAGAGAATTGTTAAACAATAGAAAGATATTCGTAAACCGCGGGAACTGCGGTGACGCAACCGTAAACAACGTTTATACTTATCACCCTCGACCCATGATTCTTGTCTCCCCTGTTCTCTCCCGTCGGAGTGCCCCATGTCGGGCGTGACCCTCAAGATTCTGCACGGCGCTGATCGCGGAAAGGTGTACGAAAATTTGCACCCACCGCTGACGGTCGGTCGCGAAGAAGGCAACGATATCCAGCTGAATGACGAGCGTGTCAGCCGCTGTCATTTCAAGGTCCAACGTGACAACGAACGGTTGGTGTTAACCGATTTGGACAGCACCAATGGGACAAAGGTCAACGGCACCGAGTGCCAACTGAAGATCCTTCGCCACGGCGACTTGATTGCGTTGGGTCGCAGTTTGATCTTGGTCGGTTCGGAAGAGCAAATCGCCGCACGGCTTGCAGCGATGGGAGGCGACAATCCGACCGTCAGCCGCGACGCGGCGTCTTCGGAAAGCTCGATTGCACTGGAGCTAAACCAAGAACCCAAGTCGCCTTACCCGGCCGAGTTGGTGCAGATCCTCGAAGTCCCGTCGATCCCCGATGGACTATCGCCAGGCCAAAAAGCACAGCTTTGTGAAATCCTTGATTACCTTCAATCACGACTTCACAAATTGATCGATGCAGCCAAGACAAACGAAAGCAACGATGAGGTTGTGTTGTCGTTCTCTGCTTGGCAACGTTTGCTCGACGCCCAAGCCAAATTGGCAAACATGGGACGCAAGATCGCGGATCCCGATTGGCCTAATTGAAAACGCCACTTCAATAATCACGCTCTCGGGTGAAACGCTTGGTGCACCTTCTTTAGTCGCGAGTGTTCTACGTGTGTATAGATCTGCGTTGTCTGGATGCTGGCGTGGCCTAACATCTCTTGCACCAAACGCAAATCGGCGCCACCGGCCAACAAATGAGTAGCGAAGCTATGCCGCAAGCTGTGCGGGCTGATCGACGGATCGATGCCAACGCGTTTGGCGTAAAACTTAACAAGCCGCCACAACTGAATGCGGTCGAGTGCCCGGCCGCTGCGTGAGAGAAAAAGTTCTTCGGGCGGATAGGGACTTTTCTCGGCTAACTTGCCGCGCAATTCTTCGCAGTAGCGATTGATCGCTGCGATCGCTCGCGAACCGATCGGCACGACGCGTTGCTTCCCCCTTTCCCCTCACACTTCAAAAATTTTTCACTCAGTGACATGTCCCGCACACGGATGGAACAGACTTCCGAAGCACGACATCCGGTGGCATACAACACCTCTAACATCGCCACATCACGCTGCCAATAAACATCCGCCTTCCGTGGCGACGACAAGAACTGCTCGACTTGCCGCGTCGATAAAACGCCGGGAATACGTTGCCACATCTTCTGGGTGACAATCAATTCGGCTGGATTGCTTTGGACGATTCCTTCGAGCTGTAAGTATTTGAAGAACGTGCGAACGGCAACCACGTTTCGAGCAATCGAAGCGGGGGCGAGTTCGGCTTCGTTCAACTCGCCGATGTAGGACGACAAGTCACTAATCGAAATTTGATTTAGCGATCCAGTGCCAAGCCACGTCGCGAACCGCTGAATGTCACGACCGTAGGCGGCGATGGTGTTGGCCGCCAAATGACATTCACTACGCAGATAGTCAAGAAACTCGTTGCAAACTGTTTCGGTCGCACGATTGGACTTCGGCGGCGGCCCCGCCTTCTGTAGCAACTCGAGCTTCGTAGGTCGTTTCGCCAAGGCAGCCCTCGTTTGAATTGAAAATGTGGGATAGGCTTCCGGCCTGTCGAAGCAGAACGGTCTTTCCGTAGCGAAAACTCGCCAAGAGTTTTGGATGTTTAGGGGTGGACGAACGTCTTTGCGACTTTCGCTACGAGTAAAGTAGACCAAGCGATGCGGCATGACAGGCTGGAAGCCTATCCCACCGATCGAAGTCGATCCCACAGCTATGGCATTGGCAGAATCAACAAATTACCCTTATCCTGATTCGACACTCGACACGGTCGCCCTTGGACACTGCTGGTGATCTCATTCGGTTTTGCCCTTTTACGCGTCCGACCATTCCAACTGTTTTAGAAAGTACGATTGCCATGAATGTTCTAGTGGTAGGTGGCGCCGGATATATCGGTTCTCACGCGGTTCGGCTGCTGCTAGACGCCGGACATACGGTCACCGTGTACGACAATCTTTCGCGAGGCCACGCCGCCTCGGTGCCCGAGGGAATGTTGGTCCAAGGCGAATTGTCCGACCGCGCCAAGGTTGTCAAAACACTTCGCGACAAAAAGATTGACGCGGTGATGCACTTTGCCGCCTTCGCATTGGTCAATGAATCGGTCAACGATCCGGCACTCTACTACCGCAACAACGTGATCGATGCGGTCGAACTGCTCGATGCGATGCGCGAAGCCGATGTGAAGAAAATCGTATTCAGCAGCACCACCGCCACCTACGGCGAACCCGAGACCGTGCCGATCCCCGAAACGACTCCACAGAATCCGATCAACCCCTATGGATTCACGAAAATGGTGTTCGAACACGCGTTGGCCGACTACGCCGCCGCGTACGGTTTTGGCTATGCGGCACTTCGCTACTTTAATGCGGCGGGGGCGCGGCCGGACGGATCGATTGGCGAAGACCACGATCCGGAAACGCACTTGATTCCGATCGTGTTACAGGTCGCTCTGGGACAACGCGACGCGATCACCATTTTCGGGGACGACTACGCGACCGAAGACGGGACCTGTGTGCGTGATTACATCCACGTCGACGATCTTGGCGCCGCTCATTTGCTAGCACTCGACAAAATCGAACTCGGCAAAGGACTTTGCGTCAATCTAGGAACTGGTCGTGGCACCAGTGTTCGCGAGATCGTCGAAGCTTGCCGCGAGGTCACGGGGCATCCAATTCCCGAAAAAATGGGTCCACGACGTGCGGGAGACCCATCGGAATTGATTGCCGACGCCCGCATGGCCAAAGAACAATTGGGCTGGCAACCCAAGTACATGGACGTCAAATCGATCGTCGAAACCGCGTGGAATTGGCATCAGGCCCATCCAAACGGCTACGCGAAGTAGGAACACTCGCGACGCAGGAAAATTCGCGAGGTAAAGAGACGCGTGATGAAAAAGACGCCTGAAGCTAGAAAACGGGAATCAAATCCCGTCTTTTTCAATTTTCAAGACTTTGGCCAAGCGACGGGCATGGCGATCTTCGGGTTCGTACTGCGCGTTTAGGAACGCCTGGACGATTTCGAATGCCAATTCGGAGCCGATAATCCGGCCGCCGATGCAGAGCACGTTCATATCGTCGTGTTCGACGCCCTGGTGGGCCGAATAGGTATCGTGACAGATCGAGGCTCGAATTCCGGCAATTTTGTTGGCCGCCACACTGACCCCCACGCCGCTGCCACAGACCATGATCCCCTTGTCGGCGCGGCCGGCCAGGATTTCTTTTGCTACTGCGACCGCAAAATCGGGGTAATCACAGCGAGCTTCGCTGTCGGTACCGCAATCGATCAATGCGGTGACTTGGCCGTCAAAACGCTCGACGATCATCTTTTTCAGGGGAAAACCAGCGTGATCGCCACCAATGGCGACTCGCAGAGGGAGTGATTCAGTCATTTGATTTCAGAATTGACGATCTCGAAACGAGCATTCTCGAACTTTGAACAGGCCATTTGATACCGTGGGCGAGCCAAAATGGCAACGGATCGGCATTTTTCATCGTGAAACTGCGGGTAAAGCTGTTGTGTACGTTTTTGTCG
>NZ_ANOG01000392.1 GCF_000346295.1 Rhodopirellula maiorica SM1 | reverse complement strand
CGTCGCGACGGCAGCATCGAAAAGCAATACAAGTTGCATATCACACCGAGCGAACGTCAATGGTGGGGAGTCACCGGCGGCGATAAGGTCGAAGTGTTTGATACCGATTGTGGTCCAATTTCGATCCAGGTCTGTTACGACTGTGAATTCCCAGAAGTGTCGCGAATCGCTGCTGAAAAGGGGGCGAACATGGTGTTTGTGCCCTTCAACACCGATACGAAACTCGGTTACCTGCGAGTTCGATTGTGTGCGCAAGCACGCTGTATTGAAAACCATATGTATGTCGCGATTGCAGGCTGCACCGGCAACTTGCCGTTTGTCGAAAATGCCGACATTCACTACGCCCAATCAGCGATCTTCACCCCCGCAGACGTCACGTTTGCGCGTGACGCGATTGGCGCCGAGGCAAATGCCAATGTGGAAATGGTGATCATCCATGATGTCGATCTCGAACTGCTTCGCCGTCACCGCGAAAAAGGCAATGTCACAAATTGGCGAGACCGCCGCACCGACATGTACCACGTCAACTACAACCACGGTAACGAGGTTCGCCACATTTGATCACGCCTCCGATACACCACTTACCGCTGAGCATCCTGGCTCAGCCAAGTGATTCCGATTGTGGCCCCACGTGCCTGCACGCGGTCTACAACTACTGGAAAGATGAAATCCCGTTAGAGCAAGTGATCCGCGAGATCGGGCAATTTCGACGCGGCGGTACGCTCGCGGTTCAATTGGCCTGTCACGCACTCGCTCGCGGTTATGACGCCACGATCGTGACGTACAATCTGCAATTTTTTGACCCCACTTGGTTTCCTCCGGGCCGCGTCAACTTGGCCGAAAAACTAAAGGCTCAATGCGAAGCCAAAATGGCCAAGGACGAGCGATTTGAGATTGCAACGGAATCATATTTGCGATTCCTTGAACTCGGCGGCCAGGTGCAAATGGAACCGCTCGAAGAAAATCTAATCGTGCGAACGTTGATTGCTGGAGTTCCGCTGTTAAGTGGGCTCAGTGCAACGTTTTTGTATCAGGAATCACGAGAACGGTATCAAGTTCGGGACGAATCAGGCCGCACCGGGGTTGCCGACGATGTCGCGGGAGAACCGGTCGGACATTTCGTTGTGCTCTACGGTTATGATGGCCAAACAGGGCAGGTCATGTTGGCCGACCCATTGCAGAATAATCCGATCGCCGACACACATCTATACACGGCTCCGTTGTCCCAGGTCGCTGCCGCTGTTTTGCTCGGTATCGCTACCTACGACGCAAACTTATTAATGATTCGCCCGCGGAATCATCATCCGTCTGGAAAGGCTTCGGTAAATGTCTGACGTCATTGTCACTGAGTCGCAAGCGGGATGGATCGAAGCGATTGACGGTGTCGAAGTCGTCGATCCACGCGAATACTTGACCGATCCCCGCTGGAACCGCCGGCGGGGAATCAAAGTCTATAACCTAGCAAATTCGTATCGTTATCAAAGCTTTGGCTACTACGTTTCGTTGTTGGCCGAAGCTCGTGGTCATCGGCCGATGCCCAACGTGATGGCGATCCAAGATTTGGCCGGCAAAGCCAATGTGCGATTATTATCGCCGGAATTGGATGAATTGATCCAGCACGCTCTTTCGCCGTTGACGAAAGACGAATTTGAGCTAAGTGTGTATTTTGGTCGCAACTTGGCCAAACGTTACGACCGCTTATCGCGTGAGTTGTTCAATACGTTCCCGTGCCCTTTGCTGCGATTTGAATTCGCCCGGCGAAAAGAAAAATGGCGATTGCGACGAGCCGAAGTGATCGGGATCAAATCGGTCCCGCAGGCGCATTGGCCCTTTGTTGCTCAGCAAGCGGAACTGCACTTCGCTGGCCGCGGTGCAGCACGCAGCAAGAAAAGTTCTCTACGATACGATTTAGCCATCCTGCATGATCCCAAAGAAAAAGACCTTGGGCCGTCGGACCCCAAGGCGCTACAAAAAATGATCAAGGCGGCCGCCGCAGTCGGAATCCGTGCGGAATTATTGACCCGCGAGGATGCAGGTCGGCTGCTCGAGTTCGACGCGTTGTTCATTCGCGAAACCACCGCGGTCAATCATCATACCTATCGTTTGGCGCGTTGGGCCGAGCGTGAAGGGTTGGTCGTGATGGATGACCCCCAATCGATCATTCGCTGTACCAACAAAGTCTATCTGGCGGAAATCCTCGAGAAGGCCAAGATCGATGTTCCCAAAACCATTGTGGTGCACCGCCGCAACGCCGACCAAATTGTGTCGACGATCGGATTGCCCTGTGTGTTGAAACGCCCCGACAGCGCCTTTTCCAAAGGGGTGACCAAGGCCGAAACGGAAGCCGATTTGGCAAAAAAGCTCGAGGAGATGTTCGAGCATTCCGAACTCGTGATTGCGCAACAATTTATGCGGACCGATTTCGATTGGCGAATCGGTGTACTCGATGGAAGGGCGTTTTTTGCCAGCAAGTACCACATGGCACGTGGCCACTGGCAAATCGCCAAGTACGAAGACGAAGGCAAACAGACCTTTGGCAAAGCGGAAACGCTGCCGGTTGAACTGGCCCCGCGTCGCGCGGTCAATATCGCGGTGAAAGCCGCTAACATCATCGGCGACGGGCTGTATGGCGTCGACGTCAAAGAGAGTGATGGAAAATTCTACATCATCGAAGTCAACGACAATCCCAATCTCGATTCGGGGGTCGAAGACGCCATTCTGCGTGAAGATTTATATCGCCGAATCATGGAATCGTTTTTGCGACGCATCGAACGTCGCAAAGCGGGAGACAACACTCAATGAACGAAGCTGTGAAACGCGGACTCTTTGAAGCATTCGGCGTGGAGCTGGAATATGTTATCGTCGACCGCGACCAACTCTCTGTACGCAGTAGCGCCGATCGGGTGTTGCAATCGCTAAGCAACACCGCGGATGACGCCGAAACATTTCCCTCGGACACCCGTTCGCGGCTTTGCACGTGGTCCAACGAGTTGGCACTGCACGTGATCGAGCTGAAGATCACTGATCCGATCGAAAATCTTGTCCGATTGTCAAGTCAATTCGAAAATGCGGTTCACGCGATCGATCCGGTATTAGAGAGACAAGGATTGCGGCTACTGCCCACATCGATGCATCCTTGGATGAGTCCCGCCAAGGAAACCAAACTGTGGCCGCACGAGTGCCATGAGATCTACGAACAATATCACAAGATATTTAACTGCTATTCGCATGGTTGGGCGAACGTACAAAGTGTCCACTTGAACTTGCCGTTTGACGGGGATGAACAGTTCGCGAAATTGCATGCCGCCGTTCGCTTGGTGTTGCCGCTGCTGCCCGCCTTGGCCGCCAGCTCGCCGATCGTCGATTCGCAAATCACTGGTTGGCATTCGACCCGCATGAAAATGTACATGGCGCATTGTGATCGAGTGCCCGAGTTAATGGGACCGGTGATTCCCGAACCGCTCTACGACGAAGCCAGCTATCGTCGCGAGATATTCGGACCGATCGCCAACGCGATCTCGCCGCTTGATCCTCAGCGGACAATGGAGTGCGATTTTTTAAACGCACGCGGTGCGATCGCCCGCTTCGATCGCGGCTCGATCGAAATTCGCGTGATGGATGTGCAAGAATACCCGGCGGCCGACGTCTCGATCTGTGCCGCCGTGGTGGCGGTGCTGCGTGCACTGACACAAGAAAAATGGTCGTCACTGGAATCGCAAAAGCAAATGTCAACCGAGCGTTTGAAAACGATGCTCACCGAGTGCTCGGCCAGCGGCGAACACACGATCATTGATGACCCTGAATTTTTGCGGCACTTTGGCATAACCGCTGGCTCGATTCGCAGCGGCGATCTTTGGCAACACTTGGTACAGACGCTGCGAAGCGAAGACACGGCACTCGACAGCTTGATGGCACCGCTGAAAATCATTTTGGACCACGGCACCCTGTCGACTCGCATTTTGAATCTGGTCGGCGATTCGTTCTCGCATGAAGAACTACGTGATGCCTACGAGCAAGTTGCGGATTGCTTGCAGCAGTGGCAGCCGCTGATCCCATGACAAAGTCGCGTTTTCTAATCACGTGCGAACATGGCGGAAACGAGGTGCCGGATGATTTTGCGTCCATGTTTGCAACACCTGGCGCCAAACGCGACCTGCACAGCCACCGTGGATACGACCCCGGTTCACTGCATGCTGCGACACAACTAAGCGTAACGCTTGAATCCCCGCTGATCACATCGACAACGACGCGGTTGCTGGTCGATCTGAATCGCTCGCTCGAGAATCCCCAATTGTTTTCCAAATACACGCGGGGAATGTCGGCGAGCGATCAAGCATCGCTGTTAGATAAACACTACCATCCCTATCGCGAATGTGTCGAAGACAAAATCCGCACCCTGCTTGATTGCCATGATCGCATCATTCATTTGTCAGTGCACACGTTCACACCCCGCTTTCGCGGTTCGCACCGCCCGGTCGATCTCGGCATCCTTTACGATCCAGCGAGACACACAGAACGTGTGTTTTGTAATGCGGTTGGAAACCGCCTGGCCACCGTGGCCCCCGCGCGACGTATCCGCCACAACGAACCGTATCTTGGCATTGACGATGGCTTGACCACCTACCTGAGAACTCAACATTCTTCGCGGCGCTATGTGGGGATCGAGATTGAAATCAATAACCGTTATGCTCGTTGGCAACAAAAGCAACAACTCAATTTGATTTCGCAGCTTGCCAAGGCCATCCAAGGATGACTCGTTCCATTTTTAAAGTTCTTTCTGCCGACCAGTGGACACGCGCGCAAAGTGAAGGTGAGATCCGAGGTGCTCCGATCGATATCGAAGATGGCTTTATCCACCTTTCAGCGCGCGACCAAGTCGAAGAGACAGTCGCAAAGCACTTTGCCGGACAAGACGATCTTGTTTTGATCCTGGTCGACGAAGCCAAACTAGGCGACACGATTCGCTGGGAAACATCACGCGGCGGCGCGTTGTTTCCTCACGTCTATGGCAAGATTCCCTGTGAGGCCGTGATTCAAACGTGGCCACTGCGACGCAGCGGCGATGGCAAGCATCAATTCCCCTGGGCAAACGACTAAAATCGCGGATTCGATCTTGGCCTCTTACCGCATTCACGCCGCGTGATTTGAAAACGCCGTTATTTCTTGAACATCGACAAGATCATCGGGTTGTCGTTGGTAGCTGCGGTATCGCCGGACGCAGTGTTTTGGCGATTGTTCTCAGCTGCAATCTCGTCTTTGCAGGTGTGGATCCAACGAGTGACTTGTGCGACACGTTGACGTTCTTGCTTGGCTCCGTCCTGCCGAATGCCACCGATCCATAGAATCGTATCGCGAGCCGAAGCTTCACGGATTGCCCACTGAATCGCGCGGCGATCATTGGCAACAAGACGCAGAAGTGCACAATCTTTGACGCCATCGAGCACAGCGTGCGATCCGGTCAAAAACAGATCTTTCGATTCGGCGCCGCAGGTCACAATCGGCTTGTCGGCAAACCGTTCCAAATGGCCGCCTGCCAAAGCGAGTTCGGCGGGATCGCCACTCGGATCGATCGCCATCACACACCATAACCGTCCGCCCGGTTGTTTCATGGAGCGAGCCGCACGCAGTGCCGCACCAATCTGTTCGGGTGAATTCGCCGAGTCGATGATGACGTCAGCACACTCAAACGAACTGAGCACCTGCATCCGCCCTGGAATCTCGCGAAGTTTCCCCAGGTGCTCGACGACTTCTTGAAGCGGCTGATTCAGCAGAATTCCAACCGCAGCGGCGGCGGCATGATTGGACGCCATTGCCGCGCCACACAGCGGAGTTTCCATTGCGGCGGTGACCGATTCGTTGGTCATCAACAACGTCGACATGCCGCATTCCTGTTCGATCAATTTTGCAGTGACATCGGCGGCATGACGGACCCCATAAGTAAACGCATTGGCGCCGTAGTCACGAACCGAACGCAGTACGCCGGGCGAATCGGCCGAAACCACGACCACGCCGCTGCTGCTCATGCGATCAAGTACACACTGCAATCCCGATGGTCCAAAGTCGTCGTCATCTCGTGGCGTGCCGGTGATCACCAACAAATCAAATTCGATCGAATCGTATCGTCCGTGCTTTGCATCTTGTTCGGACAATTCAATCACGGCGGTCTTGGTTCCGGCGTCACAACAATCACCAAGCCACTGGACCAACGCTCCACCGGCAGGAACCGACTCGCACGCGGTCGACTGCACCACGCCGTCGCAATCTCCTAAATCCGTTTGGTAGGAGGTGCGAAGCCCCAAATTGCGAAGCAACTGAGAAACCATCAACGCCGTTGTTGTCTTTCCAGCCGAACCGAATACACCAATAGTCAACAGTCGACGATCGGGACGATTGAGTCGTTTGGCATTCAAACCCGCGACCGCCATGTCCACATCCCCCACCACACATTGCGGTAGCGGGCAAGGCAAAATCTGCTCGGTCAAAATTCCCGCAGCACCACGAGCCAAGGCGGCGGCGATGAATGCCGTCGGCTCTTGGTCTCCGATCGGATAGACAACCAACTCGCCGGGCTGTGCCGAGCGGACGTCATCAGCGATCTCGCTAAATACCACATCGCTTGCGGCAAAGAATTTTGCGTTGGGAATCAACGCCGCCAAAGACAACCCACCCTCGGAATTCAATTCGGACGAGGAATCGGTCGCGGGTTCGGTCGAGTGAGAAGAGTTCGCACTCGAAACAGACGAAGAATTGACCGCATGACGCATGATGGCCTCCCTGCACATTGCGATGATGATGGTTTCATGGCAAATCCTTTGCCACACGGAAAAGCAGTCCTCCGCTTCACCGTTGTGGACGAATTGTTCCCATCACATCGGATCGGTCAATAGGAAAAATATCGTCGTAAATGCTAGCAAATAAAGCAGTTAGGGCTGTTTTGCGGGAATGAGAGGAATCCCGCTAGAAAAAAGTGTCAAGAATTTTTGCGGACTAGATCAGTCCTGCGTCGCGAAGCATCATTTGCAAATCTTCCCAGGCCGCTTTCTTGGCAGCGGGATTTCGCAGCAAGTAGGCCGGATGATAGGTCACGATCACTTTGCTATCAAAATAGGAATGAAATTGACCACGAAGTCGCCCGACCGACAATTTGCTGTCGAGTAACGATTGTCCGCTGACGGCTCCGAGACAGACGATGTACTCGGGTCGAATCAGTTCGATTTGCTTTTCAAAGTAGGGACGACAGTTAGCGATTTCGACGGGTTCGGGGTTCCGGTTTCCTGGCGGACGGCATTTCACGGTATTGAGGATGTAGACATCCTCGCGAGCAAATTTGCAGGCTTGGATCATTTTCGTCAGCAGCTGCCCCGCCTTGCCGACAAAGGGGCGTCCGCTGCGATCTTCGTCGGCACCGGGGCCTTCGCCAAAGAAAACCACTCGGGCGGCTGCGTTTCCTTCGCCGAACACCGTATTCGTGCGACAACGAACGAGCTGGGGACATCGTTCGCAGGCCGCCACTTCGCTTGCCAAGGCCGCCAGCTCACTTTCACGCTGGGCAATCGGCAAACTGGTCCCCGGATAGGGTTTGCCGGCATCGCCAATCAACGTCGGATTGAGCGCCGGTCGACGCGGTGATTGTCGTGCTGGCGGTTGTTGGGCTGGCGTTTTTTGGGCTGGTGGTTGTTGAGGCGACGTCGCAGCCGTCGCTCCCGCCGCAGCAGCACCCGATGTCGCAACGGGCGAACCGACATTTTCGACACGCGGAGCGGAATTGGCAGCTTCAAAACGCGACTTGAGCGTCTCGACCGCGTCCGCGTTGGGACGCGGCATCCACTGGACGCCGGCCCGAGCCAGATGATCAGCAAGCGCAGCGGCCTGCATGATCAATTGATCGCGATCCAGCGGGGGTAAAATCTTGTCTGACATAGCGGAGATTCTAGCGAATCTAGGTTTGAACGTCTTCTGGGGCTTTGTGATTTGGGTCGCCGAGAATAGGATTCAGTGCTTAAGCGCATTGTCACATTGTTGTTCCCGTGCCCCTGTTAGTTGTTCCCGCACCCCTGTAATCACGAATGCCCGTCCCTCGAGTCGCTATTGTCGGTCGTCCCAATGTAGGCAAAAGCAGCCTATTTAACTGGCTTGCGCGTCGTCGCCTCGCCATTGTCGACAATTACGAAGGCGTCACCCGCGACCGCATGACGACGCTGATCGAATCAAACGATCGTTTTTTCGAGTTGGTCGACACGGGGGGCATGGGGGTCGTCGATGCGGACAATTTGACCGACGACGTTCGCAACCAAATTGAAATCGCGATCAATACGGCCGATGTGATCGTGTTGGTGGTCGATGTCCAAACCGGTGTGATGCCGATGGACGAAGAGGTATCCGAGCGACTTCGCTCGGTCCAACGTCCGGTGATCTTGGTCGCCAACAAGGCCGATCAATCGCACCAAGACGTATTGGCCGAAGATTTTCAACGCCTCGGTCGCGGGCACCTGATCCGGGTCAGCACGACTCAGAATCGCAATCGCCAAGATTTGTTGGACCTGATCGTCGATCGGTTACCCGAACCGAACGACGAAATGGTCCAAGAGCCTCAGATGAAGGTAACGATCGTCGGACGACGAAATGTCGGCAAGAGCACCTTCGTCAACACGTTGGCCGAAGACGATCGCATGATTGTCAGTGAAGTGGCCGGGACCACGCGTGATAGCGTCGATGTGATCTTTGAAATGGACGGCCAGTCCTTTATGGCAATCGACACCCCGGGGCTCCGTAAACGCAAAAGTCAGCGAACCGACCTCGAGTATTACGGGATGCATCGGGCTCAGCGAAGCGTTCGTCGAGCCGACGTCGTTTTGATGTTTTTCGACGCGGGTGAAACCGTTAGCAAAGTCGACAAACAGCTGATGGGCTATGTGATGGAGAATCACAAACCGTGCATCTTTGTGATTAATAAATGGGACAAATATCACGGCCAAGTGCCGACGGATCGCTGGGTTCGCTACATCCATGCCCAATTCCCGACGCTAACTTATGCCCCAATCGCATTCATTACCGGGCAAACTGGCAAGAATGTCAAAACGCTGCTCAATCACGCGACGATGTTGTTCAAACAGGCGCGGGAACGGGTCACGACAGGACAGCTAAACCGATTGATTCGCGCCGCCATCGACGCTCATCCCCCGGCGATGTACCAAAACCGTCGCCCCAAAATCTACTTTGCTACCCAAGTCGCCACCGAGCCACCCACCGTGGTGTTGATGTGCAGCGAACCGAAGGCATTTACGGCTGATTACAAGCGTTACTTGCTAGGCGTGTTGCGAGACCATCTGCCGTTTGGCGAAGTGCCGATCAAGATGTATCTGCACCGCCGTCATCGCGAAGGCGACGACGAAGGCGAAGAGGAAACCACGCCGAAACGAGGACGACGGGGTTAAATCGTCAGCGATGGTTATTCCATCAACGGTTCGAGCCCGAGCGTGTCCATCAAATTATCGACCGCAAACGGTTTCGCAGCGGCAAACGATTCACCTGCGGTGACACTGGCGGCGGCACCGGTCACAGTGGCGGCCGCGCGAACGCGTGTGACGATGTTCGGTTTGTGTTCGAACTGGGTCTTGTAACACAGGATCGATTCGATCTTGGTTTCGATCGTGTCGCTGATATCAACGATTTGGTGATACGGATTTCCTTGCAACGTATCCGGCTCCACCGCCAAACGGTAATACAGCTGCCGCTGGATGGAATGGACGGGTAATCCGGGAAAGTATTCATCCCATTTCGTCAGCCGGCTGTAGAAGACCGCGGCATCGGTAATCTGCATCGCCTGCCAATGATCAGGCGACGCCATGGGGGTTTTCTCACCAAAGCCGATCACCAACTGCGGCCGATAGCGTCGAAATTCTCTGGCCAACGCGACCCGGTGCTCAAAGCAGTCGAATAGCCGGCGATTGGGCAGATCCAGCTGGATTCGCTTTTGGATTCCCAGCACCTTCGCGGCGGCCTGCGATTCGAGTAGCCGTACTTCGGGACTGGGCGAATTGGGGGTCGGCTCGCCATCGGTTAGATCGATGATGCCAACTCGGTAGCCTTTGTTGGCGAGTTTGGCCAGGGTTCCCCCGCAAGCGATTTCGACGTCGTCCGGATGAGCGCCAACTGCGATCAGGTCAAGCCGCTCGGGCAAGTCGATTATTTGATCCTCCAACGCTAGATCTCCCTTCCAAGGTGACGTGATTGCGATTGGATTGCGTGACCGTCGCAAGCAACCCAATCGCAGTGTGCGGATTAGTCGCTTCAGTGACAACCTGGGTTTCGCGATCGATGCCGTGATTCCGAGCCGCCACGACCGCTCGATCGCTGATCAATAGCGGAGTCGGCTCGAGCACCTCTTTCACCACAAAGCCGCTGCACCACCACGCCCCCCCCATCCGAAAGCGGGGGAAACACTTTGCCGGGATGACCGAAAAACGCGTTGAAATACCCCGTTCCGAATCTCGCCACAGATATCGGTACGGATATCAGTACAAAATTTGCTCCTACAATCGGATCGATCCTCACACACTGACTAGTCGCATACTGGGATTTACAAATTAAGTCGGGATCCGATCAAGAAAGACGTCCCGGTCTACAGAGTCGAACTAGTCTTTGTTGTGTGAGCGGGACGCAACACGACACGCGATCACAACCACCAGATATTAAGCGTCCCCCCGTGCGAGGCGGGGTCGGTCCTTCGGGATCGGCCTCGCCTTTTTTCGTTTTTGCAACGCATGCGGGAGCCCATCCGCAAACGCGGGCGAAAATTTTTTTCAATGTTTTTAGGGCGTGACCGAATGCCTGACTTTGGCACGGTGCTAGCTTTGATGAACGTAGGGTGACGCCGAATGGGTCAAACGAACCGGTATGCTGAATCAGATTGCAACACCTGTAGCAAAATGCAACACATACAACCGTAAGATTCGACACCCCAACGCGGCGAAACCCCGGTTTTTTCGTAGCAAAACGGAAACCTGGGAAATAGACTCTCTAGTGGGAGAGTGCTTTTCTGCCCTACTTTCCGCTATTCAGAACCAGAACACAGCAAAAACGCGTTTTCTGTCACTCGCGAAAGAGATAATCAGATGGAATTGCGACAAGTCGCACTATTCGTTCAACAATCCAGCCCCCTCAAGCTGGCGACCGGTCTGCTGCTAACGGCAGCAATGTGGATTCCGACGGTGTCAGCCGACGAAACCTCTAGCGATGGAGGTCAAGTTCGCGTTGCAAGTTATAAGATGCCTTCGGGCGACGCGTACTTCGCGGCTTCGCTGCAACCAGCGGCGAGTGATTCGCTGATGGATGCGGTTCGCAAAGCGGACGCGGACATTGTCGTCGTGGTTGACACCTCGGCGAGCCAAGTTGGCGAATACCGCCGCGATTCGATCGCCGCGATTCGCAGCGTGATTGAACAATTCGGTGCCGGTGACCGCGTTCGACTGTTCGCCGCCGATATTAAAACCGCAGATTTGAGTGGTGACTTCGAATCGCCAAGTTCCTCGCTGACGCAAAACGCGATTGCGAAACTTGGTCAACGATTGCCACTTGGCAACACCAACTTGATTACTGTGATCGACTCGATCCGAGCGACATTGGTCGGCGAACCCGCCAATCGAACTCGCAGCATCGTCTATATCGGTGATGGATCTTCGCTTGAGGCCAATGCCGACAAGAAGCGTTTCGAGGCGTTGGTGGATGCCTTGCGATCCGATCGCATTTCGGTTCACAGCGTCGTGATTGGACCGACCGCGAACATCGAAGTGATGGGCATTTTGGCCAATCAAACCGGGGGCGTCCTGGGGGTGGTTGGTGACGCCGAAGACGCCAGTTCGGTTGCGATTGCACGCCAAGTGGGCGAGTCGGCATCGATGTCGCCGATTTGGATTAGCAATGCCAAGCTGAGCGAAGGAATGAAATCGGTTCAACAAGACCGCTTGCCACCTCTTCGACTCGACCGCGATTCGATCTTGTTGGGACACATGAAAATGGCCTCGGGAGAGGTTGCGTTTCAGTTAAAGGGTGAAACAACCGCTGCAAACGTTGCCATCGAGATTGACGGCGAGATCGAAGCGAGTCATCCCGACTTTGCCTTCTTGCCCGGTTTGGTGGACGATTCGGCCGCCAACGACGGCTTGATGTTGGCCACTGCTGGTTCACCGATGCTGCGTCAAGTCGCTCACGCATTGGCGGCACAAGCCGAAGATCTGGTTCGTGCTGGAAACATCGCCGTCAAACAAGGCAACATGCGTGGCGCGAAGGCGATTGCCGAAAAAGCACTCAAAGCCGACCCCAATAACCCCGAAGCCAAGGCGATCGAAACGGTCACCGAGGAAGCAAACACGCTGATCATCCAGAATCCTGCTGATTCGCCATTTGACGATATTTTCGGTGGCGGCGACGCTCCGATGGAAGACGGCGGCGACGTTTTTGGTGGCGACACCGCTCCGGCAGCCGACGACGATGTGTTTGGCATCGATGACACCGATACAGCAATGGAAAACGATCCAATGGACATTCAGGACGCGCCCGCTGTGGCGGCGCCGGCTGACGTTCCACCCGCTGCGGCCCCCCGCCAACCGGCACCACGCCAACCAGCACCGCGGGCAGCTCAACCCCGAAACGCGGCGCCGATGCGAGATAACAATTTCTTTGGCCCCGCGGTAGGCGATGATGAACTGCTCGAAACGGGCGGCGCATTGCTGGATCAAGTCGAAGCCGAACAAACGCTTGCCGAAGGACGTCTGCGTGCTTTGGTCAACTCACAGCTTCGTGCCGCTCGTCGCCAATTGGTTGTTGACCCGCAAGGCGTATCGGGATCGTTGAAATCGCTGCTTGGCGAGATCGAAGTGACGGCGAACGTCAGCCCCGATGTCCGCAAAGAATTGATGGGCCAAGTTCGCTCGGCGATCCAGCTGGCCAGCAGCAAAGAAGCTCGCTTTATGGATGCTCAAGCCAACCTTGAACAATTGGCCAAAGGGGCCAACGCGACGACCCGTTTGCTTGAGGAAACCTTCCGAAACGAACAATCGCTCAAGACATTGTCTGAACAAATGAATGCCTTGATCGGCGAAGGCCGCTACGAAGAAGCGGACGGCGAAGTCTCGATTCCGTTTGCGCGTCTAGCCGGGGATACGATCACACGTGACTCGACCGCGGGACGTCAATTCATTGACTATCCATTGTGGCTGCAAACCTACGCACGTGATCGTCGCTACACCGAGATGCGAGACCGAAACTTTGTCGATGCCTTCTCGCTAGTGCTCAAAGCGGCGATTCCGTTCGTGGATGAACCGCCGGTTGTTTGGCCCGAAGCGGATGCATGGCAAAAACTGAGCCGACGCCGTATCGAACGTTATGGTGCGATCGAATTGGTCGGCGACAACGATACCGAACGTCGGATCCAAGCGACTCTCAGCGACGAAACAAGCCAGATTTTTGTAGAAACCCCACTCGAAGAAGCGATTCAAAAAATCGCGTCCGATCATGACATTCCGATCGTCGTTGACCGACGTGCTTTGGAAGAGATTGGTCTGACCACGGACAGCCCGATCACGATTGAACTCAAAAACGTTTCGCTTCGTTCGTTCATGCGGCTGATGCTACGCGAACTCGACTTGACGTACATGATCAAGGACGAAGTGATGCAGATCACCACGCAAGAAGCGGCCGAAGAAAACTTGGTGACCAAAGTTTACCCGGTCGGTGACCTTGTCGTTCCTGTGATGCAACTCGGTGGCGGCGGCATGGGCGGCGGCATGGGTGGTGGCATGGGCGGCGGCATGGGCGGCGGCATGGGTGGCGGTATGGGCGGCGGCATGGGCGGCGGCATGGGCGGTATGGGCGGCGGCATGGGAGGCGGCGGTATGTTCGCAGTTCCCGATGACGTTTCGCTACAGAACAAAACGACTGCCTCGACGTCTGCAAATCGCACTGAAACGGCGGCAACTGACGCGGTTGCAAAACCGGCTGCAAAGAACTTGTCACGCTTTGACATCAAACCGATCCGAATCCAGGTCGCCAAGGGTCAATCCAAAGCGGAAGCATGGGACCAATTTTTCTCGACGGTCGACATCGATTCGGCCGAAGACCTTACTCGCTTGGATCAACGCGTTCGCGAAACAGTGGGCGAGTGGTCGACGAAGGCGTTGAAATTTCAAGAAAGCGGAAACACCGAGCAAACGGTGGCCTGTTTTGCTGAAATGCGAGAAGTCATCGCCGCAGCAATGCGTGCGGGACATGTGCAAACTTGGATGTATCAAGCCTATGCAATTGCTCTGAAGGCAACCAACGCTCCGAAAGAGGAGATCGAACGCACGCTGCTTTCGGCTGTCGATTTTGCTGAGACCCCCGAAGAGGTGTTGCATGTTGCTGCACGACTCGAAGAGGTCGGATCCGGAGCGGCGGCACTGGAATTGTGCAAAAAGATTTCCGCACTCGATCCCTATCGACGCGAACCTTATTTGATGGGACTTCGCATCGCCCAACAGCTCGATGATGTCGACGCACTGTCGTGGGCGTGCAGTGGTGTATTAAGCCAAGCATGGCCCGAGAAATTCCAGCCGATCGTCGAACAAGCTCGCTTGGTCGCGCGGGCGACCCACAGCGAATTGATCGCCGAAGGGCGAACCGAAGAGGCAGAGAAGTTCAGCGAATCATTGCGATTGGCCGCATCTCATGACGCCATCGTTCGTGTTTCGTGGACCGGCGATGCCGATCTCGACTTGGCGGTCGAAGAACCATCAGGAACCATTTGTGCCATCGACAGTCCTTCTTCGGCAGGCGGCGGCACGTTGCTGGGGGATTCGTTCCCGGGTCGAGGCGACGATGAATTGGGAACCGTATCGGAAACCTACCTATGTCCCAAAGGCTTTACTGGGAAATATCGCTTGCTGATTCGTCGCGTTTGGGGAGACGTATCCACCGGCAACGCGACGGTCGAAATCATCACCGACGTCGGACGTCCAAGCCAACGTTTCATTCGCGAAGAAATTCCGATTGGGGCCCAAGACGCGATGGTTGTCTTCGAAGTCAAAGAGGGACAACGCAAAGAAGATGTTGCCGCAGCCCAGCTCGCTCACCTGCGTGATGTGCAACGTGATATGAATCACGAAGCGCTCGCCCAATTTGCTGGCGATGGATCGGATGCCGCTCAAGTTTTGCAAGGCTTGTTCAATGACATCCAGTCGTTGACAGGCGGCAGCGGGGGTGGTGTTGTCGGTGGCGTTGGCAACCTAGGAGGACTAGGTCGCTTCAATCGCGGTGCTGTTGGTTTCCAACCCGAAATCACCCAGCTTCCCGAAGGTGCCTCGGTTTCGACGCTCGCGATCATCTCGGCGGATCGTCGTTACGTGCGAATCAGTCCTGTGCCAACGTTCTCGCAAATCGGTGACGTGCGAACCTTTAACTTTGTTGATGGTGAAGGCGGAACCGACGCCGGTGGTGGTGTCGGTGGTGGCATCGGTGGTGGCGGTTTCCAGTAGGAAATAAGCTAAGGTTGACAGCGAATGCTCAACGTTTCTAACGTTGGGCAAAATGGCCTCGAATGTCTCCAACTTAGCGGTCTTGCCACGTCAGGACGATGGATCGGAATGCCGCAATTGCTCGCAACGGAATGCGTGACCCACGATTTTTGCACCCAGCGAGGTGCAAAATTGGCCTCCGCGCGCTTCGACACTGCCAGCCACAGCATCGCAAGTTCGACTGCGTTGGCTTTCGATGCCTCGATTCGGCGAATCAACGCTAGCATCGGCCGGCTTCTTTTCCTGCTGGTTCTGATTGGATTCTCAGCAGGGTGCACATCCACCCGCTACGTTTCAAGCCGGTCGATTCGCGAAAATCCGCTCGCCACCAACTTAAAGTTGGTCGCGTTCCGCGGCCCCGAAATCAGCGAGCGAACCTGGCACACGTTGGATCGGTTTGGGTTAAAAGACCAATACGCGACCGATCACAACAAATGTTTTGCCAAAATCCGCCAAACGATCAACGAGTCGCCTGACTCCGAATTGGTCTACGCACTGAGCGAACTTTCGTATGTCGAAGGAAAAAAGGCTGAACGCAGCGGGGATATGCTGCATGCGCTGAATCACTACGGGATCGCTCTTACCAATTCCTACGATTACCTGTTCAGCGACGATCTGGAAATCACTCGCAACGCGTTTGATCCTCAATTCCGCGCTGCGTGCGACCTGTACAACGAATCGCTCGAAGACACGCTGCGAATTCTGTGCAGCGAGCATCGCATCGAACCTGGCAGCACTTACACGATATCGACGCCCGATCGCGAATTTATTGTCCGCACTGAAATGCGAGGCAAATGGAAACCCGAGGAGTTTGATCGGTACGAATTTGTCAGCGACTTTGATATCGAGACGCTCAATAACCGGCACACCACCTACGGTCTAGGCGTTCCCCTCATCGCGGTACGAAAACCGGCTGACAACAACGATTCGCGGGAACGTTATTACCCATCGGGGTTGAGCTATGCCGTTTCAGCGATGATGCGTTGTCCGACGGGTACATCAGGAACACGAGCGGGCGAATCCGCGACCTGTGTGCTCGAATTCTTTGATCCCCTCGAAGCCAACCAAATTGAAATAGCCGACCAGTGGGTGCCGCTGGAAACCGATCTCACCACGCCGTTGGCCTACTTTTTAGACAGTCCCGAATTTCGCAAACGCAATCATGCGACCGAAGGCTTGCTGGATCCCGACGGGTCTCAAGAGCGGCGAGGCATCTACATGCTCGAGCCCTACGACCCTAATCGCATCCCGGTTTTGATGGTTCACGGACTGTGGTCGAGCCCGCTGACGTGGATGGACATGTTCAATGATCTTCGTAGCTTTCCCGAGATTCGCGAACGATATCAATTCTGGTTCTACCTCTATCCATCAGGTCAACCGTTTTGGATCAGTGCACAACAGCTCCGCACCGACTTGGCATCCATGCGAGATTCGTTTGATCCCGGTCATCGCGACCAAGCGGTCGACAACATGGTTTTGGTCGGGCACAGCATGGGCGGACTCGTCAGCCGTTTGCAAACGATGGACAGTGGCGACGATTTTTGGAAGATTGTCAGCGACCAACCTGCAGACAAGTTAAATGGCACCCAAGAGGACCGCGTCAAACTGGTTAGCACACTGTATTTCAAACCCAATCAATCGGTGGGGCGTGTGATCACGATTGGAACCCCGCACCGCGGCAGCGATTTTTCCAACGATTACACGCAGTGGTTGGCACGAAAATTCATCAAGTTGCCTCAGATATTCGTCTCAACCGGCCAGCGTTTGACACGTGAAAACCCTGATTTCTTTCGTGACACCGAGCTGTTAACTGCTGTCAACGCCGTTGATTCGCTCTCTTCGAAATCGCCAATTTTTCCCGTCATGTTGCGAGCAAAGAAGTCGCCCAACGTCAAATTCCACAACATCATCGGCGTCTTAGAAAAACCACCCCTGTTTGGTCCAAAGTCGGATAAGAATGACGGGGTCGTCGAATATGCTAGCGCTCACATGGATGATGTGGAAAGCGAAATCACCGTCGATGCCGAGCACACTCGCATTCATATGACAGGAAAAGCGATTTTCGAAGTCCGCCGTATCTTGCTCGAACATCTTCAAGAGGTCGATGCCCAAGACCGCATTGCCACCGGTCCCAGCGAACGACCGGTGCATGCTGCGGACGCCTACCGACGTTGATTCGGGCAAGGGCCACTGCAGCACGCGTTTTCCGAATCGGCAGACCTTCCGGATCGGCAGCCCAGCTCATTGAGCGATCCCCACATTCACATCCGTTGGCAAGAACGCCGACAAGGGGGCCGCGTTTTGACGCACCGAATTGTTACGGACGGGAACTCGAGTCATATAGACTTGGCCTGGCAACGCGTTCACACGATTGGTGGTCGCATTGGAGGTTTTCGCCGGAGCAGACGGTGCGGTCGATTGCCCTCGTCGTTTGGCAGCGTGCTTTTTAGAGCGGCCTGTAACCGTGGTGGGATGAGCAAACGCTTCTTCCCGTTCGCTCAAGGGATTCTCCTCAACCGAGAGTGTTTCGTCCAACGCTTCCAGCTCAGCGCGAATCACTCGGATATCGCGTGGCGCTTCGATGCCAATTCGCACCGTATTTCCTTGAACTCGAATCAGCGTGATGGTGATGTCGTTGCCGATTTGAATCTTTTCGTCAAGTTTGCGAGTTAAAACCAACATGGCAGTATCCTTTGCGTTTGTATCCGTCGTCGAAAATGAAGTGAATCGCTGCCGTTTCGTGTCCTGAGTGGATCCGTCTTGGCAACGAAAAAGTAGTAATGCACGGGCTGTGCCAAAGAGCTAACAAAACCAACAAAGAAATCCGCAACCCGTTAAAGGCAAACGACTTAAACCTCCTCGCAATAATCTTGGTTTCTTATCCACTGGGCTTACTTCGGTAGGAATTACAAATCGTTTGTAGTCCGTTTCGTTTGCCATTCGATAGGTCTGACATCGGCCCTCGGCAGCAAAAGATTCTGTCTTGAGTCGAAATAGGAATTTTTCCTATGTTCGTGCTCGAAGGCACTATCGTTCGAGATTGCAGTTGTGTGCTGCTGATGTTTACTTCTCGGCGACGTCAACGATCACAGTCGGTTCAAAGGAGTGACCGCCATGCCTCTAACATCCCATCAACTCAAGCAGTGGATGAGTTCGCTGCTTCGCGTCGGCCTCTACCTGACTCTATTGCTCAGCATTACTTCGACATTGATTAGCCCCCGCGTGTCGGCTCAGGACACGTCAAACGATGTCGTCGCGGTCGTCAATGCGGATCCGATCACTCGCAAAACCCTGAACGAAGAGTCTTTGCGTCGCTACGGCAAAGACGTACTGGAAAATATGATCAACCGTCATTTGATTCTGCAGGCGTGCAAGACGCACGGAATCGAAGTCACGTCGACCGAAGTCCGCGAGGAAATCAATCGCATTGCGTCCAAATTTGGGCTGTCGATGCAGGCCTATCTGCAACTGCTGCAAGAAGAACGCGATATTCAACCGGATCAATACAGCCGCGAAATCGTCTGGCCGATGTTGGCGCTGCGTCGATTGGTCGCCGATCGCGTCCAGGTCACCGACGAAGAATTCAACAAGGCATTCATTTCGCAATTTGGCGAAGCGGTAAAATGTCGTCTGATTATGATGGCCAGCAAATCGGATGCGGAATCGCTTCGTCAACAAGCGGTTGCCAATCCTGATCAATTTGCGGCATTGGCCAAGCAACGCAGTGAAGACGAAGCGAGTGCAAGCGTAGGCGGTCTGATTCCTCCGATCCGTCGTTACACCGGCGACACCCGCTTGGAAGAAGCCGCTTTTGCGTTGCAAGACAACGAAATCTCGCCCGTGCTGCAACTCGGCGATCAATGGATTTTCCTGCAAGCCGTCCGTCGTTTACCTGCGACCACGCCATCGCCACAGGCGATGCCAAGCATCCGCGCTCAAATCAACGACCGTATCCGCGATGAAAAAATGCGCGGCGCCGCGACGGACCTGTTCGCTCAGCTTCAAGCCGAAGCCCAAGTAGTCACCGTGTTGGGTGACGCCGAAAAATCCAAGCAATACCCAGGGGTGGCCGCGATCATCAACGGGCAACAAGTAAGCTTGGCAGCTGTCGCAGCAGAATGCACCAAACGTCATGGCAGCGAAGTGCTCGAAGGTGAAATCAATCGCAAACTGCTCGCTCAAGCATTGAAAGACGCGAATAAAAATGTCGGCGACGTTGATCTGCAACAAGAGATCCAACGTGCAGCCGCTAGCTTTGGCTTCGTCACCGCCGACGGCCAACCCGACGTCAACTCTTGGATCCAATCGGTAACCTCCGATGGAACGACGACCCAAGACCTGTATATCCGCGATGCCGTTTGGCCAAGCGTAGCGTTGAAGAAACTTGTCGAAGATTCGGTCTCGCTAAGCGAACAAGACATTCAGCAAGGATTCGAATCGGCCTATGGCCCTCGCGTCGAAGTCTTGGCGATCGTGCTCGCTGATCAACGCAGTGCCCAAAAAGTTTGGGAGATGGCGCGTGACAACCCGACCGATGCCTTCTTTGGAAAGCTGGCCGAACAGTACAGTATTGAACCGGTTTCGGCGAGCAACATGGGCAAAGTTCCACCGATTCGCAAACACGGCGGTCAACCTGCGATCGAACGCGAAGCGTTTGCGATGAAACCAGGCGATTTGAGCGGGATCGTCGTCACCGGTGATAAATACATCATCTTGCGATGCCAAGGGTACACCGATCCGGTCGTCAAGCAACTTGAGGACGTTCGCTCGGAGTTGGTGCGAGATTTGTCGGAGAAAAAATTGAACTTGGCGATGACCGACCGCTTCGAATCATTGAAGTCGGCCGCCGAGATCGACAATTTCTATGCTGTGGCCAAGGAATTGCCCAAGATGGCGAGGGCGCCTCAGACTGAAAAGAAATAGTGCCCTGCGAAAACCAACCTGAACCTCCGAAATAATGAGGTATCAATCCAAGCCCAACCCCAATGGTTGGGCTTTTTTTATGGCATCAGGGCGACGGAGGACCATGACAAAAACCATCGTGCCGTCATTTTGACGCAGCTGGTGGCTCATTTCTTGGCGCAACGAACCGATAACCCCTGGGCGATTGGCGGTGTCTGGTCGACAATACCTCTAAACCAGCACGGCAAGGCCCATGACCTTCCACTCGGTTTTGATTTTCAGATCCGCCCATACCTTTTGGCTTGAATGACATGAGTCAACCTTTTGACGCTGATACGCCCAACATCGACGCTCCTGCAATTGCACCGTTGACGACCGATCCTGTTCCTGAGCCGTTTGAGGTGAAATTTGCCTCACGCGTCGACCGACTTCCCCCCTACATGTTCGGGCGAATCAATAATTCGCTCTATCAAAAGCGACGTGCAGGCGACGACGTGATCGACCTTGGAATGGGCAACCCGTCCGATCCACCAGATCCGACCGTGGTCCAAAAACTACACGATGCCGCCTCCGATCCCGGCAATCACGGCTACAGCAAGTCCAATGGGATCGCGAACCTGCGAAAAGAAGTCGCGAGCAAGTACAACCGCCAATACGGCGTTCGACTGGACCCCGATTCGGAAATCATCGCCTGCCTCGGCAGCAAAGAAGGCTTCTCGCACATGTGCTTGGCGTTGATGGGGCCTGGCGATACGGCGATGATTCCCTCGCCTTATTTCCCCGTTCACATGTACGGCGTCATTTTGGCCAGCGGCAACGTGGTCGCCTTGGATGTCGCCGATCCCGATCGCTTTTTACGCAACGTTGCGTATACCTGCGAACATATGGCGCCCAAGCCCAAAGTCTTGATCGTCAACTACCCGCACAACCCCTCTTCGGCGGTAATTGAACCTGATTTCTTTGTCGAAGTCGTCAGGTTGGCCAAGAAATACAAGTTCATGGTCATTCACGACTTTGCCTATGCCGACGTCGCGTTTGACGGCTATCAACCGCCGAGTTTCTTAAGTGCCCCGGGGGCCAAAGACGTGGGAGTCGAGTTCACCACGATGAGCAAGGGCTACAACATGGCGGGGTGGCGAGTCGGATTTTGTGCCGGGAATTCCGAAATGATCCGAGGTCTGGGCACGATCAAGGGCTACTACGACTATGGAATGTTCCAAGCGATTCAAATCGCGGCAATCGTAGCGCTGCGAGAAACCGAAGCGAGCGTCGAGAAGCAATCGATGATCTATCAAGGCCGTCGCGATGTTTTGGTTAGCGGACTGAGACGGCTAGGATGGAACCTGACGCCGCCCAAAGCCGGTATGTTCGTCTGGGCCGAGGTCCCCGAACCATGGAAAAGCAAGATGAGCACCATGGATTTTGCCATGAAACTGCTCGAAGAGGGCAATGTCGCGGTCAGTCCTGGCAGCGGATTCGGTAACGCTGGCGAAGGCTATTTGCGAATGTCGCTGGTCGAAAACGAGCAGCGACTGCGTCAAGCAGTCCGTCAGATCGCGAAATGTCTATCGACTTCGGGGGCCCCCACCTCAAACGCGACGGCATAGTTCTGTGGTAGCAGCAGAATACTAAATTTGTGTCGAGATGCGGGTGCCGATTCCCGCACATCGAGCATCGAAGGGTTATCCTGGTTTGGTCGTTCCCCTCCAAACGTTTCCCACCAAACCAGGAACCTGGCTATGCCGCTTCGTTTCGTTGCCTCGTTGGCAACCATTCTTTTTCTGTTCGTGGCCTCATCGGTCGCAACCCGATCCGCGTTCAGTGCGGATACGTCGATCCAACATCGTGTTTTGATTCAAGGCAACGGCAAACTGGCCGTGGTCGAGCCTGACGGACAAATCAGCTGGGAAATGCCATGGGGTGGCATTCACGATCTGCACGTTTTGCCCAATGGCAACTACTTGACGCTCAAAGACGCCAACAAAGTGGTCGAGATCGATCCCCAGACCAAGCAAGTTCTGTGGCAGTACGACGCCGGCAAACGCAATGGCAACCAAGGCAAACGCATCGAAATTCATGCTGCGGAAATGATTGCATCGGATCGATTCATGGTGGCCGAATCCGGGGCCGCCCGTATCATCGAGATCGATCGTGATGGAAACTTGCTAAAAGAGATTCCGCTGGTCGTCGATCATCCCCATCCGCACACCGATACTCGCCTCGTTCGCCGCATCAAAAACGGAAACTACTTGGTCGCTCACGAAGCCGATGGAACCGCGCGGGAATACGATCACGAAACGGGCAAGGTCGTTTGGGAATACGAGGTTCCGATGTTTGGCAAGCAGGCTAAACCGGGACATGGTCCCGAAGCCTTCGGTAATCGCTTGTTTGCCGCGATCCGTCGCCCTAACGGCAACACCTTGATCGCGACCGGCAATGGACATGGCGTGATGGAGGTAACGCCAGATAAACAAATCGTCTGGCAGATCCACCAAAACGACTTGCCCTCAATTCGCTTGGCTTGGGTCACCACGCTCGAGCTGCTGGAAAACGGCAACATCGTGCTCGGAAATTGCCATGCTGGGCCAAACCAACCTCAGCTTGTCGAAGTCGATCCTGCAACGAACAAGGTTGTATGGGCCTTCGAACGTTTTGAAGAATTCGGGAACAATGTCTCGAACACTTTGCTTTTGGATCAACAAACTACTACCACGCGGTAAGGGATTGGAGATCGATTCATCCAACGGTCGGCTCTTGATCGTGCGTCGAACCCGGTAAATCGAAACCGGCGAACCGAAAAGTCCGATTCCAACGACGAAAAAACGCAATGCGAAGACATGCGTGTTTTAGCGATAATACCGCTGTCAAACGACAGTTTGATGATGACGGCATGAAGAAGACGAAAAGAAATCTACGGAAAACGGTAAAAGGCTATTGCCATCATCAGCGATGCCCTATATCTTCCCGCCTCACTTGAAACGTGACACGCAGCAACGCGGGTCACACGGGCGAAATAGCCTCTTGGCGAACCGCCTAATTTCAAGTGAAAATCAAAAGAAGACTTAAACAACTTTTTTTGAAACTGCGGTTGACTGACCGCTTCGAGGCTCTAAGATACCGAGCCTTGAACGAAAGCAAACCTCGCACAGCAAACACTTTAAGTGCTTCTTGCGAACCACACTTTCACTCAGTAAGTTTTGTGAAAACAAAATTAAAAAACGCTCTTGCGAGCCACGCGGTCAAACGCTAAGCTTCGCCGGAGACGAGCCCCGGGAAACCGGGCACTATAGATCTTTGACAATTTGGTGATGAAACTTCTGTTGAGTTCAGATGCGAGGCCATTCCTCGGCACTGCTTGCTGTTGATGCAAGACGGTGTCGAAAAAATTGGCGAATCGCTGAGGGTCTTTACCGAGGCCCTCAGAGCAGAATCAACTTTCGGTTTTAACTTTGCTTTCTCCCGGTCAGCTTGCTGA
>NZ_ANOG01000391.1 GCF_000346295.1 Rhodopirellula maiorica SM1 | reverse complement strand
TGTGTGCCTTGGATGAAGGCGAATCGTTTGCCTTCTAAGAAGGACTGCGGCGTATGCTTGCCATCCAAACGTTTCAGATCAGGTTTGTAGTCAAACAGCTCCAATTGACTCGGTGCCCCGATCATGTGCAAAAAGATCACGCGTTTTGCTTTGGCGGGCAATGGGGGCGCGACGGGGCTAAGCGGATTTTGGGAATCGTGCGTGGGGTAGTGCTGCGAGGCGGCTTTGGCGGATTGCTGCATCGCCATCCACATCGCGCCCATTCCTGTCGTACAGCCCTGAAGGAAATGGCGGCGGGTTGTTTGCTGTAGTGCAGTGAATTGCGTTTCGCGATAAAGGTTACGATTGTTCATGGTTTGCTCGGCTCTTATTTCATCACGACTTCGTCAAGATTCAACAATACTGCGGCGACGGTGGTCATCGCTTCGCGAGAATCGCTGGCTGCGATCGAGTCGCTGGTTTGGGCATTAAATAGCGCGATCAGATCTTGCAGATCGGCATCGCTTGGTTCACGGCAAGTGGCGATGATGAAACCGTGGCGAATTTGCTGACGAAGATCATCGTCCAGTCCCAGCATTCGACCCGCAAGTGCATTGGCACATTCGGCAAACGTTTCATCGTTTAGCATCATCAACGCTTGCAGCGGTGTATTGGATCGCAAACGCCGCGGAGCACAGAACTCGCGTGACGGTGAATCAAATGCGGCAAACATTGGGTAGGGAATGCTGCGTTTCATATAGGTATAGATCGAACGACGGTAGCGATTTTCTTCTCCCGGTTTGGCCAACGCCCATTTGTCACCGGCATAAAAGGGCTTCCAAACCCCATCGGGAATCGGCGGATGAACGGGCGGTCCGTATGGCTTCGTGCTCAGCAAGCCCGCCAATGCTAACGCTTGGTCACGAACCATTTCCGATGGCAATCGATGACGTGGGCCTCGGGAAAGCCATTGGTTTTGCGGGTCAAGTCGGAGGCTTTGTTCGTCGATTCGTGCCGATTGACCGTACGTTCGCGAGAGCACGATTTCACGAATCATCGTTTTCATGCTCCACTGTTGTTCGTTTTGGAAACGCAACGCCAAAAAGTCAAGCAATCCGCGGTGTGACGGTGGCTCGCCCGACGATCCAAAGTCCTCTTCGCTGAGCACCAGTCCGGTTCCAAACAACTGGGCCCACACTCGATTGACCGCAACGCGAGCTGTCAGCGGATTCTGTGGGCTGACCAGCCATTTGGCGAGTGCCAATCGATTGGGCTGCGTTGATTGATCTTCGTCTACACCTGGATCAAGCGGATGAAGCGATTCCGGGGTATCCGGTGTGACTCGTTGCCCCTTGGTTAGGAACAAACCGCGTTCAAACAGGTGGCTAGGTCTCGACAAATGGTCGGCACGCTCCTGCATCACCGGCACCGAAACCGACTTGATTTTCGAACGCTCGGCTACCAGTTTGGCTAGTTGGTTTTGCGATTGCATGACCGCTTCATCACGCAGCAATTCAGTAAATTGAGGTTGGTCCGTGACCGCCAAGTGGCCTCGCCGGGCAACCAGCGGAAACGCCCCGAGGGCAAATACGGGATGTTTCATTGTGACTCGCAGCCGTGCGTTGGCAGGAATATCTAGCGGCGTATCGAGTACAAACGCCGCTTCGCGTGTGTGATGGATGCGTGAATAGGCCGCGAACCCCCGGTTGTTTTTTCCATTCAAGCTGTCGTTGGGATCATAGAACGGCTGAGGTTCATCGCCGAAGACGCGAGCAAGCTTGATCGCGACCGGATCCGCTTTGTCGTTGACGACCAACTCCGCGGTGACCTCGGCCATTACGAATCCCCACTCGGAATCGTCGAGTCCGGTTTCAGGATCGAGCGGCTTGGCGGTGACGCGAATCGCGGTCAGCTGTTTTAATTCGGTGGGCAGGGGGGCTTCGAGCGTGATGGCCGTGTTCCGCTGGACGGTGTCGACGGTGTAGTACTCGTCATGGTCTCCGACACGTTGCACTTCGACACGGGTTGCGTTGTTGGTCGCAGCTTTCAATTCGGTTAGTGGTGACCAAGCATCGACGGCCCGTAGCAATGCAAATTCACGGTTCCATATTTGATTGCGGAGTTTAGCGATTTGCCGATCGAGTTGAGTCGCTTTGTCGTAGTCACGCGAATCCAGCGGTGCTTCGATGACGGGGTAATCTTCGCCTAAATCGCTGTCTGCAGTGTTATTAAAAAATGCGGCAAACTCATAAAACTCTTCATGGCGAAACGGATCATAGGGGTGACTATGGCACTGCACACAACCGAACGTCACGCCTAGCCAGGTTTGCCACGTTGTGCTGACGCGATCGAGTACTGCCGCGACTCGGAATTCTTCATCGTCGGTCCCGCCTTCTTCGTTGGTCTGGGTCAACCGATGCGCTGCGGTAGCGATTAGATCCTCGATCGTCCGGTCCGGCAGCAGATCGCCCGCGATTTGTTTGATCGTGAATTCGTCGTAGGGCAAGTCGCGATTGAATGACTCGATTACCCAGTCGCGATACTTCCAAACCGATCGGCGGCCATCAAGCCCAAGTCCTTTTGAATCAGCATAGCGAATTTGGTCCAACCACACGCTGGCCCATCGTTCGCCGAAAGCGGTCGAGGCCAGTAACTGATCGACATAATCTCGCCGTGCCGCGTCACGGTCTTGTTTGGCGTGTCTTAAAAAAGATGTTCGTTGCTCGAGTGTCGGTGGCAATCCGGTCAAATCGAGCGTAACACGTCGCAGCCATCGCTCGGGCGCTGCATCTGGCGACGGCGTTAGCCCTTTTTCATCCAACTTCGCGAGCACAAAACGATCAAGCGGTTGGCGTTGCCAAGCCGAATCCGACACCTCCGGCAGTGGTTGTGGCTGCGGCGCGGCGTAAGACCAATAGCTTGCTTTCCAGACGGCGCCTTGCTGAATCCACTTGGTCAAGATCGCAACGTCGTTGTCGGACAAAGGGGGCCCATGATCCGGTGGTGGCATGCGAAAATCGGGATCGGCTGTGACCACCCGCTCGATCAGCACCGAGTTCTCAGGATCGCATGGTTCGACAATCCATCCATCCGGCGGCAACACTTGTTCCCGGTAGACAAAGGAAACGTCGCCGGCTTGTTTAACGCCACCATGACACGCCGTGCAGTGTGCATTGAAGATCGGCCGCACGTGCTCATTAAAATCGATTACCTCTGGAATCGTCGATTCACCCTCGCCCGCCACGACGCTATCCCCGTCGGATCCGAACGTGCTAATGACCAGTGGCCCAAACCCCGTCGGGTTGATACCGCTGACCCCCATCGCAACCAACAAAACACCGACGAGGCGAAAGAAGCGAGAACAATGTCGCGAAGAACTGCGAAAACGGTTTACAAAGACACTCATACGCAATCGTTGTTAATGCCGTGGAAATCGGTGGGATAGTTGGCAGGCGTTTTGTTGTTTCAGCAGCACTGGAGTCTGCGGAAATAAGGGCGTTTTATTGACGCCAGTGGAGCGCCGGGGAGCCGGATTTGAGTTGCCTTATTACCGTCGGCCCATTCGCATCGGCCCATTCGCATCGGCACGGTTATCTTTGGCCAGCAAGGCGTTTTCGTTCAATTTGGCCCGGCGGAACAGGCACAACGCTTCGGTGGGGCTTCATTATACGAAAGTTTGTTCTCAAACGCACTTCAAAAGCATCGTCACGCTAATTTTTGACTCGCACTAGGCAGCTAGGAAACAATCTATCCGTAAATTTCGCCGCTTTGGCGGCGGCCACGGTTGCGACATCCAGCCGGGGCTAGCGAGATTTCACCTAATGATGCCTTCCTAGCATACCCCTCTCGCGTTGTTATTTGACCCATTTTGTTGACGGCGCCTCCGCTGTCTTATGTCGTGTGTGCCCAACCCCGCTATAGTGGAGCCAAAATTGAAAAACACATAAAATCATTTCCCTCCCACGCACGCCGTTCGTCGCATCGCGTCGTCCCCTGCCTCGGTGTGAATAGTTAATAGACAAGGTTAAATTTCTTCATGCGATATATGCTTCGTGCCCTGCCGTTTCCGTGGTTCATCACTGCGATCATGTCTCTGTCCGTTGTCGGCAATGCATTCGGCGTTCAGCCTGACGCAAAAACCGAAACCCGACGCATCGACGGATACAAGGGAATTTGGTTTACGCTTGGGCAATTCTACGGCAAAGGCAGCGGGGACCGGCCGTATGCAAAGGTATCGCGTGAACCGGTCTTTCCCTACGGTGATAAATACTCAGGTGGACTGGGGACCTACACGGCCAAGCACACACCGCTGGCGATTTACTGTCCCGAAGTTGAGAAGACATTTTTCGTTTATGGAGGAACCACAGGCCCTGATGAACGCCATCTGTTGTGCATGATTTCCTACTTCGATCACAAGACAAACCAAGTGCCGCGGCCGGTGGTGGTTCATAACAAACAAGGCGTGGACGATCCACATGATAATCCCTCTCTCGCAATCGACTCCGATGGATACGTTTGGGTTTTCGTGAGCGGTCGTGGTCGCAGCCGACCTGGATTTAAGTATCGCAGCACGCAACCCTACAGCATTGATCACTTCACGCAGATTAGCGAAGAAGAGATGACTTACCCTCAGCCGCATGTGATTGCGGACAACGGTATGCTGCATCTCTTTACCAAATACACCGGCGTACGTGAGCTGTACTGGGAACGCAGCAAAGACGGTGTCGATTGGACAGCGGACCAGAAGTTGGCAGGCATCCGAGAACCAGGTGATTCCAACGGCGGTCACTACCAAAGCAGTGCTATTCGAGGCGACAAAGTCGGCACATTTTTTAATCGACATCCCAATGGCAACGTCGACCGACGCACCGATCTGTACTATGTGCAAACCTGCGACATGGGAACGTCATGGACTACCGTCGATGGCACAGTGCTCGAAACACCGCTCGTTGATGTGAACTGCCCCGCGCGGGTTGTGGACTATGCCTCGCAGGGATTGAATGTCTATCTGAAAGACATGAAATTTGACCACTCGGGCCATCCGGTGCTGTTATACGTGACCAGCCCCGGTGCCGAGCCGGGGCCGCCGAATGACCCGCGACATTTTCGTATCACACGGTGGGATGGTGCGGATTGGAAAACATCGACCATTGGACCCACGGACCACAATTACGATATGGGCAGCTTGGACCTTGGCAATCAAAACGATCCTGTATGGACGGTGCGAATTCCGTCCGCTTCGGGACCACAACCCTGGCACGGAGGCGGTGAAGTCGTGCTTTGGGAAAGTCGCAACCAAGGCGGTTCATGGGTGAAGAAGCGACAGGTCACCAGCAACAGTCCCAAAAATCACAACTACATCCGGCAACCGCTGAAGGCAAAAGATCCCTTTTTTGTCTTTTGGGCCGATGGCGATCCGACACGGATGAGCACCAGTCAACTCTATTTTGCGGACCGATCGGGGCAAAACGTTTGGCGACTTCCCTATCAGATGACTGACGATTTTGCCGAGCCGGAATTAGTGGCTTCGCCAAGTTCAGCAGATGCGGACGAAAAACAACCAAAGTAGTCATACCCGATGTTTTTGGTAGGCCCGTTGGATGGCACCCGTGGATAAGATTCCGGTTTAACTAAAACCGGCAACGTCTCCCATCCGCGCATAGACTTCGCGTTGTTGCGAGGCGTGTTTGAGCAAATCATCGGAAAACTGAACTCGTCCGGGTTCAATCAACACGATCGTCATCGAACCGCCAAACGTGAAATAGCCTTTGTCATCCCCTTTTTGCACTGAGTCCGCAGTAAAGGTTTGATGAATCCCGCCGACACACGCCGCGCCCACTTCGATCATCAACACCGTGCCGAGAGCTTCGGTTTGTATTTCGGTGATCACCCGTTTGTTTTCCCACAATATGGCCAACCGTTTTCGCAGTGCGATCGGATTGACTGAGGAGAGCGATCCAGGGATCAAACGTGTTTCGTTAACAACACCCGAAACCGGAAAATGGAAACGGTGGTAATCGACCGGACAAAGACGAGAGATCAGCATGCTGCCGGTGGCGTAGCGATCGGCCAACTCGCGGTTGCCCAACAGGCGAGCCAAGTCCATTTTTTGTCCCTTGATCCAGAATCCTTTGGTCTTTGAGACGTCGGCAATTGCCAAGTGCCTTCCATCGGCGGGAAAGACGATCGAATCGGGGTCGCTGTCGATTGGCCGGGCTGCGGGCGTCAACTTACGATAAAAAAATTCATTAAACGTACGAAACGATTCCGGCGGATCCTGAAACTCGTTCGAATCGAGTTTGTAGGTTTCGATAAAGGGAATCACCTTGGCTCGACTGGCGGCACGGTCCATCCGCCACCCGTACCACTTCGAGAACCACACGCGTTTGGCCGCGACTGACAATGCGATTTGGCCTGGGATGGTTTCGTAGGTCCAGCGAAGAAACGGCTCGCCATAAATTTCTTCCTGTTCGATCTTACCCGTATAGCGATTAAAGAAAGTGATCGCATCTCGCTCGGGGGGGGCATCCATTTTGGTTGACAAACACTTTTCCCTAAAAATAATCCGCTGCAGTTCCCAAACGTTCTATGTGAATTTCGGGTGTCATTCCAAGGTCGGCATGATAGCGTACGGGCGATTCCGCGTCATGCGTCCGTAGCGATGATCCGGAATGCCAACGAAGTGCATCCATGAATCGCCACCCTCGTCCGAACTTGGTGTTAACTCGCATGTGATCACGTCTGCCATTTCCCTATCGGTCACTTCGATAAGCGGGGCGCTGAAAAACCTTGTTCGCGAATCTGTTTCAATTTCGCTTGCAACTGGGCCACCAATTCGGGATGCTGTTTTGCTAGATTGTTCCGCTGACCGATATCCTCGCTCAAGTTGTACAGTTCAACCGGGCCTTTGTCGTCAGCCGGGTAGCCATGTTTGCTTTCCCATGGTTTGTTGCGTCCGCTGACGTAGCCCGATTTCGTATCGACAAGAAGCCAATCGTTGTGACGGATCGCATACCCGTTCGCGTGGGTGTTGTGTACGTGCGTGGTACGAACCGGCGATGACGAACCGTTCAACAGCGGCATCAAGTTGTGCGAATCTTCGGCGGCGTCCTGTGGCAATTGGAACTCGATCGCATCGGCAATCGTCGCCATGATGTCGATTTGCGAAACGAGTGATGTATTCGTGGATCCTGGCTCAACGGTACCCGGCCAACGAACAAGAAACGGAACATGATGACCGCCTTCGTATAGGTCTCGTTTGAGCCCTCGAAACGGTTTGCTCGACCAATGGTCGTATTTCTGGTCGCGGGCATAGGCGTATCTTTCCGGCCCGTTGTCGGCGGTGAAGATGACAATCGTGTTGTCCGCTTCGCCCGCGTCGTCCAATGCCGTCAACAGGCGGCCGATCGCATGGTCCGTTTCGTAGACGAAATCGCCATAGGGGCCCGCCCCCGATTTCCCATCGAAGCGATCGTTAGGAATGATTGGCGCATGCGGTGACGGAAAAGCAAAGTACAAGAAGAATGGTTTGTCGCTTTGCTTTCGCGATTCGAGAAACTCGACGCCACGCTGGGTAATCGTAGGAATGTTTTGGTAGGGATCCCAATCCGACGCCATTGGCCCCGGTCGACATTCCCAATTGCCTTCTTTGATCGGCTTCCACTTCGATGTGTCCATCATCGTATCGGGAGCTTTGACGACATGATCATCTTGAATCCAACAATAGGGCGGGAAATTGATCACGGTATCGCCAAAATAGGAATCAAATCCGTGCGCAAGCGGACCATCGGGAATCGATTTTTCCCAATCAAAATCCTCTGGCCCCCAAACTTGGTTGCGTCCTTGCTTCGAGCTCGTGGCATCGGGTTTACGAATCGCTGCCCAATCCCAACCTAAATGCCATTTACCGATCGCAGCCGTGTCGTATCCGACTTGCTTCATCATCTCTGCAAGCGTTAGCCGTTCGGGGGCAAAGACCGACTCACCAAACGCGTTGACGATCCCATGAAAGTCACGCCAATGGTGACGGCCGGTCAGCAAGGCATAGCGGCTTGGGGTACAGATGCCGGACGAGGAATGCCCGTCAGTGAACCGCATCCCCTGGCTAGCCAGTTGCGACAGATTAGGTGTCGGGATTTTCGAATCTGGATTGTTGCAGCGAAGATCGCCATAGCCGAGATCGTCAGCATACAGGATCAAGACGTTGGGTTTCTCTGCGATCGCGAGACCCTGCAAACCAAAAATGATCGCAAACAAAAGAGCTGCGTATCTCATAAATTTCCTTTGGAAAAGTTCAGCGAGTTGGGAGGCGGTAGAGCACTACTTGATCCATCGTCGAACCGGTTAGTGTAGTCGAAATTTGATCCCGTTTGTATTTCACACGATCTCAACCATTGATCACGGCACTTTGGCGTGGGAGAATAATGCGATGACGAACGTCACCACGACGGTCGCAACTGCAGGCACGAATTCAGCTGCCGCTCCCTTGACACACAGCCAACCCAACCCGGTATCACCGCAACTATGATTAAAACATTCTTTTGCGTCGCTATCACGCTTGCTCTTTCAACATCCCTGCTTTCGTTACCCGCTCGTGGTCATGAGCTCGGCAAACTGATTTTTGCAGATGACTTTGAACGCAACGAGTCTCAAGAGCAAACGGACGAAGTCGGCAACGGTTGGGGAACGAACAGCAAAACGCGAGCGGGCGGCAACAAGCAAGTTGACTTAAAAGACGGTGCGATGCACATCTACATCCACCAGGATGCTGACCACGGTGTCTCGGTGACGCACCCCGCTGAGTTTAAAAACGGTGCGGTGCAATTGAAGTTCAAACTCGAACATGAAAAAGACACGCTGGGACTGAACTTCGCCGACTTGCAGTACAAGAAGGTGTGGGCGGGCCATTTGTTCAAAGTGACGGTCGGTGTCAAACAGACCGAGATCGCCGATCTAAAGACCGGCGTGATGGACCTAAAGATTCGCGAAGCGCGCCAAAACAACACCATTACCGCTGAGCAACAAGCGACGCTAAAGACCAAAACGAAGCGGTTCTCTCACAAACTGGAGACGGGAAAATGGTACACCGTGCTTGCTGAGATCAACGGCGACACATTGACCGTTTCGATCGATGGAAAAGAAGTAGGCTCGTTTTCATCGCCTGGCATCGCGCACCCAACCAAGCGAATGTTGCGATTGGCGGTGCGCCGAAATGTCGTCGTCGACGATGTCAAAATCTACAGCGCACTTTGATCAAGAGTGCGTTGCCTCGATGTTTCGAACAACATTTTCGCACGGTCTGCGAAATAGCACGGTTTATTAATTCGCACGGTTTATTAAACCGTTAGCGGACGACGCGGTGGGTCGTCTCGGTGCTGCAGCCGATTTACTCTCCTTCGTCCGCTTCCAACAATGCCTGCTCTCGCTCAAGTTCGGCTTGGTAGTCGGCGATGGCTTGCTCATCCGCATCTTCAATGACGTTGGTCGGGGCTGAATCGCCACAACCCGTTATACAAGAGAACATAAACAAGCTGACCATCAGACAAAGTTTTCGAATCATGGGAAGCTCCAGAATTAAAGCGAGTGGGGTGGCAAAAAAGAAGGTCCTGAGGCGACATCACCTCAGAACCTGTTTGCAATGTAGATCAAGCGATGGTTAAAAATCGGAATCGATCGTTTCGCGTGCAGCACGCGTGCCCAACGATCCCCACAATCCATACGGACTCTTCGAACCGGGCGTTGCCGCGCCCGTACCGTTTAACCAGACAGCCGGAGCCGTCGAATTGCCTGCTTCAATTGAATCGGTGATAAACTTCACCGCTCCATCCCCCATCAATACATGCACCCCGCCTTGGTGACGACTTGATGGTGGAAGCATCGCGATATTTGATCCGCGGTTAAAGGCACACAGATTTTTGTTTGGCGGCAAGATCGTGGTCATTGCCGAGTAGATCTGTTGGGCACTTGCCCAGCGATATCCGCGCCCGTGGTCGCG
>NZ_ANOG01000390.1 GCF_000346295.1 Rhodopirellula maiorica SM1 | reverse complement strand
TGTAGGCGGCCCACTTGAGCCGTTGATTTGGATGCAGATTGTCGACATTCTTGAGCGTATCCCACGCACCGTACATAGCACGGAAGTTGTAGTCTCGCACCCATTCCATGTCGTGGATCGGATGCTTGCCGGAACCACTTTCCCAAAACCAGCGGCCGAGATTGGCGATAGGCCCTTGCCCGCCAGGCCACTGCCCAACGTAGTCCTTTCGGCCTGGAAATCTCAGGTTCGTCATGTCGATGGCCCACGGGCACCGCGGAAACGGTTGCTCGTCGGTTGTTACCTTGAAATCAAAGGACCATGGATCGAGATCCTTGCAGAGGCACTTCAGTTGTGGCTCATTATGCTCAACCGCACCGACACTCCATGGGTTTGTCGTTCCCATGTTGCCACGCTCCATCACTTCATTGTCGGCGCCTGCCAGTGCGCCGATCACGCCGTCGCCAGTCGAGTCAACAAAGAACTTGCCACGCACGATCACGCGTCGCCCTGTCTCGGTGTGTTGAGCAATCACACTGTGAATATGACCGTCGGTCTCATCCGTCGGCATCTTGGCGTCGATCATGATTGCACGATGATTCAGCATCAAAGTGATATTCTTCTCGGCGCGAACGATGCGTTCCTTTCGAGCGTCGTTGTATTCCTTGCCATCGATTGCCATCGCCTGACCTGGTGGATGAGGCGGAATCAATTCTCCAACGATGTCACCCACGTGCGGAAAAGGCTTCAGGTTGATGTGTCCTTCAGGCCAGACGCGGACTTCGCTGCTGCCGTTACCGCCCAGAACCGGACGGTCCTGGATCAGCGCGACCTTCAAACCTTGCCTTGCTGCCGACACACTGCATGTAGTGCCTGCAACACCGCCGCCGATGACAACAAGATCGAATTCACCGGCGTCTTGCGGCTCGCGATCCCAGCCAAGTAACCTTGATCGCAGGCTTGCGAGTTCTTCTCCGCCATCAGGTGGTTGAAACGATGTATCTTTGCAAAAGAGAATCGCGTCACAGCGGCCCTCGAAGCCAGTCAGGTCATGCAATGCAATTGCGGCAGACTGACCAACGCTGACTTTGCCTCCGTCCTGCCAATGCCACGGATCGCCTTCAATTCCAAACGTTATTTTCAACGGCTTACCGTCGATCAGCAGTTGGAAACGCCCGGGCGCACCGGGCACCTTCCATGGAGCCACCCAGTCACGGGTCCGAACCCAGACTCGGTACTCACCCGGTTCAGCAAATTGGACTTCTCCGGAGGCGTCAGGGACAGGTTCACCCAAGCCATGAGCAAGCAGATACGGCGAGCCCATTTGATCCATGAACTGTTGGTCTACTACCCAGCCACCTTTTTCAGGCAACGATTCGGTTTCAACTAGGACGAGTTCATCCGCGTCCAGTCCGCTGACAAAAAAGAGACCCAGCAGGGCTAGAAATAAACGTTTGAAATAGATCATATTGACAAAGCTATCGGAGGTTATCGTTCGGACTGTAATGGATTGATGGTAACGAAATTGGGCTATTTCTTTTTCAGCGGCCAAGGCTGTACGCCGTGTTCGTTCGCCCAGTCGGTGTACAAGTTGGCCAGCTCTGTCACTCGGCGCGGATTGACAGAAGCCAAGTCGTGCTCCTCGAAAGGGTCGTCCTTCAGGTTGTAGAGTTCCCAAGATTTTTTGCGAAGCGACACCAGTTTCCAATCGCCAACGCGCACGGCGCGATTGCCTTCATGTTCCCAGTACAACACTCGCGATGAATCAATTTTCTTACCATCGATCAAAGACAGAAAACTCGTCCCTTCCAAAGGGCTGAACGACTGGATTTGCTCAAGACTTGGTTGCGAAACGCCAGCCAATTCCGCGCAAGTTGGCAGGATGTCCATGATGTGCGCCGGAGCATTGATTCGATGGCCAGTCCGCTTCAAACCGGCGGGCCAGTGGAAGATCAATGGAGTCAATACACCGCCTTCGTGAACCTGTGTTTTTGCCATGCGGTAAGGCGTGTTACTGACGTTAAACCATTTCCCGTAGGAAGCGTTGCTCCGACGACTGCCGATCTCTTCCTGAGGTGTCTTGTTGAATCGTTGAGCGCAACCGCCGTTATCGGACAGAAACATCACGACGGTGTTTTCGCTAATTTGCTCCTCACGGAGAGCTTGCATCAGCCGGCCTACGTTTTGATCAAGACAGTCTACCTGAGCGGCGTAAACCGCCATCTTCAACGCTTCCGTTTCTGGGTTTTTTACGGTGGACCAATCCGGACAGGTGGTCGGTGATGGAGACTCTCGGTTTGACACGAGGCCAAGTAATCGCTGTTTCTCAAAACGCGCATCTCGAATGGATTGATAACCGACTTGATACATCTGGCGATACTTCTCGATATCGGACTCCTTGGCTTGCAGCGGAAAATGCGGAGCAATGTATGCAAGATAGAAAAAGAACGGTCGCTGTTTATCTCGTTTGTTACGAAGAAACTCGATTGCTTCGTCGGTAAAGCCATCGGTGGAATACCAACTCGATCCCGGTTCGATCTTGTCACCATTGCGAAAAACCGGCCGGTCATAGAAGGGCGACGGATAAAAGTACAAACCACCACCGGTTGGCGTGCCGAAGAATTGATCAAACCCGCGATGATCGGGCCACTGATGGCGAGCTTCTCCCACATGCCACTTTCCCGACATCGCGGTTTGGTATCCCGCCGATCGAAGCAATTCAGGGAGGGTCACAAACTTGTCACTGAGCGACTGTTGATACTCTGGAAACCTACTCTTGGTGTAGGTCATGTGCCCCAACCCTACGTCCCATTGATATTGTCCAGTCAGCAAACAGGCTCGTGATGGGCAACAGCGAGACGTGTTGTAAAAGTGCGTGAACAGCACTCCGCGATCGGCCATCGCATCCAAATTCGGAGTTTCAATCTCGGAGCCCGTGCATCCTAAATCGGAATAGCCCATATCGTCGGCCAGGATGACGATGATATTGGGCTTTGTTGGTCTACCCAGCGAATCCGCTGCCATCAGCTGTGGGCAAACCAACAATGAAAACCAAACGAGGTGGATGGTAATGTCGAATGTTTGCATTTCGCTATTTCACGCTCAATCGGAGAGTTGGAGCCGGTAAGTTTGGATGACGTTTGCTTGCGAATCCATGAACGTAAGACTCGCCCGCATCTCCGACTGTTTCGGGAATCAAGATCATCGTAACTTTCGCGTTTTCGTCATTGCTCAAGAACTCAACCAATGCGTCACCCGAAATCTCGAAACTCCCCTCGGGATTCGATTGTGGGACAGTGAACCTGCCGAGCAAAACCACACTGTCTTGGTCGACCATCAGCTGATCGCCATCGTTCGCAGGACTATTGAGCCAGTCGATATCAGCAGAACTCCATTCGTCTTGCGATTCATCCGTGACCCCGTACACAGCGAACCGGGCATCCGGCATCATGGTCGCAAAGCCCCGGTTCGTGTACACGCCTTGCAGCTGCAGCGCTGCGCTAAGGATTTCAGCCTCCTTCACGGTCGATAAATCAAAACGCATGAATGCCTTTCGACGCCAAGGCGCATACCATTGACCTGGATTTGATTTAGCGGGCTTTTTCACCAAAAGTGCGATTTCAGACGGTTTGCTTGGAGCCACATCCCCCGCCGCAACATAAGCATCATCGCCATCACCAAAGGCGGTTGAGATATGCACCGGCACTCCGACTCCAGAAGCCTTGGGTGGACTGATCGAATTGTCCGGTCCTACTGGCGCTAGCGAATCGGCTGACGCTCGAATTCGTTCATTTTCACGAACAGAAGTCTCTTCGCGAGTCTGCAGATGATTCACATCGACTCTTCCCTTGAAGACGGACAGATCTGACGTTCCCGATGGAGCGACATTGACTCCAAACGTCGTTCCGCGATCAATGAAGATTGCGGTCGGAGTTCGAATCACAAAGCCTTCGCCACCCTGTTCGACGTTGGCAACCACGCGACCACCGTACAATAAGCACTCATCCTCATCAACGATTTGAAGATCAACGCGACCCTCGAGCGTCACGTTGACATTGGGAAAACGCAACGTTGCAATTCCATTCTTCAAACGCAGTCGTCCAGCTCCGATCGGTTGCCCCTCCGATGTGGCAACCGTGCATTCACCCCACCGACAAGCTTCGGATGATGTGATCATTGCGAACTGACTTGCCGAGTCGTCCTTTGCGAGAAGGCCGGCGAATCCCAACGTGACTAGGACTGCGGTTGCAAGTGAGAGCACGTAAGCAACTGACCTGCGCCAACTTCTTTTCTCTTGAACCAGAAGATCACGCTGTGATTCAGTCGGTTGAACCGTTTGGCCTAGCGGTGATCCCAAGCTCGAAATGGCATTCCACTTCAGTGACGCCTGCTGATGGGCGTGTTCCGCGTAATCGCGACGCATGGCGTCGTGATCAAGAACGAACGATTCCAGCAGTTTGACTTCCTCCTCGGCGATTCGTCCATCGAGGGCGGCATCGCGAAGTCTCTTATACTCGCCCCAGCTATCTTTAGTCATGTCCTCTGTACTTTCATGGTCAGGTCCACGCATTGATGTAAAGATTCACGGATACGACTCAACATACGATAGATTGCATCTGGCGAACGCCCAAGTCGCCCAGCGATCAGGCCAATCGACTCTTCTGCGGAATATCGCTGCCGGATAAGCTCGCGATGGTGATCCGGAAGTTTCTCGACACACGCTGTGAGTGCTGTGGCACGCTCATCAAGAACACTCGCGTTCTGATCTAGCTCGTTTGCTACGGATTCCAAAAACTCGTCGCTGAAAACCAGCCGTTGACGCCCTCGCTTCGTTCTCCACGCTCGAACTTGATTGAACGCAATCGTGCATGCCCAAGCGCCAAAATTCGTGCCAGGTGTGAACTCCTCAAACTCACGCCAACATATCATGCACGTCTCCTGAAACAGGTCATCCACGTCCTGCCCGGAAGGCAACAGACTATTGAGGTACAAGAAGATCGTTCGCTGATGCGTCGCAAGCAGACTGACAAAATCCTCGGTTACTTTCGTCATTGCCAATGTTCATTTGCTTCTCTTGGATCTTCTATCCCGCCAACGCCCTTCACCAATTCCCGACGCCGGCTAATTGGTGACGTGCAAAGATAGAGCGGTCGCTCGCAAAATCGGACACGCCGAACGGCAGATTATTGCAAATAATGGCCCAAAACGAAAAACTGATAAAACTTCGAAAAATGCGTCCAATTCAAAACGGAACCGCTCTATCAGTCCAGAACGGCATCTATCCTGCCGTCGAACAACGTCTTATTTCGATTCTCAACGTCTTATTTCGATTCTAAAGGACAATTCAGATGAGAAGGCAAAACTACCCCCGGCTTCACCCTAGTCGAATTACTCGTGGTGATAGCAATAATCGGCGTCTTGGTCGGGTTGCTACTGCCTGCCGTTCAGGCTGCACGTGAAGCTGCTCGTCGGATGTCATGCAGCAACAACTTCAAACAACTCGGACTGTCGCTTCACAACTATCACGCTGCATACAAGCAACTACCGGCTAATGGCACTGGCACCGATGCGGGTATTAACGGCAACGGCCAGCGAAAATCATCCGACGCAACCAACGGCGGAAGCCTAAGCGCGTTCTCCGGTTTATTGCCATTCTTCGAAGCACAATCGCTCTGGGAGCAACTTTCAAATCCTCACATGCCGGAATCAGGTGAGTCTCCAACCGGCATCACCGCCGCGGGTACATGGCAGGCGTTCGGGCCGGCTCCCTACATCGATCTAAACTCCTATGACCCGTGGCAAACCGCAATCCCCTCCCTGCGCTGCCCATCCGATCCCGGACAATCCGTAATTGGTGTCGGCCAAACCAACTACTCATTTTGCTTTGGCGATGCAATCCTCCGTATCGGGTACGAACCCACCTAAACCTATGCCGACCGTGCTGCGTTCCGCGGAGTCTTTCAGCGACAACGTGGACGAAAGTTTCGAGATATCCTGGACGGCCTTTCCAACACGATCGCGATGGGTGAGGTTGGCACTGACCTTGGCGACCGCAGCATTGTCGGCAGCGTCGTTGACCGGAACTATTTTCCGAACAACGCGAATATGGGCTCGGATCTGTCAATCTGCACGGATCTTATTGACCCAACACGGCCGCAATTCTTTTCGCCCGACCCGGACCCGACACTGATGGCGACGGACACTTCACGCGGGGGGCGTTGGTTTAATTCGCACCTCATGTATCACGTCATTCAACACCGTCCTTCCTCCCAACTCGCCAACCTGCGCGATGAGATGGGGACTCGCATGGCAA
>NZ_ANOG01000389.1 GCF_000346295.1 Rhodopirellula maiorica SM1 | reverse complement strand
GGGGGAATCGTTGTTGCGACAAGCCTCTCACAACACCGAGATCGAAGCCGAGCAGGTCCAGCAATGGGCCGAGATGCTACAAACGCTTGACGATATCTCGGAAAATCGAATGCCGTCGGTTGCGGATTTGTTGGAAAAAGCATCGGCTGAGAAAGTGGCCAGCAAAAGTGAGGCTGCTGAAAGCGCGAACGGTGCAAAGGGGCAGCCGAGCACGCAGCAGAGTGGTGCGTCATCAAGCGACGAGGACCTTTCGGATGTGGATTCGGATTCGACAGAAACACCCAACTTGGTTGACCAAGAATCATCGCAGCAGCCCAGCGGACCGGCCGAACCAGGCAAAGAAGAACCGACGGAAGAATCCAATGCTCGATTGGACAAAGCAGTGACGATCGTCACCGGGCCGGTAAACGATTCGGCAGCGGAGACCGATGCCAACGAGTCGGAGCCACCGGCAGTGGAATCGAGCTTGGATGCCGCGATCGAGGAACAAGCAAAATTGTTAGCCGAATTTGAAAAGGTTTCCGACGATCTTGACTCTGTGATGGCGAATCTCGAGGGCAGTACCCTGGTCAAGCGTTTGAAGGCGGCATCACGCCAGCAGTCCGCTGTTGCCGAACAGCTCGCCGCTCGCATCGAGGGATTGTTTGGGGCTGCGGATTCCATTTCACCAAACGACCAAGCGGTGCTCGAACAATTGGCCATGACCGAACGTGACAGTACCCAAACGCTGGCCGCGATCATGTCCGATGTGGACGGCTATTATCGTCGACGGAATCTAATGCGGTTCAAATTGGTGTTCGAAGAAATGAAACAACTTGATGTATTGTCGTCGCTGAAAAAACTCAGTCAGCAAGTCGCCAAGGATCAAGGCGTCGTGATGGCGCAAGCCGAGTTTTGGTCCGATACGCTGGACCGCTGGGCAGATGATTTGATTGAAAACGGTGACGGCGAGAGTGAATCGGATGACAAGAAACTTGCTTCGCTTCCGCCCGAGGCGATTTTGGAGATGTTGCGAATCCTGGAGGGCGAAGTCGATCTTCGCGAGGCAACACGTGTGGCCGAACAATCCAAAGGAAGCGTCAGCGACGACGAGTATCGGCGAGACGCAATCGCGTTAAGCGATCGGCAAACCAAGCTGCGACAGCGAAGCGAACAATTGGCAGATGAATTGGAATCATTGCCCGATGGATCGGTTCATTTCGAAGCCGACATTAATCTGTTATTGATGGTCAGCCAAACAATGAACGAAGCGGCTAGTTTATTGCGTTCGCCAAGCACGGGCAGCGAAACAATCGCGGCACAGACCGAAGTGATCGAGATGTTGCTGCGGTCCAAACGGATCAATCCGCAGGGCGGCGGTGATGGCGGTGCGAATCCCGAAGGAGGAGGGCAGGGCGAAACCGACGAAGAGGCGTTGGCGCTTCTGGGCGCCGGGTTGAATGCGAACGAAAAACTGCGAGAGAGCGAGGTTCGTCAAATGACCGGCGAATCGGGGCGTTCATTGCCCGAAGAATTTCGCAGCGGACTTGGTGAGTATTTCCGGCGATTGGAGGAAAGTCGATGAGTAAACAAGTTCGCCAAATTATCATCACCTTGCTACTTACATGTTCGCTATTTTCTGCCCACGCGAATGCTCAACAGCCTGCCGGCTTGTTAGTACCCGCCGCCGATGAAGACAGCGATCCCGTTTCGCGTGACGTTCGCGAAATGTACGATGCCGGGCTGGCTTATTTACTGCAGACGCAAACCGAAAATGGCACTTGGTCCGCAGGCGGCGAAGCGGGCGCGGGAACCACGGCGCTAGGGTTGTTGGCGTTTTTGGCGTCCGGGGACGATCCTAACTTTGGGCTCTACCGCGGTGCTATTCGCAAATCGCTTCGCAATATCATCCGTAACCAATCGAGCGATACTGGTTACATGGGGCCGAGTATGTATCACCATGGGTTCGCGATGTTGGCGCTCGCCGAGGCCTACGGTGCGGTGGACGAAACTGATTTATGGAGCGGCGATTCGATTGATGCTGCGGATCGTGAACATCAACGCAGCATCGGCCAAGCGTTAGAGTTGGCTGTGCGATCGGCGTTGACGTCTCAGAAAAACAATCCGCTCGGAGCGTGGCGATATTCGCCGGGGGCAAAAGACGCCGATACCTCGGTCAGCGGCGCGGTGGTGATGGGATTGTTGGCCGCCCGCAATGCCGGGATTGAAGTTTCCGATGAATCGATCGACCGAGCATTGGGCTATTTCTCAAGCATGACTTCCGAGACCGGGGCAGTGGGTTACGCGGGAGGGCTGAGCGGATTCGGAGAATCGATTGCCCGTTCGTCGATTGTGTGTTTGGTCTATGCGATTGCTCGGCGAAAAGATTTGCCCGAATACGCGGCGACGGAAAGCTACTTGCGAAAGAATCTGAATGAACGAACCGGATGGATCGAATACGCATGGTACTACCAGTCGCAAGCTCTGTTTCAAGCGGATGTTGATTTGTGGGAAAGATGGAATGAATCGCTGGTGCGAAAATTGAAAGCGCGTCAAAGTCCCGATGGCAGCTTTTCAGGTGATCTTGGGGCGGCGAATTCGACCTCAATGTCGCTGTTGGCGTTGGCCTTGAATTTTCGATTCTTGCCAATTTACGAGCGATGAACATGATGCGAATTGTCTGTGCCGTTTTATTGGGATTGTTCCTCGCCTCGCAATCGCTCTTTGCCGTAGGGCCTGCGATGCGAGTGTGGCTTGTCGATGGAGGCTATATCGATGGGAATTTGAGTTGTGACGCCAAAACTGATCACATCCTTTGCGATAGCCCGCTGTTTGCTAAGCCGCTGGAATTTGATGTCGACGTGGTGCAGAGTGTCACTAAAAAGAACACGATCTTTGGTCGACGATACAAGCTGCGTCGACGGGAATCCGAGCAAGCTGAATTTGGGAATCCGGCACGGGCCATAGTCACACAATCTGGTATCTCCGCCTGGCGTCGATTGCTCGCATCACGCAGACTCGAAATGCAACTTGAATCCAGTGGCGTCGATCTGGCAGGATGGCTGGTTGATCGTCCCTCAAAGCCGAGCGGTCGATTGGTGTGGCAGACGGCATTGTCTGAGAATGCGACTGCGATCAATCAAGGTCCACAAGGAAAAATCTCCATCGGCTCGCCACGTCGCGAAGACGACCTCGACGAGTCCGACGGGGCGCTGCCGGTCGTTTTTCGCACAGGCGATATCGTTAGCGCGGCGATCACCCGCATTGATTCACGCGGCGTGACTGCGCGATGGTCTGGGCAAGGCGAGGTATTGATTCCAAATGCCGATCTCGAATCAGTGACGCTGACGAAAGTCACCAAGCCGCTCGAGGTTCACCCGCGTGACCTGCAGCGGATGTTAGTCGTGCCTCGATCTATGAAAGACACGCCGCCGACGCATTTAGTGGTTTCGGTCACGGGCGATTTACTGCGATGCAATGTCCTTGAGCTAAAGACGGATGTCTTGGTCGTCCAAGTGCGATCCAAGACGATCGAGCTGCCGCGTCACCGCGTCGCCAAAATTGTATGGCTTTATCCGCAGTTGGATTCGCAGAACGCGTCAACGGAGTTTCTCGTTCATGCGGTGCTTGTGGATCATCGCGAAGTCACCTTGCGGGAATTTGCAATCGAAGAGCAGAAGTTGATGGGGCAGAGCAGGGCGTTTGCTGAATTTGAAGTGCCGCTGAGCGATGTGAAATCCATCTATTTCGGTCGTGATCCTGTGGCCCAGGCATCGGACCGTGTCGAGCGTGATTGGGCAATCCAATCAGCAACCTTGCCGATGGCGTACCGTGAAGAACCATCACGAAAAGCCCCGACGCTAGGTGTGGCTTCGGAGTTGATTGGTAAGCCGGCGCCTGATTTCGATTTGCAGACGATCGAGAGAGAATCGTTCGATTTATCCGCTTTGAAAGGACGTGTGGTCGTGCTCGATTTTTGGGCCAGCTGGAGTGCACCGAGTCTGCGAGGATTGTCCGAGTTTTCACAAGCAATCTTGGAGGTGGGCGGCAACGACGTCGCCTGGGTGGCCATCAATTTGGAAGAGTCCGCGGCAACGGCCTCGCGCGCGATCGAGCGAGTCAGTGTGGATGCGGCGGTGGTGATGGATGTCAACGGCGACGCAGCGTACGTCTACAAGGCCAAGTCGCTGCCACACACCGTCATCCTCGATCGCAACGGAGTGGTGGTGTATGTGATTGACAGTAACACCCCTGAACGCTTGGAAGTCTTTCGCCAAGCACTACAGCAAGTGTTCACCGAGCCCAAGTAGGTTTGGGTGAAATCGCATTTGTAGACCCCGTGGTTATCGCGACCGCGAGGTGGTGATCCCGACGATCAGTCCGCTGAGAGCGCCAAATAGATGGCCGTCCCAGGAAATGACGCTGCTCCATCGCGGCAGGATTCCCGTCAGCAGCGCGCCCCCAAACAGGATGCCGACAAGCAACGCGATGGTGATCGAGATCGGATGTTTTTCACGAACGCCGACGGTGATCAAGTAGGCGATCAAGCCGAACACGAGACCGCTGGCGCCGATATGGTTGGCGCTGCGGCCCAACAACCACAAGAGGACTCCGTTGCCGATCACGATCGCGACAATGATCGGCCAAGCACGATGCCGCGATGCAATCGTTAACCCCAGCAAGATTGCCAGCGGGATCGTATTGGCAATCAAATGTCCGAAGCTGGCGTGCAGAAACGGCATCAAACCAATGCCAACCAGCCCTCGTAGCGTTCGCGGCAGCAATCCAAATTGGTTGAAGTCGATCGGAATCACTGCGTCGACAATCCGAACCAGCCACATTGCCAGCAACAGGATCAGGATCGGATAGGCTTGCTTTTTTAATGCAGTGCTCATCGCGATGTCCTTGCCGTGTGTGCCCTTGCCGCGTATGTCCTTGCCGCGTTACGGGGATCGAGACCGGATTGCTTACAGACTCGGGTCGGACATTTCGTTTTCCGCGAAGCCTTTGTTTCGCAACAGACATGCATCGCAGTGACCACAGGGAATGCCTCCTTCGCCGGGATCGTAGCATGACAGCGTTTGAGAATAATCTACGCCTAGTGAAATGCCTTTGGCGATGATTTGTGCTTTGGTCAAATCCAGTAGCGGCGTATGGATTCGCATCGGGCTACTTCCTTCGACGCCCGCTTTGGTGGCGAGGTTGGCCATGTTTTCAAACGCGGTGATGAACGCGGGGCGACAATCGGGATACCCGCTGTAGTCCAACGCATTGACTCCGATATAGATGTCGGTTGATTGAATCGTTTCGGCAAACGCAAGTGCGAGCGATAGAAACACCGTGTTGCGAGCGGGAACATACGTGACCGGAATCGATTCGCCAACCTCCTCGACGGCTTCGTGCTTTGGCACCCCGATCGATGCATCGGTGAGTGCGGATCCGCCGAATTGGGCCAAGTTGATGTCGACGATGCGGTGAGATGCAGCGCCGAGTGAACGGGCAAGCTGCTCAGCTCGCTCGAGTTCATATTCGTGACGTTGGCCGTAGCGAAAGCTGATCGCATGTGCGGCAAAGCCTTCGGCATTGGCAATCGCTAGGCATGTTGCACTATCAAGGCCGCCTGAGAGAAGCACGACGGCGCTACGTTTTGGATGAATGGTCATCTCACGGGCTCCTTTAAAGGAAGCGGTGGGCGTGTGGGTTGTTTTGAAGAATTGATTGGAGGGCTGGACTGCTGAAAGCTTCACTCATGACGCCAGACCGGCAGCCTCGCCCACAGCTAGTCTCGTTTGTTCCACAATTTGCGGCCAATCGATGGGTTGTAGTTGGTCCAGTTGCCGTCGACGGAAATGTCGGACTCGATGATGTTGGTGTACGATTCGATCTTGGCATCGAGATTGTCGATGTGATGCAGTGTCACCGCTTCTAAAGTAACGGGCAATTTCGGGCTGCCGAATTCGATTTGCCCGTGATGGCTGACCACGAGATGTTCGAGCTGTAGACGCAGTTCAGTAGGAAACGGCTCGGCGGGCGAATCGATCTCGCGAATCTTTTCGCCAAGCATCTGGACGCCGATCACGATGTGCCCAACCAATTGACCGCGATCGGTGTAGTTGGCTTCGCCTTCGGAGGAGATTTCTTCGAGTTTTCCTAAGTCGTGCAGAAAGGCGCCAAACATTAGCAACTCGGTGTCGAGTTGCGGATAGCGGGGGCCGACCAAGACGCACAATTCCATCAGATCGAGGGTGTGTTTCAGCAGACCGCCAGGATAGGCGTGATGATTACTGACCGCTGCGGCACCGATCTCTAACCGCTGCATGAATGTGTCGTCGGTTAGAAAGGCTTGCCCGAGTCGCCGTAGATGCACATTGTGTAGACCGCCCAATAGCTCGCTGAGCCGGCTCCGCAATCGCTGAGATTGGTCCGCATCAAAACGCTCGAAATCGGCGACGTCCACTTCGCTCGCATCCATCCGCTCGACGGTGGTGACGATCATCTGGAGCGCCCCATTGTGGATCTGGGTTCGGCCGACGCAGTGGACATAATCGCCGCGGTCAAACGAATCAAACATGATTTCGTCGGCATTCCAAAGCATGCCGGACACGGTACCGGTGCGATCGGTCAGTTTCAGGATGATGTACTTGCCGCCTTGCCGGTTCACCCGCAATTGTTTGTCGGATGCGCGAAACGATTGGGCGATTTGCTGACCGTCGGTCAATTCTGAAATAGGTGTACGATTCACGCTGCGAAGCACTCGCGTTGGGGGAAGAGAGGGGAAAAGAGGGTCTGTCACGAACGTCGCCTTAGGATGGTCTTTTGACGTGACGTTTGGAAGGCCCTGGAAAATCACGGTTTGCGGACCCGCATCGGCGGCAGAAGCGTCAAAATGCCCGGAAAGCGAGGGGAAGACCGCATGCAGGCTGCCGGAAACCAGGCGGAAGAGCAGGGCAGGGCGGCGGGCGAGCAGATTGCACGTGTCGCGGCGGGTCGATCGACCGATTTCGGAGCCGGTAAAGCGGTGAATTTCCGTCAAAGCGAGGAAAATCGTGGCACACACTTCTAATTTCTCACGTTATGCTACGCCCAGCGTTGCTGTTCTCTCTCGTGGTTCTGGTTGCGAAGGGAGTTCAGATTGAAGTAAGTTCGGGTTAAAATGATGGTTATGTCACAAGATACTCCCGCCGCAGCTCAGCGAACGACCTCGGTTAATCTGGTCCGTTCGTCGAATCCATGGACGCAAGCGAACAGTGCGGCCGGGTTTGTGCTGCGTTATTTGGTGACCGTGCGTCGTCAATTATTGGCGATTTTGGGGTCGTCGGATCACGCCGACGAGTGCCTGAAATTGCTGATCGCCCATTTGGTTTCGGTCGGTTTTGGCGAATACAAAAAAGGCAAATTGCGAGATTTTTTGATTCGTGCGATTCGCTCGACCGCGAAGACTCGGCTAGCAGAACTTCCTGAAAATTTACGTTCCGCTGCGTCCATCGAGTCCATGATGAACGATAATGAAAAGTGGTTGTCGTTATGGCGAACGGGATTGCTTGAACGTGCTTGGCGATCGCTCGAGCAACTCGAACACAAGAATCCTGAGTTGCCGATGTTTTCGGTCCTGCACTGTGCCACCACGAAACCCAAGACGCCGGGCCAACCCTTAGTTCAACGAATCAAGGCCGAGCGGGGGCTCGATTTGACCGATTCTCGGATCCGCCAGATCCTTCCCGAAGCTCGCGCTATGTTCGCTCAACTGCTGGCCGACGAGGTCGCTGAGACTTTAGAGAAACCAACCCCAAAAGATGTTAAAATCGAGCTGCAAACCCTCGGTTTGACCAAAGCCTTTGATGGGATTGTGATCTGATCCTTCCCTACACCCCACTGCCTACCGCTATTTCCCACCTGAATTCTGCATCCCACCTGCTTGCCGTCAGCTCATGAAGAGCTTGTTGAGTCCCTCCTTTTAATTGAGACTGACATGAAAACCATCCTTCCCTCCCTGCCTCGCGTTACATCTTTGCTTGTTGCCGCTGTATTGGTGGCTGTCCCTCTTTTCACGGAACCTGTGTTCGCAGATTCCGAAGCGGCCGAACCGCCGAGTCGTGTGACCGTCCAGACGCCCGAGGTGGACGTCGTGATCATCGAAAAAGAGGTTTCCGGGCCAGCAAAGATTTTGGACGACGAAGGCCGGATGGTGAATTTTCAGCGAGACATCGCTCCGATCTTCGTCGCTCGCTGTTTGGATTGTCACGGCCCCGAGGAAGCGAAGAATGATTTTCGCGTCGACGATGTCGATTCGATGATGAGCTATGTCGAAGCCGAGGATATTGAATCGAGTTCGCTATACGTCGACTATTTGACGACCGACGATGAAGACATGCTGATGCCGCCGGCAGCGCATGGTGGACCGTTGACCCCCGGCGAATTGGCGCTCATTCGTGTCTGGATTTCTGAAGGAGCCCATTGGCCCGATGACGCGGCGCTAGTGGCATCCGGTGATGAGGTTCCTGCGGTCGCACCAGAGATGGTTGCGCGAAGTCTGCCTGAGCGGGCAGTGGGCGTTTCAAGGTTATCTGCACCCAGCCACCGTGCACTTTCCCATT
>NZ_ANOG01000388.1 GCF_000346295.1 Rhodopirellula maiorica SM1 | reverse complement strand
CCCCACCGGCCGTAAGCAATGCTGGAAGATTAGGATTAAGAAAGAGAACGAGAACGAGGGTCGGACAAATGCGTCAATTTGACCACGAGAAACTGAATGCCTATCAATCGTCCATCGTTTTTGTCGCTTGGGCGGCTGACGTTCTTGAACTCATTCCAAAGTCACAGGCCGTTCACAATCAGTTCGATCGAGCACCAACGTCGATTCCATTGAACATCGCGGAAGGCAATGGCAAATTCACTGAATCGGATCGCTGCCGGTTCTTCGACATTGCACGCGGATCCGCGTTGGAATGTGCAGCGTGCTTGGACGTCATGACCGCAAAACGAAAAATCGAAAACTCGCATGCAGAAGAAGGCAAACGCTTGCTGATTGAAATTGTTTCGATGCTGGTTGGCTTGATACGATCGAACTCTGCGGAGCGGAAACACTAACGAACTAGAAACAAGTCGACCGCAAACGCATTCTGCATGGTCAACATTGCAAGATGAGGAGTAAGAAGGAGAATGGT
>NZ_ANOG01000387.1 GCF_000346295.1 Rhodopirellula maiorica SM1 | reverse complement strand
ATGAAAACGGACGCCCCTGTCGGTTTATTTGATTCCCGTACAACAATCAAATCCCCACCCATTTACAGAGAAAACGGCGATTCTCGGTCCCGTTATCTGCCTAAAATCGTCGCCGCCGGACGTTTCACCGGTGTAATCGGTTAAATTAAGCTGGATTGCCCCTGCGAATCTCGTACAATAATAGCCAATGTGATCTCGATCACATCCCACCCCACACCCACCCCCCACAACATCGCAAACGCACGACTCCTGACCGGATCGTGAAAAGACCACCGACTTGTTTGGTGGATCGACCGCGATAGCTCCATTGTCCCCCCGCATTCAACGTCCCACCCGAAAAATTCATTGCATTCACCTTCAATGCCATTTCGCGCAATCATCGTCTTGCTGAGCATTGCCCTATGCTTTTCGTGGAACCGGACTGTCGTTGCTGAGCAAGACGCCACAGCAGAAAAAGCGACTGCCGCACCAGAAACTGCCACCCAGGAGAACGGCTCCGACGACCTGCAGGCTGCGGTCCAGGCGTGGCAAAAAACCGGTTGGCCGCTCGTCGAGCGACTCTGTGTCGACTGTCACGATTCCCCCGAAGGCGAAGCAGGGCTCGATCTGAACATTTACCAAGACATCCAATCGATCGATGCGGATCTTGGATCGGTCGAACGGGTGTTAGAGATCGTGCGATTTGGTGCGATGCCTCCGGAGGATGCCGATCTGCCGACCGACGTAGAACGCAAGGCATTGGTCGAATCGCTCGAACAGATCCTCTACAGCGTCGCTTGCAATTCACGTCGGACTCCGGGCAACGCAACCACGCGTCGGTTGAACCGTTCCGAATACAACAATACCATTCGCGATCTGTTTCACGTTGACCTTCGACCGGCTAACGCCTTTCCCTCGGACGAAGTGGGGGGTGGTTTTGACAACAACGGGGACGTGTTGACGTTGTCCCCATTACTAATCGAAAAGTACTTCGAAGCGGCAGAAACGGTCGCCAGTCATGTCATCATCGATCCCGAGACGCTTCCCAAATTGAATGCGGATCTCGCTAGTGATCGTTTGTTCGTTCGTGGTGACTCAAAGACTGGAAGCTTCAATGGTCGCTTCCTGGCCCCCGAGGCCTATGTATGGACCGAGGTCGAGGTTCCTGTCGACGGCGAATACTCGGTCCGTCTGTACGGCGGAGTCACGGACAAGGAAGCCAAGCCGGGACAATTTGGAATCTTCGATAACGATGGAATCCTGTTGGCGAAGTACGAACTCGGTTACTTTGGCGGCAGCGGTAGCAGTCAGAGTAAAGAACAGCGTTTCAAATTGAAAAAAGGATTGTATCGATTCCGAATTGCTCCGCTGGCAGATGACGCCGAGGTCGGCAAAACGAAGTTCGAGCAGCAGGGCGACCTGACTGCCGAAGTGATTGCCAAGCAGCTGAAGGACAGTAAAAAGGCGCTGCAACCAAGTGGTAAGTTTGACCTGAAAAAGTACTCTAACCTGGTTCGACGTCTTCGCTTGGACGGACCGCGAGGATCGCGTAAGAGTGAACTGCCAAAATCACATTTAGAAATTGTTCGCAAAACTGCCAGCTATGACAGTGGCAAAAAACAGTGGAAGAACGTCGTGGAAGCGGCGAGCGAATGCCTAAAGCCTCTGATGCAACGAGCGTTTCGCGGCCCTGTCACCGACGACGAAGTCAAGCAGTTTGCTTCCTTAGTCGAAATTGCCACCAAGCGAGACGAGAGCTATTACCGCGGGCTGCAAATCGCAGTGACGGGAATTTTGATGTCGCCTCGCTTCCTGTTTCGTGTCGAAACTCCCGCAGACGACCAATCCGCTGATGGCAAACTGACACAGCATCAATTGGCAACGCGATTGTCCTATTTTTTATGGAGCAGTACGCCGGATGAGGCGTTGATGAAGGACGCGGACGCGGGCAAGCTGAAAGGCAAGGCAATCGAAGATCACGTTCGCCGCATGCTGAAGGACGATCGCGCTGACGCACTCGGAAGCGAATTCGCAGCACAATGGTTGGGACTTCGCAATTTGAAGGGGCATGAAGCGGATGAAAAGCTCTTCCCAAAATACAACGACGCGCTGGCCACTGCGATGTCCGAGGAAACCGAGCGATTGTTTATGCATCTGGTTCGCGAGAACCGGCCTGCTCATGAACTGTTGACCGCAGACTACACGTTCCTCAATCCTCAACTTGCCAGCTTCTACAACACCAAACACAGTGGCACAGATGAATTCGAGCGGGTGTCATTGAAATCCACACCTCGCCGCGGAGTCCTTTCGCACGCCAGCGTTTTGACGCTAACCAGCAATCCCAACCGCACGTCGCCGGTCCAGCGTGGCAAATGGATTCTAGAGAACATCCTCGGCACGCCTCCACCGGATCCTCCAGCGGGCGTGCCCGAGCTCGAGGAAACGCAAACGGCGGACGCCAACGCGTCGTTCCGCGAACAGCTCGAGATCCATCGTGCCGACCCAAGTTGCGCCGCATGTCACCGCGTGATGGATCAACTCGGATTTGGATTGGAACAATTCGATGCAGTCGGTCAGTTTCGCGAATCAACGGCCAAGTCCAACATCGACGCCTCGGGTGAACTGCCCGGTGGTCGTCGTTTTTCGGGTGCCGCCGATTTGGCCGAAATGCTAGGCAATAGCGAGAAAGATGCGTTCGCTAGAACTGCAATTCGCCGTCTATTGACCTTTTCACTCGGTCGCGAATTGTCGCCTGCGGATCGTTGCGTGATCGAATTGATCGCAGAAAACACCGCAAAAGAAGAATATCGCTTCACAGACTTAATTCTTGAAGTGGTGCGTAGTAGTCCCTTTCATAACCACTCGCGTTCGAACTAAAATAAACTCTCGGAGGAGAAACGATGAGCCAGCCAATCAATCGACGAACGATGCTTCGCGGTGCCGGACTTGCCATGGGGCTGCCACTGCTCGAATCAATGACTCCGATCGCGCGAAGCGCGTTTGCATCAAGTGCAACCGCCGCAGCCGAGAAGCCCGTCCGCATGGCGTGCATTTTCTTTCCCAACGGGGTGATTGTTCCCGAATGGAAACCGACCGGCAGCGGCGATGATTGGCAACTCTCGGCATCGCTAAAACCGCTGGCACCTTTCAAATCTAAAATCAACGTGATCTCGGGACTCGCGCATGACAACGGACGAGCGCACAAGGATGGTGCCGGCGATCACGCTCGAGGAGGCGCGACCTTCCTGACCGCCGCTCGGCCTGTGAAAACAAGCAGCAACATTAAACTTGGCATCTCGGTCGACCAAGTTGCAGCGAGCCAATTGGCTGGCAAGACGACATTGCCTTCGATCGAACTTGGCTTGCAAGGCAGCCGAAATGCGGGCAGCTGCGACAGCGGATACAGCTGTGCTTATTCGTCCAATATCTCGTGGCGAAGCGAGACGCAGCCGATGCCCAAAGAGGTTAGTCCTCGGATGGCTTTTGAACGCATGTTTGATTCCGGCAGCGACTCGGCGCGACGCGAACGTGATTTCTATCGCAAGAGCATCTTGGATGTGGTGGCGGCCGATGCCAAACGACTGATGAAAAACGTGGGCAGGTCCGATCAACGCAAACTCGATGAGTATTTCACCAGTGTCAGTGAAATCGAAGCGAGGATTTTGCGTAGCGAGCAAGCGGATCGTGCCGCGATGCCGGATTTGAAAGTTCCCTATGGCCGAGTCGAGGCGTTTCGTGAGCACGCACGGCTGATGTACGACATCATGGCCGTCGGTTTCCAAACCGATACAACACGAGTCGCCACATTGATGCTTGACTCTGCCGGCGGCAGTCGCCGCTACTCGGAAATTGGTGTCAAAGAAGGGCACCACCAACTGAGCCATCACCGCAACCAAGAAGACCAAGTCGAGCAACTGAAAAAGATTGACCACTACTTGGTAGAACAATTTGCTTACTTCCTCGAGCGTCTCGATTCGATTCAGGAAGGCAATGGCACACTGTTGGATCAATCAATGGTCTTGTACGGCAGCGGAATCAGCGACGGCAATCGCCATCGCCACGAAGATTTGCCGATCGTGCTTGCGGGTGGTGCCGGCGGCCAAATTCGCACAGGACGTTACATTGAAACCAAGGCCGAGCGTCCGATGGGGAACCTGTTCCTGTCCATGCTCGACAAGATGGGCACGCCTGCCGAATCGATCGGTGACAGCAGCGGTCGACTCGAAGAGTTGGGTTAATCGCGACTTTGCGAAAACGAAGCTGACATTATCGCCGGGTCACAAACCAGCCTTCGGGCGGATCCGGTAAATTGAATGCCTCGTGGTATTGCCGCTGGGCACGCTCGATCCAGACTGAGGTTCGCTGGTACATCGGCAATGGAAATTGCCGGACCGCTTTGCGAGCGAGTTGTTTCGCTCTCGAGAAATCTTGCGAAGCAGCTGCGGCCAACGCCAAGTTGTGTGTCGCGGCGGCCTGCATCGGGTGTTCTTCAGCAGCTTTGGTCCAAAACTTGGCCGCTTGCTGCCAATCGCCTCGTCGCGCCGCCTCGTTACCTCGCAGCACATCGGATTTCCCAAGGGTTAACACCGGTGCGGCAAGCGAGACCGTTTCGTGATCGAGCGAAGGGGCCAACAATCGGTAGGATTCACGCACCGCCGCGGCAACCATTTGGTCCTCTGGGTCCGTGATCAGTGCCAAGTCGGGATAACGTTTGACCGCCGCGCGGCGTTCCACCACGACCGGTTTACCGCCCGAAGCTGAATGTTCATCGATGGCGGTCAAACGCCACGAAATTGTCAGTTTGTCAGGGTCTGCCGGACGTGTACCGTGAGTCCGTTCGGGTAACACCTCGCCGCGAAGCAGATAGTCGTATCCTTCGCGTCGCGCGACCGACGCAAGCGCCACGTCACTGGATTCCTCGTCTGTCGCCGCGACCAAGCGAATCGGCGATTTCGGTTGCAGCGTTTCCGAATCGACAAGATCGAGTTCGCGTCCATCATCGGTCGGGGGCGAAGCAATGAACTGTTGTTGTATTTTTTTTGCGATATTCTCGGGCCCCACCACTTGAGCAACAGCTACACGTTTGCCCACGGTGGATTGCAGTTTAGGAGGGGTCCAAATCGCAATCGAAGCGCGCGTACGACAGCCGACGCCAACGGCAATCCAGGCGCAGAGCAGCATCATACGGAGCAACGTCATTTTCATGGTCGTTGCTCTGTAACGATTCGCCAGTGAAAGCGTCAACCGCGAAAAGTTCGCAAACAAGCCTCACCTCCCCCTCTGGGGGTCGGCCGCAGGAAGCGGCCGGGGAGGGTTAGATGCCCGAGATTGGCATGTTCTATTTCCAATACGCCGAGCCCCCCCCAAAAAAAGGGAGGGTAAACTTGCGCAGCCGAACAAAAATCGCCAATTTTGGGTCCACCTTTCATCTGTCCCCGTATTTCCTAGAATTCTCCCTTTGAACGCTCCGGATTTTCCCCTCTTACGTCAAAGCCGAATCTTCCATGCCTCGTTACAATCCCGCCGAAATTGAGCCTCGCTGGCAAGCCTATTGGGAACAGAACCATACATTCGCCACTCCGGAAAACCCGACGAGCAAAAAACGTTACGTTTTGGACATGTTTCCCTACCCCAGCGGCGACGGACTGCACGTTGGGCATCCCGAAGGCTATACCGCGACCGATATCATTTCGCGTTTCGCCCGCGCACGCGGCGAAAGCGTGCTACATCCGATGGGATTTGACGCATTTGGTCTGCCAGCCGAAGAACATGCGATCAAAACCGGCGAGCATCCTCGCGTTCAAACCCAGAAAAACATCGACAACTTCACTCGCCAACTGAAAATGTTGGGCTTTAGCTACGACTGGGATCGGGTACTGGCGACCACCGACGAAGATTATTTTCGCTGGACTCAGTGGATCTTTCTGGTTCTGTACGACACCTGGTTTGATAGCGAAGCCCAAAAAGGCCGTCCGATCGCCGAATTGCCAATCCCCGCGGAAGTGAAATCGCAAGGCGACGCGGCCATCGAAGCCTATCGTGATTCCCAGCGGTTGGCCTACCAAGACGACGCCTTGGTAAATTGGTGCCAAGAACTCGGCACCGTGTTGGCCAACGAAGAGGTGATCGACGGCAAAAGCGATCGCGGTGGCTATCCCGTCAAACGGATCCCGCTACGTCAATGGATGCTGCGAATCACCGCGTATGCCGAGCGACTGGCCGACGGATTGGATGAATTGAATTGGCCCACGGGGATCAAGAAACTGCAAACCGACTGGATCGGCCGCAGCACCGGGGCCGAAGTCGACTTCTATATTGGCGATGCGGATCAATTTGATGCCTGGAAAGCAGAACGAGCCAAAAGCGCGTTCCCTAGCGAAGCAAGTGACGACGCACTGCGAGTCTACACGACCCGTCCGGACACACTGTTCGGAGCCACGTACATGGTCGTTTCGCCCGAACATCCGTTGGTCGATCGGTTGACGACCTCGGCGCAGCGTGAAGCGGTCAACGCGTATCGCGAAAAAGCGTCATTCAAGAGCGACCGAGAACGCACCGAAGGCGACAAAATCAAAACCGGCGTCTTCACTGGGTCGACGGCGATCAATCCCGTTAACGGCGAAGCGATCCCGATCTGGGTCGCCGACTATGTGTTGGCCGGCTACGGAACCGGTGCGATCATGGCCGTTCCTGCTCACGACGAACGCGACTTTGAATTTGCCAAACAATTTGATTTGAAAGTCGTCCCCGTCGTCGATCCCGACGCAGACGATCCCAATCGCGATGCCATCCTGGCGGGCGAAGTCTGCTTTGCGGCTCAAGGGCGAGCGATTAACAGTGGTGATTTCAACGGCAAAACCACCGACGAAGTCAAATCCGCCGTCACGGCGTGGTTGTCCGAATCCGGCCAGGGCAGCGAAGCGGTCAATTTCAAACTGCGTGATTGGTTGTTCAGTCGCCAACGTTTTTGGGGCGAACCCTTTCCGATCCTGCACGAGCTTGACGAAAACGGCGAGCCAACGGGAATCAAACGAGCTGTGGACGCCGCAGAACTTCCCGTGCGATTGCCCGACCTAAAAGACTACAAACCGCATGGTCGTCCCGAACCGCCTTTGGCCAAAGCTGATGACGATTGGTTGTATGTCACGATCGATGGCAAACGCTACCGCCGCGAAACCAACACGATGCCACAGTGGGCCGGTTCATGTTGGTATTACTTGCGATACATCGATCCCAAGAACGACCAAGCGATGATCGATCCGGAAAAGGAAAAGCAGTGGATGCCGGTCGACTTGTACGTCGGCGGCGCAGAGCATGCCGTATTGCATTTGCTGTACTCGCGATTTTGGCACAAGGTCCTTTACGATCGAGGCCACGTCAGCACCCCCGAACCGTTTGGTCGTCTGGTCAACCAAGGCATGATCCTCGGTTCGCCTCAGTACCACATGAGCGACGAAGATTACCAATCCGCCAAGGCCGATCTCGATGCCAAAGGGATCCGTGGCGATCGTGTGGACGATGGCGACAAAGCCTCCGTCATTTTGAAACAATCCGATGGTTCGGATTTGAATGACGATGAAACT
>NZ_ANOG01000386.1 GCF_000346295.1 Rhodopirellula maiorica SM1 | reverse complement strand
ACGGGCTGCAATGTGTTGGCCGAAGCGGTGGCCAACAGCCGTTTCTATCGCACGAAACCTGTGGCAAATGTGTTCCTTGCCGTATCGGGTCTGAGAAGGTCACTGAGATGGGCGAGCGGTTGCTTGCCGGGGATGTGACACAACAAGAGTTTGACACGTTCGAACCGATCGCCTTAGGTTTGAGCGGGGTGATGCAAGCGACCAGCATCTGCGGCCTCGGACAGGTTGCCAGCAACCCGCTGCAAACGTTTTTGAAATTCTTTCCTGATTTGGCTCGCCAAGCGTGTCGTAACAAAACGTCGGAAGTGGCGAAATTATGAGTAACGAAATCGATCCCAAAGACGTCGCAAGCGTCAACTTTGATATCAGCGGATTGCCGGGACAAGTCGTCGCGGAACAGGAAGGTCTGTTCGCTCGTGACGTCGACGGTCAATTGGTCCGCGTCCATAAAGCGACCGCATCGGAATTAGACGAAGATGTCACATTGACAATTGATGGTCGTGAGGTGACGGTCAAAAAAGCGGTGCCGACACGAGACAGTCAAGGCAATATTATTCGTGATGCAACCGGTGCCCCCAAGCCGCGTTACACCACGATCTTTGATGCGACCAGCGACGCGTTTGTACGTGAACCCGGCGACGAACATCCGATCCCAACGCTTTGTCATAAGGAACACCTGCCGCCGGTGGGCGTGTGCCGCGTCTGTCTGGTCGAAGCTACCGAAATGACTCGGCGTGGACCAAGGAAACAACTCGTTCCGTCCTGTGTCCAGCGAGTGTCCAACGGCATGATCGTCAACACGATCAAAAGCGAAGCCGACAAAGACGCCGCCGTTCGAGTCAAAGCGGCTAGCCAAACTGTGGTTGAATTGCTGATTGCCGATCACTTGCCCAGCTCGCAGTGGTCTGCGCCCGGCAACGAGTTGGCTGCGGTCGCCCAGAGGATGGAGATTGGCGAATCTCGATTTTCACCTCGATCGCTCGAGCGTGGGCACGACGACAGCAGCAAGATGATCGCCGTGGATCATGATCAATGCATCATGTGTGGTCGTTGTCAGCGAGGCTGCAATTGGGTCAAAGGAAACAATGTGATCGGTCGAGGCGGCAAAGGCTACGATTCGCACATCGCCTTTGATCTCGAAGATCCGATGGGGCAAAGCACCTGCGTTTCCTGTGGTGAATGCGCCGTCAGCTGCCCGACCGGTGCCCTGCAGTTCCAACCGTCGTTCATCGAAACCCAGGTCAAACGGGTTCGCGATGACATGGTCGCTGAGAACAAAGATGGCGATATCGTGACGGCGGATGAATTGATCCATTATCCGCTGTTTTCCGGGATTCCCTACAAGTTTTTGCAATTCAACGGGGCTGCGGTGGTTCGTCGGATTTTGCACGAGGGCGACGTGTTGTGCCGCGAGGGTGAATACGGTTCGACCGCGTTCATCATTCTCAGCGGCGAGTTCGAGATCTTTTTGGCGACCACGCGAGGGGCGGTTCGCAACCGATCCGCTGGCGGATTGTTCGGTTGGCTGGGCGGTTTGAAAACCGTGGTCGAAAAAGTCGGCGGACGAGCAAAGCTGGCCGATGTCAGCGCGGCTCAACTTGATGAAAACCAACGCATCTTGCGAAACAGCGACGACGTGATCCTGGGCGAGATGACGTGTATGAATCGTTATCCACGCAGTGCCACCGTCGTCGCGACTCAAACCTCCGAAGTGCTTGAGATCAAACGCAATGTGTTGTACATGTTGCAGCGTAACGAAGTCAGTCGCGAAATATTGGACCGAGCTTATCGCAAGTATTCGCTGACGGGACAAATTGAATCGTTGCCCATCTTTGATTCGCTCGATGATCAACAACGAAAACAAGCGGCCGAGTTTTTACGAGACAAAGCCGATCTGGTGTCGGTCGATCCTGGGCAAGTGATTTTTGCTCAAGGCGATCAGGCCGACGATTACTACGTCAACAAGCTGGGCTTTGTTAAGGTCACACAGCGATATGGTCGCGACGAGCGAGTGCTCAGCTATCTTGGTCCCGGTAACGGTTTTGGCGAGATCGGCTTGCTGTCGAGTATCGGTGATACGCTTGCTGATTCACTCGGCGGGACCGTTCGCCCCGGCGTGCGTACCGCGACTTGTTCGGCGCTGGATCATGTGGAGTTGATCCGCATTCGCGGCGAAGATTTCCGCAACCTGCTCGCCCAGTTTCCTGAACTCAAAAGCACACTCGCTGCCAAAGCGAAACTGATTCTCGAGAAAGACGACGAAGCGAGAAGTCGGTTGCAGGCGGTCGAATCAGAAGACTTTCTCGATCAAGGATTGTATCTAGCCCAAAGCTTATTGGTGCTGGATCTGGAACGCTGTACGCGGTGTGACGAATGCACCAAAGCATGCGCCGATACGCATGAAGGTGTGACGCGTTTGGTTCGCGATGGATTGCGGTTCGACAAGTTCCTGGTGGCCAGCAGTTGCCGGTCTTGTATGGATCCGTATTGTTTGGTCGGATGTCCCGTGGATGCGATTCACCGTGACGGCGATTCGCTTGAGATCGCGATCGAAGATTACTGTATTGGTTGTGGATTGTGTGCCGACAATTGTCCGTACGGCAACATCAACATGCACGGCTTTCCCAAGCAAGAAGTTGATGCGTCGGGCAAGCTGAAGACGGTTTATCAGGAAGTCGAAGGTAAGAAGATGCCGGTCGTCCAGCAGCGAGCGACCACCTGCGATTTGTGTCGCAGCATCGATGGGAAACCAAGCTGCGTGTACGCGTGCCCGCACGAAGCTGCGTTCCGGATGACTGGTCCGGAATTGTTAGAAATCACCAAACGGAATGACGACGCGAGTTAAAAGAGTTGGCTTTCGCCGAGGTCGCCCATCACGTCATCGACTTCGCTCTGCCAACGCAGTGGATCGTCGTCTTCGATATCGATTGCAATCGATTCAGCTTGGCTTTGTGTACTGGCTTTGTTTAGATAGTTGATCACTCGCAGTGCATCCAATGCGGTCACCTGCGTGTCGCCATTAACGTCCAGATTGAAAGGGCTGCTGGTCGTTTGCTCGCCCGACGCGGTGGTGGCGCCCACGGTTCGCGGCAAATGGTTGATGATCAACAGGGCGTCGTGAGCGGTGACGGTACCGTCTTGGTTGACGTCTTCGGCCATCGCGACACGTGGCGCCGGTGTGTCGTCAGTTGTCTCGGTTGTGGTTTCCGTCGTTGTATCGGCTGTTGTCTCGGTGGTGGTTGTCGTCGTGGTGGCAAGGGTGGTGTTGGAAGTGGCCAATGCGTTCAGGACACTCTCGGGAAGTTCTGCCGCCAAATCGGTTGGCGACTTATCACTAAAAAAGTTGACGTTTTGGCTGTTGATGCGGTCCGCGTCAACTGAGTTGGGGAACAGTTTGTCGCCGTAGGTATAGTATTCGACGACTTCGCCTTCGGCATTGATCTGCAAAATATGCCGGCCTCCGTTGTCATCGATATAGGCGGTGGGGCTGCCAAAGACGGCGTTGGCAGGCACACGATACCCAGGGCCGTCGGCGCCGTATGTGGCATTGGTATCGTTGGTCAAATTGGCGACGCGCCACTGTCCGCCGGGCGGCAGTGTGAACTCGACTAATTCGCCCCCGTTGGTTCCATAGACACGAATCGTGCCATCGTCTTCGACCAACGGTGCGACATAGGTATAGACGCGACCGCCAAAGGGTTCTTCGAAGTCGAAGTAACCAAATACTTGGTTTTGATCCACCGTGGTTTGAGTTACATTTTCCTGAGTGACGCCATTTGAGTCGATTTGGTAACGAACCAGTCGCGAGAAGCCATCGGTGGCGAAGACATGTCGCGTTCCGTCAATCGTCAATGCCCGGACGTTTTGCAGCATGCGAGTTTCGCGTTTTTCCGCATCGATCTGTCGAACCGCAACATTGTTTCCGTCAATTCGGTATTCGATCAAATTGCCTGTCTGATTGGTTCCGTAACCGTACAAAGCCTCTGCCGTTTGTGTCACCCCAACTGCGGAATAGACACGTGCTGCGGCGACGTTTCCGCTTTCTTGGGTGATATCACGAATCGATCCGTCAAGAGAAATTGCTAACCAGTGACCATCCGTCGTCGTGACCGAAAAGCCGAGCGGGCCTGCGGGCACCACGTCTTCGGCTAAGATGTGACCGGGGACATCGATATGTCTTGCGGACCAATTCGTAGCGTTAATCAGATCGTTGTGTTCCCAATCGTTACCACTTGGGGTAAAGGTGAACTGGACGACGCCGCCGAGTGCTGAGCGTGCCATAACATGTACCTGTCCGTTGGGCATTGCGATCGCGTTCGCCTCGCCTTCGATCAGCCATTTCGCAACGTCACTAGCAGAAGTGTCGATTCTGCTATCTAGCAGGTTGTGAAGGTTGATTTGGTCATCGGCGATCATGGCATCACCGCGAGCGGTCAAGACCAAGCTGCCGTTTCGCAACACTTGGAACGCCATACGTGCTTGTGTAATCGCCCCTGTCGGAGCTGGCAACGGACTTGCGACCGCGCTCATTTGGCGGCGAGTCGATTCGGCGAATACCGTCACGCTCAATTTTTCCGCTTGCGAAAGGGATTCGTAAAGCACGTTGGATGCGTTTAAAGCTGCGCGAAAGGCACCGGGACCACGAGAGTCGAGAAAGATATTGGTAGCGTTGGTTCCGGCGAGTTCGTATTGATCGACACCGGTTCGAATCGACCGGTCCAGCTGATGAGCCGATGAAAGGTGGTCGACAATCTTTGCGTTGTCGAGGGTGAATGATTGAACAACGTTCTCGTTGAAGGGGGTGATGCTGGTGGGCTCTATTCGACCAACGCTGATTGGGGTTGCCGGAGCAATGGAGACCGCTGCAACACTCGAATCAGAGGAAAAGAAAGACTCGATGTCAGTTTGGAATTCTTGGGGATCAAAGCGAATTACGCTACCAAAACGATCTGAGATAAACACTTCACCCCCACGATCGACAAAGGGCTGAATGACGCCAGCGTTCGTAATTCCGGCAACACTGCCTGGGATCTTGGGAAAGGTCCACGTTTTGACTTTGGCAGCCGAGGTCAGCGGCGATCTGGGGGCCGCAAGGGAGAAGTGTTGAACGACACCAGCGGTCGCCACGGCACTCGCGGGCTTGCCACCACCACCACCTCCTCCTCCTCCACCACCGTTAGTCGGTACGGTGGACACCGGAAAGGTAGCGATAATTGAGTCGTCTTCAGGAATTCCCGGTGTTTCATTGTCATCGACTTGAACAAACGTTCCAGAGACATTCGCTGGAGCGAAATCCCAAGTCGTCCACGCATCAGTCCCACCGGGACCGACGCCAGGCCGCAGCAATGCAATACGACCTGATCCAGCAACATCGATCGCCCAAACCCATTGATTGTTCTCGTCCTTGCCGATGCGATCATCCACCACGACTTGAAAAGCATGGGGATTGAACGGTTGATCGGAATCACCAGACAATTCGGGCGGAAGTGGATGGATGGTGAGATCGGCAATGTCACAAGCAAGGCCGCAGCTAGCATCCGTGCCGTCAAAGTCGAATCGAAGCAGCACTTGTGATTCGGGCACCGAGACCCAAACGTCACCTGTGACGTCAGCAAACGCAGCGTGAAAGGCATCCAGCTTTCCTAAGTCTCCGGTGTTTCCTGATGAGAATGTTTTGCGAATTCCATTTTCAGCGAGCAGTTGCTGCACGGTTTTTCCCGAGGGCAAAACACGCTGTTGAATTTCGTCGAAATCAAATGAGACAAGCTCTTCGTCGCCGATATCGATATAAGTTAGCTTGCCACTTCCTTCTTCTTGATTTTGGCTGACATTCACGCCTCCAGCATTGCGATGTGCGGTGAAGATTCGAGGGGTCAAATGGGTATTGAAATCAAAGAAAATACCGTGTGGGTTATCACCGGTGTCACGAATCTCAACGGTGGTGCCGTTGGCGTGGCTGTTGCGAAGCTCCGAATTGAGTGTGACGCGGAACTGATTTGTGTTGGCAATCGCTGTGACCGCAGTCGCAACCCGCGTCTCGGATTGGGTTTGAGCCACAATAGTCAGCGTGTCACCAACGGTAATTTCTTGATCGACCACGATGGACGTGTCGCCTGGATTTGCGGCAGTCGCAAGCATGGTGCTGAGTTTGGGATCCTGGATTTTGTTGACGTCAAAGACAACGAAATCGCCCGTGGCCGGATCAAATTGTGCCAAGGTTCCAGCTTTCTCTGACGCAAACCAAACGGTCTGAGTCGTCTTGTCGAACGACATTTGCCAAGGCTGGATCGCTTGATTCGAATCTACACCGATGACTTCGTTAAGCTGTTCCTGGATATCGAACATTGTCGTCACCACAGGCGTGCTCGGAGAGCCCATCGTGGCAGCTTGTGGATGAAACACATAGAGTTCTAGCGTTGCAGATGAAGCTGAACTGTCGCTAGCATTTGATTGTGGGTTTCCACTTGCGTCGCGGACATCAATGCGTAATTCGTGTTGACCGGGGGCTAAGTCAGCACCAAGCGTCTGTGTAGGGAGCGTAAACGCCAAGTCGTCCGCAGTTCCCGCAGGAATGGGGACGTTGGCGATGCGGTCAAGCACCGTTCCGGTGGCTACATCGACCAACTCGAAGGTCAAATCATTGCTGAACCCTGTGAATTGCTGGTCGATCGCATCGACTTGGATACGCACATTGGCGGTCCCGTTCGGACTGACTTGCACGACTGGCACTGGTAGATCGCCTACGATTGTTGGCAATTGCAGTATTGGCGAATTTGTTGCAAACACCGGAGACGTTTGGTCAATCGCGAATGTCTGACGAAAACTATCTTGAATTGAATTGCCCGCGCGGTCCGTAATGTCGCTTCCTGCTGCAGGTACGGAAAGCGTATAGGTGCCGGTGTTGTTTGAGGCTGGGACATTGGCATTCACGTCGAACAATCCGTCTAAAGCAAACGTGCTTGCAAAGCCATCGCCGTCGGGATTCGTGGATGAGAACGTGGCAGTGGAAGGTAGTAAGTTCGTGTTGTTACCTTGCCGTTGCAGCAACACATCGCCAATATCAAATCCTTCAATCAAGTCATCTGTTCCATCGGACTGACTCGAATTAAAGATGATTGGCTCGGTAACGATTTGAGAACGCAATTCCGAAACGAGAGAGTTGCTGTTAAGGATAGGAGCGGCCGTGTCCACGGTGATACTGAATTCGAGGCTTTCAGGGCTAACGCCAGAACTATCGGTGGCGGTCGCATAAAAGGTGTAATCGCCGTCGGGAATGAACGCTTGTGATGCAAATGAAAGATTGGATGTCCAATCACCATTGGCGTCGGATATTGCCGTCGCAACAAGTTCGTCGTTGGCTCGCCGAAAGATGTTTATCGCAACCGTGTCGCCTGGCACACTTGCTTCGGATGTTCCCGTAAAGGTTACCTGGGTTGCGTTTGTTGTGTTGTCGCCAATTACGCCCGAGTCTAAGGCGAAATTGGTGATCGTGGGTGCATCAATTTTCGAATCGACCGAGATTGTGATCGTGGCAGGCAAAGATGTCAGCGAGCCATCGCTGGCAGTATATTGAAAACTGGTATTCCCGTTGAAATCCTTTGCTGGATCGAAAACAAAACTACCATCACTCGAGTTGAGTGTCAGTGTCCCATCGGAAGTAGGCACATCGGTTGTCACTGCGAAAGTCAAATCGGTGTCAGGGTTGTCTGCGTCGGATGCGCGTGCTCGCAGTCCGTTTGCCGCAGACACGGAAAGTGATGTGTCTTCGTCTGTGCTATACGTAAACGGCGTCGCTACCGGCTGATCATTGACACCACTCACTGAAATTGTCATTGAGGTGTCAGACGACGATATTCCGTCCGATGCACGGTAGCTGAAACTGACGTTTTGGGTTTCACCCACCTGCAAATGGTCAAAGGCACCTCGTGGGTCGAAATTGAAAGTCCCATTCGAGTTTACTGTTAACCGGGCACCTGAGACCGAAATCTCTGTGCCCACAGAGTTTGCAACGCCATTTACTCGTGAGACAGATAAAGGGATGTTGTCATCGACTTGATTGTCTGCGTTTGTATCTGTGTCATTGGAGAGGACGTTTCCGGTTTCGACTGTATCCTCATTGGTAGACGCCGAATCATTGTTTGCCATTGGCGATTGATTGACACAAACGGTCGTCATCGTTGTGTCGACAGGTACTCCGTTGTCTGCACCAGGACGTCCAGCAAATACCTCGTATCCGAATTGCGTCCTGCCGAGTGGCACTGTGACCAAGATGGTAAAGTCAATTTGTGTGGTATCACTCGACAACGTAATGCTTTGCTGTGTTGACGAAACTCCGCCACCTACCGCATCGACTCGGATCGAGTCGAGTCCGCCGTGAAGACTGTTAAAGGATAAGTTGTCGTTTCTCAATGATCCTGACACCGTGTACACATTCGTTGTCTCGGTCGCATTCACGGAAGCAACAGTGGCAGGGCTTACTGACGTGATCGCAAATTGATGTGCATCGGGCGTTGGAAGTGGCGGGGTGAATGTGCCGTTTTGTCCTTGCACGGGTACGCATGCCAGCAATCGGCGGTCTTCGAGCTGTTCTAAGACCAGTGTATGACGTCGATTTCGCTTGCGGGTGGATTTCTTCTTGGACGGGTGTGGGGACATCAGGGCGCTCTCGGTTCAACGTCAAAATCGGAATGACTGCTAAATCCACCCCAATCTAATTACGCGGACGTCCGTTTGGGGGTGAACCTGTACCCAAATTTACCAAAAAGACAGCCTTTCCGTGCTTGCCTAAACCCCCTGAAGGGTTCCGCTTGTCGGGTTTGGCAATCTTTTGGGGGTGCCATGGCTACTTGCCCCCTCAATTTGGTAATGAAAACTCTCTAACTGTTCCGAAACTATCTTTAGGCGCAATCCGTGCAATCGGATTGACCACCAAGGGTCGCAAAATCAGCAAAACAGAACGTTCCATCGCGATTCGCTCGAATCGGCTGCGGATCGAATAACGGAAATTGTGATGATTAGAAACAGGTCAACACCGTCGAGATTCCCAAGCTGGCGTAGCTCTGTGGCGTTGATGACGTGTTTGTTGGGAACGACGGCCGGAGTCGCCGATCAGCCGCATTGGGTTCCCACGGATGAGCTTCAAGCTTCGCATGTCGATGTGCCGACATCGATCCTCGAAACACGTCCAACCGATGCGATCGCCCCCTCCATCGAATTGTCCGAGGACATCGATCCGATCGAGCGCGAATTGCGGTTGCAGCGGGCAATTGCCGATTCGCTCTACGGCGACAATCAGAAAGCGATCGATTCGCTCGGCGAGCCCGATCGTGATGACACCGCCGCTATGTACGCGTCGGCGATGTGGATGATGCAAAACGGCAAGGTGGACGAGGGGATGCAGACGCTTCGCTTGATCGCGGATCGTGATGATGCGCCGCCTGAAACGCACAAGTTCTTGGCAGTCGGACACCTGCACCTTGATCAACCGCAATCGGCCGAGGCTGCTGCCGACATCTATCTTGATGCGAACCAGGATGATGCTTACACGCATTACGTCCGCGGGTTGGCGATCCTGCGACAAGATGATCCTGTGCGGGCTCACGATTCGCTACGTCAAGCGGGCTACGACGAAGACGACGTGGCTCAGATTCAAACCGTGGCGATGCAAGTTCCTGTGGACGTGAGACAGCGCCGGTTGACGATCGGTGAACCGATCAAAGGCATTCAAAATCGATCACGCTACGACGACGGATGTGACTCGCTTGGCGGAGCCTCGGCCCAAAGCAAACCGTACAACTTTACAATTCTGTTTGCGGGTGAATACGACAGCAACGTGCCGCTACAGCCTCGGTTCTCAGGGCTCGGGTCGAACTTCGATCACGACGACTATCGGTTTCTGATGGCTTCGTTCTTGGATCTGCAATTGATGTCGACCGAAGATTTCAATCTTGGTCTTGTTGGCAGTACCTACAATACGTTCCAGGTTGATGCGAATGAGTTCAATATTCAAGACTATATGGGCGGTGCCTACACCAACGCATTGTTGAGCGAAGATTTGGTCGGTGCATTGCGGTACGAATACCATCACACGTTGGTCGACAGCGATCGATTCGCCGACGAACATCGTTTGACTCCGTCCATGACATGGCTTGGGTCTCGCGGACACACGACATTGTTTTACGAATTCAATCCCATCAATAGTCGTGCCCCCTTTCTCATTCCGGCGCAAAACCAAAGCACCGACATTCATCGCACTGGGATCACGCAAGCGTTGTATACCTTTGGTGGCGATGGACGTGTGTATGGTGGGTACCAATATGCCGAGGGACACGCCGATGGATCGGATTTTGATGTAAACACCCATATGGTCACCGGACGAATCGAACGTCCTTTGCCGCGTCAGTGGATTGCGGATTTGGATGTGCGTTATGTCTGGGACGACTACGCCAATCCCAACAGCTTGGACTTCTACGACCGAGCACGCGATGACGAACGAGTCGAAGTTCGCGCCGGATTGCAAAGGAACTTTGTGGCTCCGGTCAGTTTGCGGTTCGACTACACCTACATCAATAACGATTCGAACACCGAAAACCTGTTTGGCGTTCGGTTCTATGACTACGACCGACACATCGTCAGCACGCAGCTCATTTTCTCGCTTTAACCCTCGTCGTTGGTCGCTCCGCGATCAAACGGCAACTCGATCCAATATGCCCCAACGCAAGATCGCGGAGCGATCAGCGACATTGGCTGTGACAGAGATGAAAGGATTCATGATGAGTTTTATCCGATTCGGCGCCGCAATGGTCTGTGCGATTGCGTTGGCATCATCGAGTGTTATGGCGCAGTCCAGCGATACAACGTATCCCGAGTCAGATCCTCGTTGGATTGGTACGGTGACGCATTGTGATGGCGACGCGACACTGTATCGAGGCGAACATGCCTACCAAGTCGTACGCGGTGCCGGATTGCGATTGGGCGACACGCTGGAGACCGCCGCGACGACAAAGCTGACGCTGGCGACAAAGCAAGGGCCGGCGATCACGATGGGCGGAGCCGCCGTGGTGACGTTGAATCGATCGGGAGATCAGTGGTTGGTGGACCTCGATCGAGGCCAGGCTCGCTTGGTGCACGACGGCGAATCGAAATTGCATCTGACTAGCCCTGATGCGGAAATGTGGCTCGAACGAGCGATCGTTCAGGTCGACCAATCAGAGCGGACAATGCGTTACGAATTGGTCGCCGGTTCGGTGCTACACCGACTCGATGCAGGCTCGATGGGACGCAATTCACAACGTGGTTCGTATCAAGTACGAGCGGAAGGTTCATTGCAATCGGCTTCGCCCATTGCTTGGAATTTTCAAGCCGCACAAGTTCGCTTGGCCGCGGCGCTGCAAACCAGCCCGATGCTGCAGCCCCCGGCAACCTCGACGCCGGGCGGTGTCACCGGATCACCGTCGGATGTATTTCCGCCTGCCGACGGACTCTCGCCAACCGACCCGCTCTTCCCCGAGGAAGAGGACGATGATGATCCTCGTTTTGCACAAGATCCATTGACTCCCGATCAAACACCCGGAGCGACACGTGGCGGATTCGACGATGGCGGCAACGCCGACATGGGCATCGGAGCAAGCACCAATACGTTTGCTGGAAGCAGCTCGCTGAGTCTGGGGTCGCTTTCGAGTGCCACCGGAACGTTCGCTTCGGGCGGGATCTTTGGTGACGCCAATCAACAGACGTTTCAAGGTCAAGTCGACTACGACATCAAACCGCTCAGCGAAACCGGTCCATTCACCGAAGGCGATCCGTTCCCAGGAGCGATCCACCTGGTGACTGCCGAGAATCGATTGCCGTTTAGCAATGTCCAGCTCTCTTCGGCCGAGTTCTCGACCCTGTTTTCCGGAGCGGCAGATAAGTTCTTTTCGATCGGTACTGGGGCGGCACCAAGCAGCCAAGTGCTGACGAATTTCTTTACGGGAACCGGAGCGACGCCCACCGTGATCGATATTCCTGGTTTTGATTCCCATTTAATCCAACTCGATCAATACAACATTCCTGATCCAGCGCAAGGAGCACTCGATAGCAACATCGGGTTGACCGGATTGATCGGAGCCGATCCCACCGGACCGACCGTGGTGGGCGACACGCCATTGGTCGATGAACGAGCCCAGTTCAATTCAGGGGCAACGTTTGCCCTGGGGGAATTTTTGGTGACCAGCGATGGCGGCAGTGGAATTACGTTTACCATCCGTCGCAGCGATCAAGACCGATTGATTGTCAAAGATCCTGGTGGAAACGACGCCAATGATCTCGTCCAACCCAATACCGACGTCACGTTTACCGACGACACGGATCCGCGGTTTTTGCCTCAATCGCCCACCGTCAAAGTGCCAGAATCGGTTGCCAATACGGGCGTCGGTGTGAAGGAGTTAAACTTCCTTCGTCGCGCCGCGTTTACCACTTTGGTCGCCGATCAATTGCAAGACTACTCGCGGCGGACCGGACAAACCCGATTCGTCGTCGACGGCAAGATCATCGACATCTCAGGTTTCCAACCAACCCGGTAAACAAACCACCGTAGTGGACGAGGCAACGAGTCCCCGAATCTCGGTCGTCCAAAAAATGATTTTCTAGGACGACGACTGCCACCAAGCCCTAAAAATAGCCGTACTGTGGACCGTAGAAACGGTTGTTGAAGTTGCCGTAATAGCGGCCTTGGTAGTAGCTACGGCCTGACGGTAATCGTGTCGCTCGGCTATTCAAATTCCGAGTCCGGTAGTCGCCTGTCCATGAGCGTGAATTTGCCGGCGATGACCATGGCTGAGTCGAGATTGACGAGCGATGATTCGCCGCTCGCAAACGGCTAAACAGACCCTCCGCTTGGGCTTCGCCCGCACTGGCGAAAAAGAGGGCGGTGCAAACTAATGCAGCGATTCGTAGCGGTTTCATCTTAAAATTAGCTCGGCTGTTGGTGGAGACGCGTGACAGTGTCCTGGGGGGATCGCTCTCTAGTCTATTTGCCTATCACCGTATTTCCACTGTTTCGTCAGCGGGAACTGCAAACAAACGCGGCCCAGGCATAGGGATGGCTGCGGAGACCGGAATCCGCCGAGGAAAGCATGTCGATTTGGGCTCCGCGAATCGCCTCGGTAACCGTTTTGCCACGCTGCCACAGATGGTCATAAAATCGCTCGACAAACGCCACGGTGGCCGCATCGTCGACCGGCCATAGGGTTCCGATCACGTGCTCTGCTCCGGCGGCGTGGAAACTGCTAAACATACCGGCCATCCCCTGGCCGGCTTGGGCATGCCCAAGTCCCGATTCACACGCACTGAGCATCACCAGCGACGCCCGCGACAAATCCAGTTGCCGGATTTCTGCGGCAGTCATGTATTGGTCTTCTTCGCTGGCTGTTTTCGAGGCCTGGGTGGTTTCAGGAGTTGCCGTTGCCGGAGCCACGATCAATCCAGTGCTCAGCAGCGTGGTGGCACCGCTGATCGCAAACGCGTCTGCGATGTTCTCACGGCGAAAAAATCCGTGCGTCGCAAGGTGAATGAAATCTTGCCCGACCATGCCGCGTGCCAATGCGGCTTCGGTGGCCTTACTGCCCGACAGCCGCCTTACACGAGCTTTGGGAAATTCTCGATGAAACAATGCTTCGACTTGTTTTGCTTCCTGCAGCGAACCGGGAAGCAGCGGCCACGTGGAAGTGAGGGGACCGTAATCAATCCCGCCAGCGACAAGCAGTGACGAGTTTGTGTGCTTCGGAGCTTTGGCCATAATGTTGGTGCCACCCACATCGCTGGCCAATTCGATCGCGACCTGTTCGATCCAGTAACCGTCATGATGAACCGCCGGAAGCGCGGCCCATGGAACCAGGTAGCACATCGAGTCGCCGCGAACGCGAAGTTTTGAAAACGGCATCTCGCAATCCAGCAAAGGTTGTTGAACCAGCCTGGCGACGGCGTCGGCAGCGACCTTGAAATCGGGTAATTGCTCGGTAATCGTTTTTCGCCAACGAACGATCGCAGCATCGACGTCGTTTGCGTCGCC
>NZ_ANOG01000385.1 GCF_000346295.1 Rhodopirellula maiorica SM1 | reverse complement strand
CGTTCGCAATACCCGCGGGCTTAATTCGGATGACTCGCCAAGCATCAACGTGCCCATCAACAGCCAGTAGCCGCCCAGGATCATAATCCCAAACTCGAGCACTTCTTCTTCTGAATACCACAGGGCTAGCGTCGCGATGCTGGCGATCCAAATCAATTGCTGAGCGAACATGATCCAACGCAGTCGTGTCGAGCGATTCTCGGTGATCGGAGCAATCCGGGCTGCGGCCGCACGCACAAACATGACCATGCAAGAAACCGTTACCGCCGAAAACAGCAACGTGAACACCACTCCCTCGGCATTCCAGAAAATCTGCTGGCCCAAGATGACTTCGAGCACGAACGCACCACACAGAAATTCCGAAAACACAATCACGCCGAGCAAGACTAGCAGTGTGAAAATTTGACCTGCTCTATTCTGCACGACCGTGGCCAGCAGCAATCCAAATGTCGTCAACAAAATCGAAACACCAAACACCAACACGATCGTGGTGCTAATCATTACCATGTCGATGCCACGCAGCAGATAGCAGAACGCAAAACAAGGAACGAGCGCGGCAAAGTAGACCAGCATTTGCAGGACCGCACTTCCGAGTTTGCCTGTCACGATTCGCATTGACGTCAGCCTCGTGATCGCCAGCAATTCGTAGGTGCCTTCGTCTAGTTCGGCGGCCAGCGATCGGTGGGCGGCAAGCGGCACCATCGCGATCATCGGAATGGCAAGCAGAAAATAATAGCCCGACATCAAATCGGCGCCCGACGGCACAAAATAGATATCGGGTGCAAGTGTGACCACGCCGATGATCATCCAGAACCATGACGTGATCAACAATAGAAAAAAGGTCACCGCAAATTGCCGGCTCTTTAGCGATTGACGTGCTTCTTTGATCAAGATTGGATTTAAATGACGCGACACCCTTTCGCTTTGTTTGTCGATCCATCCCCACCACCCGGGGCGGTCGGTGTCGCGAAGCAGCGGGTGTTCGTCGTCTGGATCTGCCATGATGGGCTCGTTGTGAAGTTCAAGCGGCATTCCTACCGAAGCGGAATTACTCATTGCACATGTCCCTTCGTGACTTGCAAGAAAACATCTTCCAACGAGTGGTCGCAGGGCGAATACTCAAGCACATCGACACGAGCGTCGCAGAGCAATCGCAGGATCTCGATTTGCGGTGCGTCGCCATCGTCGATCGAAAATCGAATGATCGAATCGACTGTTTTCACATCTTTGGTCTGTTCGTGTTGTGAAATTAGTTCGGCTGCACGGGCAGCATCGGAGGCGACGCGGACTAAAATCTCACGATGTGGCTGCAACGTGCGGCGAATTTCGCCGACGGTTCCAGTCGCCAGTAATCGTCCGCGTTCGATGATCCCGACGCGGTCACACATCTCGGCAAGTTCGGTCAAGATGTGGCTGCTAATCAAAATCGTTTTGCCTTCTGCGGCAAGCGAGCGAATGATGTGACGCAGCTCGATTCGGGCCCGCGGGTCAAGCCCTGCGGCAGGTTCGTCAAGGACAAGCACCGGAGGGTCGTGGATGAGGGCACGCCCCAAACATAACCGTTGCCGCATCCCCTTGCTTAGCCCTCGCATCGGTTTGGTAGCGAGCGGACGAAGCCCAGTAAAATCGATCACCCAACGCAAACGTCGAATTCGCTCGCGACCGACCAAACCGTACGAGCGGGCGAAGAAATCAAGGTACTCAATACAGTTTGTGTCGCCGTACGTTCCAAAACCATCAGGCATGAACCCCAAACGGCCACGCACTCGGTCGGGATCGTTGACGCTCGAGAGTCCTTCGATATACGCTTCGCCCGAAGTCGGCAATTCCAATGTCGACAAGATTCGCATGCTGGTCGTTTTGCCCGCTCCGTTGGGACCGATATAGCCAAACACGCTGCCTTTGGGGACCGCAAACGAAACATTGTCAACCGCGTGCGTGGTTCCGAAGGTGCGGCAAAGCGAATTCAGTTCGATCATCGGGCCCGCATACGATGTCGCTTGATAGGTCGTCGCGATCATTTCAGTGCCCCCATAATGACATGAATGCTATCTTCGATCTCGACGTCATCAATGCCAAGCGAATCGTCTCGTAGGGCGGTGGTGGCCATGAACTGATTTGCCGGAAGCTGGCCAAGCCATCCGTTCAGCGTTTGGTCGGTCAATGAAACTTGCGATCCCGTACTGCCGCGACTGTAATACGCGCGGCGAAGTTGCGGAACCAAGCTTGCCAACTGCATTGGCGAAACACCCAACTCGGTACCGGCGGATCCTGATTGCAGTGATTTCATCGTCACCGTTTCCCCGGGAGCAACCGTTTGCGTGATCCATTGCTGTCGTTGATCATCACACGCAGCAACTTGATACAACGGTTGGTCGGTTTGGTTGGTCACCGTCAAACCACCGCTTGTTCGAGAAAACGTGACTAGCGGAGCGGCCTGCTGAGGTTCAAGGTACTGATATTGAACCTGAGATCGCGAGGGCAGGAATCGGCCCGAGAATTGTTGGTAGCCGTCACCGGCTTCGATATGGTAAGAAGCTCCACCGTTACGGCCACCGCCGTAATATCGATTCTCCGCAGGTTTGTTCAGAATGGGAAACACGGCAACGTCCTCGTTGAATAAGAGTCCACTACTTTTTCCCATCGCAGAAAAATAGGTCAAGCGATCGTTATGAACCAAGTAGCCCGCCTCGGCGTCCTGCCACGTGATCTGTCTGGCTCGCAACCGAGTTCCCAGACCATCGGCGAGAATTGCAGAAACGAACAAACCGCTGGTGACCAATAATGCGAGTGCAGGGGCCGAAAAGAGCAACAGGTATAATCGCTCGTTCTTGCGGAAAAAACGATAGCTAAGCGGACCAATCAAGACGATGAAAACGGTGTTGATCAGAAAAAACAATTTGACCGGGGGCCCGCCGACCGCTTCGATCAACCAACTCCAGTAATGGTCATTGCCATAGCGGACATCGATCCCGTTTCGTTCAACCCACCGCAGTTGTTGTCTGCCATGCAGATCGGCGACCGTCTGCCACAATTGGAACGATCCAGGGAATGGATCGACATCGTCGATCGAGGTGACCGTGCCGCGACCAAAGGATGCGGTTTTGATTTTCGATGCCATCGATTTTGTGGAAATATTCTCAATCGACGGATGATTGGCTTTGACCATTTTGTCAAAAATCTCTCGGCGATTTGAAAGCGTGTTGTTGTTCTGTTGCCACTGCCAATTATTGGATTCTTTGGTAACGCCCGACCATGATTCGTATTCGAGCTCCGTGGTGTCATTGCGGTCTTGCAGTTTGAGCTTGCCTTTGACTCTCGCGGGCGTCACGACTCGGCCCGCCGCGACCGGTTCTAGATTCGTAAACGGCAACGCCAGACCGCCTGCGTCATAGATCCACAGGTTCCCGCCGCTGGCGACCCAGTCAAGTAACGCATCCCTTTGGTCTTGGGGGCCACTGTTGGCGATCATTTCCAGCGTGGGGCCATGAATCAGGATGACATCAAGCTGTGAATAACCCAGCCACGAGGAATGCATCGACTCGGGGGCGATGTTACGGAATTGAACCCATGCCGGTTGGATCTGCGCGACGCGTTGCAGCGATTGCGTGTGGGAGAGTCTGGAGACATCCGTGCTTTCGTCAATCGGTCCGTCGCCCAGTACCGTAATCAACGTGCGGATATCCGGGAACGCTGGCAACCCCGATGCGGGTAATTGTTTTAATGTCGGGTGAATGATGCCAACGGATGTCTTTTGGTCGGCATGGTGGACTGTCAATTGATTGACGAATGCCATTTGGCGACCGCCTTCCACCTTTCGTCCATCGTCACGCACTTCGATAAAGATCGTTTCCCAGGGGACGTAATAGGGGACATACACGACAAAACGTCCGACGGTGGTTTTTTGTTTGACGTGACATTGACAACGAAAGCTAAAGTCCAAATCGCTGGTATAATTGCTCTGTGGCGACAAGGTGACGTCAAAGGTTCGGTCCGATGCAAAGCTTCCTAGCGGGCTAGTGAAATTCAAATAGATGGGATGATAGCCATTGCCGGCAACCTTTGACATCTGAACCGACATCGAAAATCCAGCCTTGCGTGGATTCGCAGGCAGCGTGGCCACTGATTGTGCGTTGGGGTCGGACTGTGCGTAGAGTGGGTTGACCGGCGGCGTTGCCACTGAAATCGCAAACAGCAGCAACGAAAGACGAATGAATCGGTTCACGCGTTGTCCTTTCCAGAAATTGACGTTGCTGATGGAAGTGAAGGGGGTGCAGGGGTGGGCGGAACCGGCTGATTCAGATGGAACGGTTCTAGGATCGCGCCGCTGACTCGAGCCAGAAAAAAGGCGATGCAAAACATCACAGCGTAGGCAAAGAAACATGCCATTGCCGTGATCAAAACCACGCTAAGACATTTTGCCCAAAACAGATTGTCCATCGCGCCGGCGCGAAACGCCCACATTACTGCGGCACAGATGGCCGTCAATTTCAACAGAAATTTTAGCGACAGTTGAGGAAACAAACGCTCACGCAAAAGTTGCTCTTTGGCATCCACGGTCAATGATTCTGGCGGCAAGTCTTCGGGCGGCCAGTTTTTAGGTGACAGATCTTCTGGCGGCGGGCCTTGGGGCGGCGGGTTCGGATGCATGATGAGGACCACCGAGCAGGACGAAGCGGATTAGGTGCGAAGCGGACTTGGTGCGAAGCGGATTAGGTTCAGACGTCCAACCACGCGGTCAGACGTCAACGACTAGTGTAACGTCTGCGATCCCCCCCGTGGATGTTTGGGGACGAATAGGATCTTTTCGGAATTTGATCCAAGCCAGTTTCAATCCTTGCTGCTGGGATCGATTAATCTATGCATCGTGCGACAAACCTGTGCCCACATCCCCGTTTCATTACTCTCCCCCCCTCCGCTTTAGACTGCAATGTTCTACCGAACCCATTTTTTAGCCACCACACTGTTTTTTTCGTCGCTAGGATTTGTCCCAGCTGTCTTTGCTGACTCGGCTCCGTTTCATGCGCAAGGTGAATTCGCGGGTGAAGCGACCGCGACATCGGTGCTGCTGCAAACGCGTTTGACGAGCGTGCCGGGGCCAAGGCTTGACGAAAACGGTGACGTCCCCGGGGCCGAAGGTGCCGTTCAGTTCGAGTATTCCCAAAACGTGGATTTCGATCCGTCGAAGAAAACAGCATGGTTGGCCGCCGAAGCCGAGCATGACTATATCGTTCGCTGTCGCGTCGAATCGCTGTCGCCCGATACGACGTATTACTACCGCGTTCACATCGGCACCGAGTCCACGTCGCTGAGGACCGGTCCAGTGCGTGAATTCAAGACGTTGCCCGCCGTGGATCAAACGACCGATGTCACGTTTTGCATGGGCAGCTGCATGAACTACGATTCGTTTATTCGCGGGAAATCTAATGGCGGCGGTCCAGTCACCGCGACCACGCAAGACAAGCAACTTGGTTATCCCGTATTCGCTTCGATGAGCAAGCTCGATCCTGATTTCTTTATCGGGACAGGCGATATCGTCTATTACGATAAACCCAATAATGCGGCGGCAAAGCGGTTGCCGGAGTTGCGACGGAAATGGCACGAGCAGTTTCGTTTCCCCCGGCTGATTGAATTCTTTGCAAAGACACCCGCGTATTGGTCCAAAGACGATCACGATTTTCGCTTCAACGACGCGGACATGCAGGGTGACAAGCAACCCACGCCGCAATCGGGAATCGAATTGTTTCGCGAACAAATGCCGATCCATGCATCCGAGGATCATGATTCGAGCACCTACCGTACGCACCGGATTGGTCGTGATTTGCAATTGTGGTTTATCGAAGGTCGCGACTATCGCTCGCCCAATCGTATGCCGGATGGCCCCGACAAATCGCTGTGGGGCAAACAGCAACGCGAGTGGCTCGAAGCATCACTGCAGCAAAGTGATGCGGCGTGGAAAATTATCATCAGCCCGACACCGATGGTCGGGCCCGATGACGCCTACAAAAAAGACAATCACACGAATCTTGGTGGGTTTCGACACGAAGCCGATTCGTTTTTTGCATGGGCAAACGAACAGAAAATCGACAATTTGATGGTATTCTGTGGCGATCGCCATTGGCAATACCACAGCATCCATCCGAGCGGGGTGGAAGAGTTTGGCTGCGGAGCGCTAAACGACGAAAATTCACGTCGCGGTGTGCCGCCGGGGTCGAAGCGTGGCACCGATCCCGACGGAAAAATTGTGCAGCCGTATACCTACGATGAGCCGACGGGCGGTTTTCTCTTCGTCTCGGTCAGCCCCGAGCAAGACAAATCGAAATTGCAAATCCAATTTCACGATGACCATGGCAAGCTGATGCATGAAGTCGAGAAAGAGCAATAAATATCCCCGATTGGATGTCGTGCGGTGTTTGGGTAATGCCATAGTAGGAACCGGCCCTACGCTTCAATCGACGACGGTCCATTTCCGTTTGACGTTACCCAAGTCCTGTCAGGGTACTTGTGCCGCTGGAGAAACGATCGGTTTCGAGGCCGAGGTGTTGCAGGTAACTGACGAACAAGTTGCAAAGTGGCGGCGGCGAATCGGGAGCGAAGGCGAGATGTTGGCCGTGTTTAAAATGGCCGCCCGCGGCAATGATCGGCAAATTTGTATTATTGTGGCTCGATGCGTTTCCGAGGCTTGATCCCAACATGATGGCGGTTTGGTCCAACAGCGTATTGTCGCCCTCGCGAACACTCTCGAGTTTTTCCAGCAGTTCGGCAAACAGCCGCATCTCTTCTGTCTCAATGATCGATAACATTTCGATCTTGTTGGGATCACGACCGTGGTGGCTGAGGTTGTGCCATCCGTCGTCGACTCCCTCCAGTGCGACCACTTCATTGCCGCCGGCGCCAATCATGGTGATCAACCGCGTCGAGTCGGTTTGGATCGCCAGGAAAATCATGTCATACATCAATTGCATCGCTCCGGTAAAATCGGCGCGATCGGTGATGTCCGTCGGCGGCTTGCGATCGACGGTGGGTTTGGGGCGTTTTGACCACTCGGCCGCTTGCACCAACCGCACCTCGAGTTCTCGGACACTGGAAAAGTATTGTTCCAATGTTTGGTTGTCTTCGCGACCTACCTCGCGCTGGACCTTGTGGGTCTGGTCAAGGACAAGGTCCATCACGCTTTGCCCATCTTCGATCCGTCGCATCTGAGCAGCCTTTTCTTCTTTGTTGCCTTCGAGAAACAGTTTGGCAAACAGTCGTGAAGGACGCGATTCGGCGGGGATTTGCACACCTGATCGTGTGAACGAAAGACTCGATCGATTCGCCGCCAACACCAGCGAATTAAATCGCGTGCGGTGCCCAATTTGCTCCGCCGCGTATTGGTCGACCGAGATCGTGTTCTGAAAACTCGGTTGCCCCGGATGGGCTGCGCCCGTGAGGAAGCTTTTCTCTGCCGCATGGCCTCCGTCGACATCGGGATGCATCAAACCCGACACGATTGAAACCTTGTTGCGAACCGCCTGTAACGGTTCCAAGTACGGCGTCACCTCGTATCGTGGGCCTGCAGTTTTGGGGAACAAGTTGGGAGTGTGGATTCCCAGCGGTGCGCAAATCATCAGCATGCGGCGGATGTCACCGGTGCTTCGGTCCGTCGCGGGTCCCGGTGGATCTGCTGCGACGGTCGATGCGGGCGAGAACGTCTGCAGCAGCGGCAGCGACATCGAGACACCGGTGGCTCGGAGAATTTGCCGGCGATCTATCCGAAGGGGCATAAGACGATGCTTTCTAAGTTTAGGGCTGCAGAAATAAGTCACTCGCGACGATTCCTTGAATCAAGGATCGTAATCCGTGACCGCGGGGGCTTGCTTGATTGACGATTGAATCGATCGCACGACGGTCCGAAAGCGTAATGCGGCGCCCCAATGCATAGACGCACAACTTACTCGTGATCGCTCGCGTGATCGACGTTTTGTCTTGCAACAAGCATTCACGGAACTGTTGGAAATCGTCGAATGAACGTCCATCAGCAAACTGCGATGCGGTTTCGACGGTGGGGCCTTTGCGATAAGAAATTCGCTTCTCGGGAATTTTTTCTCCCTCACCGAGCGATCGATACCAAGTTCGTTCGCCGCCAATCGGATCAAAATGTTCCAGTGCGAATCCCGCGGGGTCGATGCGTTTGTGGCAGCTCGCGCAGGAACCGATCGATACATGTTTGCTCAACTGTTCGCGGATCGTCGTGGCGCCGCGAATGTCGGGTTCGACCGCGGCAACGCCGGGCGGTGGTGGCGGTACGGTGCGGCCAAGCAAATTGGTCAGTACCCAATTTCCGCGGAGCACAGGCGAGGTCGTGGTGCCATTGGCCGTTACCTTTAGCACGCTGGCGTGCGTCAGCACTCCGCCTCGCACGCTCGCTGCTGGAAGCTCCACACGCTGAAACGTTTCATTGCCCCTGATGCCTGGGATGCCGTAATGTTTCGCGATCCGTTCATTCAAAAAGGTAAAGTCCGAGTCAATGAAATTTGCGACGCTGAGATCTTCTCGCAAAATATGGGCAAAGAAGTGGCGAGTTTCTCCGAGCATCGCTTCGATCAGAAGCGGATCATATTCGGGATACAATTTGCCATCGGGCGTGGTGAAGTCGATGTCGCGGAGGTCGAGCCACTGCCCGGTGAAATTCTCGACGAATCGCTCGATTTTCGGGTCGCGCATCATCCGCTCGGCTTCCGCCATGCGGATTTTCGGGTCACGCAGTTTGTCCGACGCAGCCAGTTCAAGCAATCGTTCGTCGGGCATCGTGGACCACAGAAAATAAGACATCCGTGATGCAATCGTGTAGCTATCCACCTGAGGATCGCGATTGACCAGCAGGAATTGAGGTGAGCAGAGTACAGCGGTGACGCCCGCCCGCACCGCCTGTTCAAACGTGCGGCCTGATTGCAGTCGATCGAGCGTCAAACGAACGAACGGTTCGATCTCGGATTCATCAACGCGGCGGCGAAATGCACGCGGCACCAAATTGCGAATGATCCGCTCGGCATCGTCCGCCGGTTGGGACGATTCGACCACGTGACGTTGAACGCCTTTGCGGTGACGCATGTAGATGGATTGCTCGGGGACCATCGTGATCGAATCGAGGTTGCCGAAGAGTTGCTTTTGAGCTTCGCTCGGGAAACTCTGGTCGAGCGGGCCATGCGTTTCAGCCCAAGCGATGCCAACGCCCGGACGTGATTCATGTTTGTCTCGCCACGTCACGTGCTCGGGCCAAATCCGGGGTACGATGTGAATCGAATGCCCTTCGTCCATCGCCGTGGTAAATTCAATCACGCGTGGGGTCTGCGGTGTGCCCGTAACATCGAAAATGCCAATGAATTTGCGAGTCTCGGGACCAAACAGCGATCCGGTATAGATGGCGACCGACAATGTTCGGTCCCCAGGATCATGCGGCCACACGGCGACGCGACAGCGGTAGACGCCGTCTTCGATTGGATGCACCGCGTCGAGTCGCGCCGGAGGCCAACCGGGAGTAAATTTGACGAACGAGTTTTCTACCTCGATCGTTCCCCCCTTCTTCTTTTTTACCGATTCGATGTTCTCGCGAACCTGCATCAGTTGGACATGACGCGTTTCTGCGGGCAGCGGCTTGATACGTCGAATCACTGCGTCAAAGGCAACGTCGGCTGCTTGCAGGTAACGCTCTAGCAGCACCGACGAAATGCTCAGCCCATCGGCGACGTTGTCGAATCCTTGCACCGACTGGTCTTCGGGCAAAAGATCCATAAGCGGCACATCGATCCCAAGTAGATCATGGATCGTGTTTTCATACTCGCGGCGATTCAGCCGACGGAGCGATCGCGGTTTTTCCGATGAGAATCTGGCGAGCTGGTCGATAATCTGCTGGACCGCTGCGGATGACTCTGCGGAATCGGGACGCGGCGAATCGGGCGGTGGCATCTCGCCGTGTTCGATGGCGTCGACCACGCGGGACCACGCCGGCAAATCGGTTGGCGTCGGTGAGGACGCGGTCAAATCATCGATCCGAATGCCCGCTTCCGCTTCCGATCCGCTGTGGCACTCGACGCAGTGTCGCTCGAAAAACGCAGCAAGCTGTGTCTCGGATGTCGACGATATTTGCGTTGCCAAAGCATTGACAGGTGGGGCAGCGTTTGCAACGCCAACTGCTAGTCCCACGGTCAGCAGGACTAGCATCAGGAGGGATCCGAAGGGTTGAGGCATGGGGCGACCGTCACGGTGGATATTCAGCCGTCCCTAGCGTCTCATTCACATTCCTGATTACTTTTTAACAAGTGACCAGTCACGTCGCTGGCGGCTGCTAGGGATTCCCATCCGTTTTCGGTATTTTGTGACCGTCCGGCGGGCGACCGTCATGCTGGCCTTTTTCAGCTCGTCGACAAGTTGCTCGTCGCTGTAAGGATTGCTCTTGTCTTCTTTGTCGATTAATTCTTGCAGCTTCAGTCGAATCGTATCCCAAGCCACGTCATCGCCAGCTTCGGTTTGCGTGCCTCCGACGAAGAAGCGTTTTAAGGGCAGGATGCCTCGCGGGGTTTGAATCCATTTGTCGTCGACCGCTCGGCTGACCGTGGTCACATGGACGCCCACTTTGTCAGCAATCTGTTGCATTTTCAGCGGTTCGATTGCCTCGGGGCCTTCGTCGAGAAACTTCTTTTGATGTTCAACGATCGCTTCAGCGACTTTTGTCAGCGTGCTGCGTCGCTGTTCGATCGAGTCGATCAGCCACTGGGCACTGCTGATTTTCTGTTTGATGAATTCGCGTTCTTCGGTCGTGCTGTTGGGGTCCTGCAGTCGGCTGCGGTAGTAATCGCTAATGAACAGCGTTGGGACGCGGTCGTCATCGAGCCGGACTTTGTATTCCCCATCTTCGTCTTGTTCCAAGATGATATCGGGGGTGACATTGGGAACGTAGGTTTCCATAAATGCCGCGCCCGGTTTGGGGTTGAGCAGATGCAGCTCTTCGCGGATTTCTTGAATCTGTTCAATTGTAAAGTTCGTTTTCTTGGCGATTTGAGGCAAGCGATTCTCGGCCAAATCGATCAAGTGCGAGCGAATCAGGGTCTTCATTTCCTCGTAATGAGGAATCGCAGGGGAGAGTTGATTCATCAGACATTCGCTCAGGTCGCGTGCGGCGATCCCAGCAGGTTCAAGCGATTGCACGATACCGAGCGCCTTTTCGGCCAGATGCAGGTCTTCTTCGCTGTGTCCGGCTGACAACAAATCAACCAACGGGGTGCGAAGGTAGCCACCGTCCCGCGCATCAAGCGTGCTGATGATTCGTTCGGCCAACTTTTCAACGCGATCATCAATGTCCATTTCGGCAAGTTGATGAAGCAAGAAATCGTTCAGCGATTCAGGCCGCGATTGGGCGTTGGCCATCAAGTCATGACGGCGATCGGCATCGTCCTGCATGCGGTTGGACGAGCGACGGAACGAGTCATCAAACGTGCTGGGCAGATCATTGACCATCTTTTCCAAGCGTTCGAAATCGTCTTGGTTGTCGTGGTCGTTGTCGACAACAAGTTCCTTTTCGTCTTCGCTACGCGTATCGGCCGACGGAGCGTCGTCGTCCAATCGATCCGGCTCGGTGGGGTCGACGTCCTGTTGTTCGAGCAGCGGATTCTCATTCATCTCCTGCTCAATACGCTCCTGCAAAGCCAGCGTGGGCAGTTGCAGAATCTCCATCGACTGGATCATCCGAGGAGCCAACTTCTGAACCTGCATTTGCCGGGCCTGAAGACCCATCGACATCCGCATCGTTGCATTCTCTGAAAATAGGAGGAGGTGGAATCCTGGCACCGCCTGTCCCCAAACCAGCGAACTGGCGATCGGTCTGGCGATCGGTCTGGCGATCGGTGGGGAACGGGCAATCGGTGCGCCGCAATTCTACCAGCACTCGCTGTGCCATTGGCGAGAAAAATGCGGCTTTGGCCAAGAAAAGTTTGTATAGCGTGTTGGTACTATAGTTTTTGCCGGCCCGTCAATGCGTCCGCGATCATTTCGCGATTGGCATACTCCAACACGCTTCCCGCCGTGATTCCCCGAGCCAAACGGGTGACTTCGACCGGATATTCACTCAATAAATTTGAGATGTACAGGGAAGTTCCGTCTCCCTCAACCGTCGGGTTCGTCGCCATGATGACTTCGACAAAGTTCCCTTTGCGTACGCGTTCAACCAGCGGATCGATGGTTAATTGATCGGGGCCAATTCCGTCCAGCGGGGCGATTCGGCCGAGCAACACGTGGTAGACGCCTCGATAGGCACTCGATTGTTCCAGACTCATCAGGTCACGCGGCTGCTCGACGACACAGATCCGTGTGTTGTCGCGATTGGGATCCGAGCAGATCGAACACAGCTCGGTTTCCGACAAATTGAAGCATGCCGAGCAGTAACGAACGTCCTTGCGGACCCGCCGGATCGCGTCGGCCAATCCGAGTGCCTCGTGCTCGCTGACCCGCAGCAGGTGGAACGCTAAACGTTCGGCGCTCTTGCGTCCGATTCCAGGTAAACGCCCCAACTGTTCCACTAATTCCGACACGGCGCCGGCATGATTGCTCATCGTGATCAACCGCCTCCGGTCAAGTTTGCCAAGATGCCATCGAGTCCGGGGATGTTGATGTCCATGTCGGCAACCATCTGGGAAATACCGTCGGCGTAAAGTTGCTTCGCCGCCGCGCCTGCCTCATTCGTCGCTTCGAGTACCGACATCTCAATCACTTCGCTGGAATACTCGCCGCGGATTTGCACCGATTGAACATGCCCCAACCCGTTCATCAATACGGTGACGTCGGTTTCCGATGCCGTTCCCGTGACCGTCGCGACTTTCATCTGGTCATTGAGCTGCTGCATTTTTTCAGGCAGCTTTTGGAACGAACCCATCATCGACGCGATGTTGCCGAGATTGCCAAGTCCTTTGAACATATTGAACGCTTAAAAATTAGAGAATGCAGGAAAGAGACGATCGCTGAGTGCGAATTGTATACCGTTGGCAAACGATTCCCAACACCTGCGATTCTAATCAGAGTCGTAGGAAATGGGCGCGTGGTCAGGCGAGAAGAGAATCGCCCCCCATGGGCCGCTTGGCCAATGTCATCTACTGCCGTAGTGGGACTCGCCAGAGTTCCAGGTGCCTCAACAGCAAATACAGGAATTCTGGCGAATCCCACGACGCGAACATCACCCAAGGGGTGCCAAAGCAGATGGCATGGGGCCGGTTTGGCCCTGGAAGAAGTGCTTATTAATAGGCCGGTTCAAGCAAACGGCGTCAATGCCGGATCGGCGGACGCCGTTTGTGGATCTCATAAGGGGCCGAGGCCCATGCGAATAGGCTACCGTTTGCGCTGATCCGGCATGATCCTGCGTCCTTGATCCGATCTACGACTCGCCCGCAAATGCGTTAACGCAACTGCAAAACGAATGCGTCGGGTTAAGATCGTGATGGCTCCGCGTCCCGACGGGGCTCGAACGTTACTTCGAGTGGAAGTTGTAGGCCGAGTTGTGCTGGTCAAAGTCAGCATTACTCAAACCAACATTCACGTTCAGATCGAGGTAGGTGTACTCTTCGATCACTTCCAAAGGAGCTCCTGGACGTTTTGGCCAGTCGTAGGCCACATAACGAATCGGCAAGTTCAGCTCGTCGTCGATGAAAATCTGAGCTTGATGGAATTCGGCACCGGGGGTACGAGTTGGCTGAGTCACATGCAGCACGGTACAAGTGCGGTCTTTGATCCGTGCATTTTTGCGGAATTCGCAAGCAACGTCGGGGCATTGTTTGGCTTGTTGGCCTCGTTCGATCAGCTTGACGATCAAGTTTTCGATACCGATTTCAGTCATCGGGTAGCGTTGCCCTCGCATCGCCAACATGCCATC
>NZ_ANOG01000384.1 GCF_000346295.1 Rhodopirellula maiorica SM1 | reverse complement strand
GCTGGGTGCGTGATTTTGTAGATTATGATACGTGTTTGCAAGCTTAGGAAGTTGATCCTGCTCTACATGCGTTCATGGGTACCTGAGCCTAGCGTATTGTCCAAACTTGACGCGGGTTGCATTTGCCGAAATTCAGCGACTTGCGACTTCCATGCGATCCCGGTTCCTTTTCCATTGCCATGAAAGCTCAATAGAGGGTTGGTTTGATGGCGGTTGAGTCGATTGATCGCATCGTGCAAACGTGTCTGGGGATCGATACCCCGGTGAATCGGCAATGGATCATCAATGCACTCAGGCCATCCTTCCTCTTCGAACACGCACAGGATCGTTTCCTGATTCCGAGCGGGAACTCGAAAGCGTTTGACGATGCTCGAGGCCCACTTGAGCTCGCGTGCAGCGGCATTCCAACGCGGTTTTTCAGTGCACCAGACCGATTGTGTTGACGAATCATCGGGGCATCGGTCGTCTAATCTGAACGATTCGTCAAATTGTGTAGCGAAGCAGACGGCGTTGGTCGTCTTGGGGATCGTTTGAAACTCTTTCAAGAACCGCTCGAGAAACATCGCGCCGCGGTCAGTCAACATCACGCATGTCGAAGGGGCGAAGATGAAGCCCTCGCTGATTTGAAAGCGGCGATGCGTTTCGCCTCGGACTGTCGTTTCCACTCCATGGACCATGAAACCTTTGGCAATCAACCAGCGAAGATCATTGATGCTCAGCCCTGCGGAACAAACCAAATCGATTTCCAATGCGAAGTCCCAAAATTGCCCCTCGACGTTCATCGCATATCGATATGCTTGTAACAACATCTTGTATCCCGACATTGCTGCCTGCTCACAATTCGGCAAGGTTACCGCAACATCCATTGCGAATTCGTTGTCGACTGGCATCGAAAAGCTCCCTACATTAAAGAACCGGGCGGCCGCCCCCCAATGCCATCTACTTTGCACTAAACGAGTGGCGTTTGTAGCGGTGCGGCGCAAGCCGCCCGGTTGAAACTAAACGTTTACTCGCCTCAACCGGACGGCTCGCGCCGTGCCGCTACCAAAGTAGATGGCATAGGGCCGACCCCCCGCGGGAATCTGCTGTTGTGTGTTGTATCAGTTGATTTCGCAGAGTCAAACTTGCATTACCACATCTTCCCCAGTTTTTCATGTTGATGCATTCCACTGCAGCGGCGCGGTTCGTGCCGATTAAGGTTATTGATCATCCTGACCGCGTTTTTGACCTTCGATTTCCGCATTGCTAGTCGGGTATGCAAAACGCTTGTAACAAGCTCTCGAGTGAGTTGCATGCGTTATCCAACCTTCGGAACTCAGTAACTCTGATGCGAAGTTAGGTTCGGCGGCTACAAACTTTTTTGACAGCATGAATGGTCCCAGACTCCGGTGGTTTTCATACTTGGTTCACCGAAGATTCATACCGGTGAAGTTCGGCGTCGCGAAGTTCGGGTCGTATATTCCGCGATGAACAATTACCCAGCAGATCCAACCGCTTGCAGCTGATGGCCGAAGTGCAGTGCGCATCGGTTCACTTGAGGATTGCGCGACACCACATCGCCACTGTATCGCCACTTGAGTGTGTCACGACGCACGAAAGAATGGGGGGCACGATCTAAATGTCGGATCGACCATCGATTGAAGGGGGTTCTCTTCACGGTGGCAGGCTCCCCTTCAGCACTGCAATTGGAGATCTCTATCATGTCACAGTCCATTTCGCGACGATTGTTTCTAGCGCGTTCAGGTGCAATCGCAGGCGCGGCGTCATTGACGCCAATGATGAGTCAAGTGGCTCAGGCCGCGACGTTGAACGACGATCTTTTTGGCCAAACGTTTAATCAGCTCAAATCGAAGGCGTTCCCCGGTCATCTGCAGCTGTATGCGGCACCGATTGATGCCAATTTTGATCCGGTGCCAATGGGCGAGATCTCTCCTGCGGCGAATCAAGTTGTCAGCATCATGCCGGAATGGTCGCCGGTGGGGACGTACAACTCCCAGGCAGCATCATTTTTTGATGCCTATCGGCAAGTGTTGACGCATGTGACATGGAAGGTGAGTCCCGAGCAACAGAACGATCTTCGCAACCTGCAAAACGAAGTCGTTAATGCCCAAAAAGCGGTGGCGAAAGTTGAACAGGACATGAACCAAGCATACGTGTTTGCCAAAAACCAGGGAGGCGCGATTTTCGCAGCTCAGTATCCCACGATCACGGACTGGCTGAACAAGAGTCCTCAGGCGAAGTCTTGGAAGGATCAGATGACCCAAGCCGCCAAAACCCAGAGAGCGGCTCAGAATGCGTATCAGAGTCTGGTCCGCAGTTACCAACCCCAATCGCTGCAGGAAGCTCAAGACGCGGCCAAACTGCCGACGGGCAATCCCGTCAACGATCCGGCGCCGCGTGGATGGGCGAAGGTTGCCGATGGTTCGGGAAGTTTGCAGTGGACTCCTGATTACACGATCGGCAACTCGAACGATTGGCGAAACTCGTTAGCCAATGGGACGAAGGGGCAATTCAGTTTGACGCTGGGTGCAGACCAGGGCAACTCGTCCACCTCTAGTAGCTGGGCAGGCGGGAGCGGCAGCTATGGCACCCCGTTTTGGGGTGTGGAATCGAGTGGTTCGTGGTCCGAGTTCGATCTCACCAAAAACGACAAATCCGTCGAGGTGACAATCACCGCACAAAGTTCGACCGTGGTTCCGGTGACCCCAGGTGCATGGTATGACGGCGGGTTCATCAGCAATCTTGCCAAGGCGCAACAAGGCGCCGACGGTCAAGGGTGGGTCATTACCAGCCCATGGGTCTCCAAAGGACCGGAAAATGCTCTGTTTGGCAAAAACGGTTTACTGTCGACGCAAGTGTCAGGATTGGCCGTGGTCTACAAGCCAGGATTTAAGATCAGTATGTCGGAAGACACCTTCCGACAGCACAAGGATCAGTTCAGCGCGAGCGGCGGCATTCGAATCGGCTGCTTCCACTTTGGCGGCAGCGGCGGTCACAGCAGCGAGTGGACGCGAAGCACCAATGGATCGACTGAGTTCTCGGGTCAAAGCACCTCGACCGATCCATTGATCGTTGGCGTCATGGTCGCCTTCCCCGGTGTTGGCACAGCGTAACACGAGAACGCTGTGACACGATTGCATGAGATTACATTTGTAGATGTGATCGTGATCGTTTTATTGTGGCCTCGGATATCCGGGCCACGATCGAAACAAACGCCGCTGCCGAGTGCCTTGTCATTGCCGAAGTCTAGCCTAACGTGACCTCGGATCGATGGTGCCTATCGCCGTGCTACACGGAATGATTTCTCTTGTTTATAGCACTTAACAAAACGCAGACGAGGCCCGCGATGCCGATCCATCTCTCACGATTCCTCGTTTGTTTGATCAGTAGCCAGATCGCGGCGATTTCCGCACAGGAACTTGCTCACAAAGACGTGTCTGAAGAACCCGGACGCGAGCTCACTGTCACGGACGCTTCCCCCGTTCTTTCGGCGATGCTGTCCTCTGCAAGTTCTCCGAACAAATCAGCCGCATTCTCGGCCAACGCCGCAGCACGGATTGAATTATCTGCAACTCCCATCATCCAACCGATGTTAGGGGCCACACCCTGGGATTGGCGAACGACCATACCAGGAGTCATTTCGTTGGGGCAGTATCAATTTTGCGATTCGATGCCAGCGTCAAGATCGGCGGAGACGCCTTATATGCCCGGCGGCAGCTTCACGACCAATTACCGGACGTTCCTCGATCTCATCGACGACTCGGATCCGACTCTGAAGACGCAGATTGAATCCGCACGGCAAGCTGTAAAAACCCCGTCGGAGTCACCAGTCAACTCGGGGAATCCACCCGATGGCTGGGCAAAAGTCACCGACGAAGCAGGGCAATTGCAATGGCGATTGATTTGGTCGGTTTCTTCGATGCCGAGCGATTGGACCACTTCGGTATCAGACGATTTAGCGGTGAAATTTTCATTTGCAAACAATCAGAACCCCGACGTCAAAAGATCGCTGCTGGTTGGTCCCTATCAATTGCAAGCGAAGTTGCCGGATGGCGACACAATTTCGCTTAGCGATGACAGCCTGCAGAGTTTTTCGATCGAATTTGAAGCATCCGGATGGGTGGCAATCTACCCTGGAATCTGGTTCGACTCGGGGCTGGTGAATTTGGCACAACATCGCCGGTTAACATTTCAACCTGGGTATGACCACGCATCCTTTTTTGGAAGGCGGGGACTACTTGCGCAACGCAAAGCGGGCTTTTTGATCGGCAGCAATCCAACAATGAGTTGGTCTTCACGCGATCCTGTGAATACCAAGATCGAAGCGGCAACATCGGTCTCGGGCGGCGGTATTACCTTGGAAAAGAAAGGTGATCACTTCGTGAAAATCGAGTCGCAAGGCGACGTGACACAATATTCGGTCAACCCCATCTATACCGAGCTGTTTATCATCGGTGTCGTCGTCGAGCGAATGTAAAGGCGTCTCTTCTTGGGTTGTGCGACCCGTTCGGGTGGATGCTCGGTTTTCAATTCAATTGATGGCACATGCGAAGGAGCTTTCCACTACCGAACCGCCGCGAGAGCAACGGTCCACGACAGCACAATCAGTGCGATGGCCGCGGCGCCTGCTGCGTTCTGCGCGAACCGAGCGGCCAACCAGCGATTGGGCAACCGGCTACCGGCCCATCCGATCATCAAACCGGCGACAAACCCGGTGACGTGGGCAAGCACATCGGTTCGTTCGCCTCCCACCCCGGTGAATGCCAACAGCAAGACTCCACCAATCAACGGGCTCCATCGTTTGAAAGGCTTTTCCTGAGACGCTGCCCAGCGACGAAGTCCGTGAGAGACGATGATGCCGAGCGCGGCGAATACGGCAGTCGAGGCGCCGATAGAAGTGTGTGCGGCGGGCTGGGCCCAGGCATTCATGCCGTTGCCCATGCCGCCGGCGATGACAATCCCCAACCACGCCACACCGCCCCCGAGTGATCGACCGGCCAGCAGTCCAAAGACGGCTCCGAACAACAGGTTCCCCATCAGATGGGCGGCGTCCAGATGCAGAGTGAGCGCGGTAAACATTCGCCACCACTGCCCCGCGACGACGCTGCCCGCGTGCATTCGTCCGGCTTCGAACCACTCCATCCCAAACGTCGACTTGGCTGCCAACACGGCGACCAGCATTAGGACACAGCAGTAGAGAAAGACCGCGACCGCGGATCCTTCGAAAACCGGATCTGCGGTACGCAGGCGAGTGGTCCGGTCGTTGTTTTCGTCCCGATAGGCTTCCAATTCCGAGATTGCCGCGTCTCGATTCTGTGGGTCGACAATGATCAGCCAGGTGCCATCGCGGGAAACAGCCTCGGCGGCGACTCCGGCCGCCATCAGCACCAACCGTGCCTCAAAACACTCGTTTGATCGAGTGGTTTTCAGCACGATTGCTTCACCGGGCGGCTGATTGTTCATCGTTCTAAGCAGTTCGGTAGGAATGTTCGGGCTTTTTCGCATTCGGAGGATTGATGTCGGTTCGCCGACCTTGCCCCTCCTATGGCGACAAATATCACCGACGCGGCGGGGCCCTCTGGCCCACCTAAGGCCAAAACGGCGGCTGTTGAATGCGTTTGCTGTAGATACAATAAGAACGATGCGGTGTTTCGCAAACGCTGCTGCTGCGGGCCGCTGCGACAATATGGCGGTCGTATCAACATTTCCCGCTAATTTTCCTGTCCCATTAGGGTCCAAATTCGATCCCCGGTTGATCTTTTGCGTCCATCAACGATAGTCAACACTTTCGAATTGAATCCGATTCCCACCAAACGACGCGATGACCGAGAAAACCCAAACGCCAGCGACCGACGATCTTCGCATAAATGAGATCAAGCAGTTGATGCCGCCGAAAGAGTTGATGGCAGAAATCCCGGTCGAAGACAACGTTGCTGAAACGGTGTCCAGCGCTCGAGCAGGCATCCAACGCGTGCTCCGCGAACAGGATGACCGATTAGTTGTCGTCGTCGGCCCCTGTTCGATCCATGACCCGGAAGCGGCAATTGAATACGCCCAGAATTTGGTCGTCGAACAACAAAAACACCAAGACAATCTGCTGATTGTGATGCGGGTCTATTTCGAGAAGCCACGCACCACGGTTGGTTGGAAAGGCTTGATCAATGACCCAGGCTTGGACGACAGTTTCGAGATTAATCGCGGGCTGCGAACCGCGCGTGGTTTGCTGCGTGACATCAACGCCATGGGGCTGCCGACCGGCACCGAATACCTTGACTTGATCAGTCCTCAATACATAGCCGATCTTGTCGGTTGGGGGGCAATCGGTGCTCGCACGACCGAAAGCCAGGGGCATCGCGAACTTGCGTCAGGATTGTCATGTCCAGTCGGTTTCAAAAATGGAACCAGCGGCAACGTGCAGATCGCCGTCGATGCGATTTGCTCGGCGTCGCGTCCGCACCACTTTTTGTCGGTTACCAAAGAAGGGACCTCGGCGATCTTTGCCACGTCCGGCAACAGTGATTGTCACGTGATCATGCGTGGAGGAATTCACACCAATTATGATGCCGCCAGCATCGATGCCGCATCGGATTTGCTGAAGAAAGCGAATCTGACCCCACGCATCATGATCGACACCAGCCATGCAAACAGTCGCAAGAAATATACACGCCAACGCTACGTGTGCCGCGATATCTGTAGCCAAGTTGGTGATGGTGATGACCGTATCATGGGCGTGATGATCGAAAGCAACTTGGTCGAAGGCAACCAAAGCCTCAGTGACGGGAACCTTGTCCGTGGTAAGAGCATCACCGACGCATGTATCGGTTGGGATGAAACCGTCGCGATCCTGCAGGATCTCAGCGACGCCGTCGAGTCACGACGCAGCAAGTAGTTTGTCGGCAAGCATCACCCACGGCTTACACCCGCAGGCTGTTGATTTAGTCGTACGACGGACTTCCTCGTCCGTCGAATACATTCATGACGGACGAGGCAGTCCATCCGCCACCGCTTGCCCCAGGAAACGTCATTAAATCAACAGCGT
>NZ_ANOG01000383.1 GCF_000346295.1 Rhodopirellula maiorica SM1 | reverse complement strand
GGATGATGATCGCGGCTCGGTCAGGAGCCGATAGCTGCTTGGGATTAGGCTTGTCCACAAAAAACCGCCCGAAAGTGAAACCAGGAGGTGTTATGTACCACGCAGGTTCATCCGTGTCAAATCAAAACGAAGGAGCATCGGCTGTCAGAATGGATGAATTGCCGAGCAGTGCGGGGTTTATGTTTGGAGTTCGTTCCGCAGTAGAGGACGAGGTTACGAGTCCATGCCACGGCATTCCGCTACAGGGACTCGTAACCTCGTCCACTACGCTCATGCCGGACACATATTTTCCGCTCAGTCGGTAGGTAGAGAAGCAAGGGTATGGTATTTAAACGTCAAAGAGGCCTGGCCCCTTTGATCGTGTTCGCAGGTTTTTGATGGTGTCAGCCTGACACCGGCCGGTTTAAGCTTTATACCGACGGACGATTTTATGACATCGCCAATGATCTGGACGAAACCCACGATCTTGCTGGTAAAATCAGCGGAGACATCGCGATCTCTCAGCACAAACATCTCAGCAAGCTTTTAAACCAAATTCCGCCGGTGCCGGCAGACGGCAGAAACAGCAAGACCCGTCCAGTTCACTCCCGACTGGCCGCTTTTGAAAAAAAAGATGAAAACGACACCCGGAGAGCAGGTGCCATGAAAATGGAGAATGCGATGAAGAGAACAGGTTGGTTGAGTGTGGGTTTACTCGCGTTAGGGCTCACAACAGTGCAGGCGGCGGAGAACAGGGTACAGATTGACTGGCCGGAATTCCTCGCGCGGCATGACCTGGTTTGGACGGAAGCGCCAAAGGCCTGGACCGACGGGCCGTTTCTCGGAAACGGGATGCTGGGGTCGATGTTCCATCAACTCGATAATCATACGATTCGGATCAGCCTGGGCCGCGCCGATGTGGAGGATCACAAGACGAAAGGGCAGCCGTTCATCGCCCAGTCACGGTTGCCGAACGGCTACTTCACTTTGAAAACGGCTGGTAAAATCACCTGCTTCGAGGGACGCCTGGATCTCTACGATGCGGAGGCCCGCGCGCGGGTGGTGACGGACAAGGGGCAGGTGGAGATACGCGGATTCGTGCATAGCGCGGATATGGTGATTGTCTATGAGTTCATGCCATCCGGCGGCGAGGCAGCCATGCGATTGGACTTCGTGCCGTTAAAGGCGATCGCGCCGGCCCGGTTGCAGGCGGAAAACGACGTGGCGCACAAGGGTGATAAGGCGCACCCGAGCCGCAAGAAATGGGCTTCCGCTCCCTACAAATACAATCCCGATCCGGAGTTGGGGGTGCTCGACGGCTATCAGATCTGCCGCCAAACGCTCGTGGCCGGCGGCGGAACCGGGACCGCCTGGACGGTCAAGGACGGGCGCGATGGCGGGCAGCGGCTGTTCATTTCCATCGAACACAGCCACCCCGGCAGCACGGCGGTGGCGGATGCGGTCGCGCATCTCAAGGCGATCGAGGACGAATCGTTCGCAAGCCTCGTCCAGCGCCACCGTGATTGGTGGCACGACTACTATCCGAAAAGCTTCGTTAGCCTGGATGACACCCGGATGGAAAGTTTCTACTGGATTCAGGTTTATAAATTTGGCGCGGGCGCCCGCAAAGGCCGCGCCTACATGGATACGATGGGGCCGTGGATGGTCGAGGAGACCGCGTGGGCCAACGGATGGTTCAACCTAAACACCCAGCTCTCCTACTGGTTTCTCTCGACCGCGAATCGTCTGGAAGTGGCCGAGAGCCTGTTCACCAAGCTCGACGAATGTTTGCCGACGCTGGTCGCCAACATGCCCGAGAGTTACGGGGGCGACTGCGCGGGCATGTCAACCATTGCGCCGCAGACCTTTGTGAGCCCGTTTCCGAGCGGCAGGCTGGGATTCACGGGCGAGCTGCTGTGGACCTGCCACGACTACTGGCTAATGCTGGAGCGTACGATGGATGCGGAACGGATCACGCAGAAGTTTTTTCCGCTTTTGAAGAAGTCGGTGAATACCTACCTGCACTTCATGGTCGAGGGGGAGGACGGCAGGATTCATCTGCCGGAAACCCGCTCGCCGGAATACGGCGGGGGAGAGGACTGCAATTTCAATCTGGCGCTGTTCCGCTGGGGCTGCCGCACCCTGATCCAGATTGATGAGCGCTATCGGATCAATGATCCACTGCTGCCGAAATGGAAGGATGTCGTCGCACGTCTCGTGGATTACCCGAAGAACGAAAACGGGTACATGGTCGCGAAGGATTTTCCGTTCGCGCAGTCCCACCGGCATTACTCGCACCTGCTGATGATCTATCCGCTTTGCGAGATCAACATCGACCAGCCGGAAAACCGGGAACTCATCGCTAAGTCGATGGACCACTGGATCAACTATCCCGGGCGCGGGAATGCCGGGTATTCATGGAGCGGTGCCGCTGCCATGTATGCGCTTCAAGGCGACGGAGAGAAGGCAGGCAAGTATCTCGATATCTTCATGCGGATGCAGGAGCTGTATCCGGACAACCCGGCGGAAATTCATCCGACCACCATGTACACGGAAACCAATCGCGTGCAGCCCGTCACCGAGACCCCGCTTTCCCTGTGCGATTCCATGCAATTGATGCTGCTGCAAAGTTGGGGCGATACCATCCGTGTATTTCCTGCTGTGCCGAAGTCGTGGCGGAACATTGCTTTTGACGGCCTGCTGGCGGCGGGCGGATTCGAAGTCAGTGCGGTGCGCAAGGGAGGCGCGACGCAGTTCATCCGCATCAAAAGCCGGGCGGGCGAACCTTGTTTGCTAAAGACCGAGATGGTCCCGGCGCGCATCGCAGGGATCGAAAAATCCGCTGTGCGGCAAATGCCCGAAGGGCGCTTCAAGATCGACCTAAAGCAGGGTGAGGAAGCCATTCTCTATGCGGAGGGTGTAGAGGAAGCCATCGTCGAACCGGTCGCCGCAAAGCCGGAAAACTGCAATAGCTTTGGTCTGAACGAAAGATACCAGCCTGCAAAATAGGATTCCATGATGAGATTCCCGATCCACTCCATTCTGCTCGTCCTGTCCTGCTTGACGAGCACACTCCTGGCCGCGCCGAGGCCCAATGTCATCTTCGTCTTTTCCGACGATCAGCGATTCGACTCGCTCGCGATGACCGGCGATCCGGTCACCCAAACGCCGAACCTCGATCAACTGGCACAGGAAGGGGTGTTTTTCAACAACGCCTTCATCACGAGCCCCATCTGCGGGCCGAGTCGCGCGAACATTTTCACCGGTCAGTGGGAACGCAGGAATCGCATTGGGTTCACCCACATGTCGAACAACTTCGTTTCGCGGGAGGCGTTTGCGAACAGCTTTCTCATGCAGTTGAAGCAGGCGGGATATTCCACCGCGTTCGTTGGCAAGCACCACACCAAGATCGTGGATCGCGCAAACACGCCCCTGAGACAGAACATCGACTTCGCCTATTTCGGAGAAGGACACTTGGGATTCCACCTGGCAAAAAAGGGCAAGGCGTTTTTCAATCTGAAGAAGCAGTCGCAGATCGAGGGATTGTTCGAAGCGACCGAGGCCTACTTGAGGCCGGGGAACGAGTTTGATTACTTTTTCGAAAACGCCGATCTCTCGGTCAAGGAGCAGTTGAAACGCCGCGATCCGGCAAAGCCGTTCGTTGCCTGGATCAACTTCAATCTCCCGCATCAAGCGAGTCTGGGCGGGATGGGTTCACGGCCGGGAGACCCGAAATTTTATTCCACATTGTATGAGGATGAAAAAAGCCGGATCGTGCTCCCCGCAGAGAAACTGGGATTGCCAACCGACGTGATCACGGTCGAGGAGATGGAGCCCTACTATCGTCTAACGGGAAAGAGACTGCTGGATACCAAGTTGAAAACGGCCCGTGCGGTTTATGGGATCGACGACTTCATCGGGAGCTTGCGGAAACTGCTGGTGGAACTGGGGGAAGACAGCAACACCATCATCGTGTTTTGTTCCGACAACGGACTGCTCTACGGCGAACACGGGATAGGCGGGAAGACCATGCTGTATGAAGAATCCGCGCACGTGCCGATGATGATCTACTCTCCGTTTCTGCCCAAAAACCAAACGGGCCGACGGCTGGATGCGCTGGTGGTCGGGCAGGACATTCCGGCGACCGATTTTGGATCTGTGCGGGCTGAAGGTTCCAGCCGCTTATCAGGGGAAAAGCCTGCGGCCCCTGCTGGAAGGCAAGCCCGTTGATTGGCGCCAGGACATCTTTCTGGAAAATCTGTTCACGGATCAAGGCTACCCGCGTCACGAAGCGGTGCGGAGCGGCGAGTGGAAATATATCCGCTACTTCTCCAAAGAAAACGATCGCAAAAAATACCTGCCCGATGCCTCGATCAACGGTGAACAGCCAATTTATGAGGAGCTGTTCAACCTGGAGGACGACCCAAACGAGCAGAACAACCTCGCTCAAAATCCTGAATACAAAGAAATCCTGAATGCCCATCGTAAACGCTGTCAGGAACTGGTTGTCGAACTGGCCCAATAACAGGACGAGCAGATCCGTCCGGTTCATCCCGACGGGCCGCTTTTGAAATGAAAATGTTGCTCTCGATGCACCGCTGCCGACGCTCGATAAAACACAGAACTACACCACCAAGCGGGGCAACACCTATTATTCATTGCCGGATGAAAAGGGCTATGGATCTGTTCAGGCGAAAAACCCGAAGTGCCCTGTGCCGACACCACACCTCGACCGGCTGGTTAAGGAGGGCATGAACTTTACGGATGCCCACACGGTGCTGAACTGAAAGACCACATGGCCTTGGACAGCAATAATATTCTGCCGCCCTATCGGGGAAAAACGCGTACGGAAGATCCGCCGGTGATTCATCACGATTGTAACGGAAGCTATGCAATCCGACGCGGCGACTGGAAGCTGGTTTTTGCACTGACCCGTAAAGCCCGCACCTTCAAGCGTGAGCTCTACAACCTGAAGAACGATGTCAAAGAAGCGACTTACCTTTAACTCAAACATTCACGGAGTCCCCAATGAAAGATTTTTCATATAAGTGTCTGATTTTATTTTTGATTGCATCCATCTCCACCACGGCTTTGGCGGAGGTTATCCCACACGAGACGGTCTATGCTAAACGTCAAATGAAACGTCT
>NZ_ANOG01000382.1 GCF_000346295.1 Rhodopirellula maiorica SM1 | reverse complement strand
GCCGCTTTAACGCTAGCGAGCTGTTGATATAGTGAGCCGCTCGCGCGTCAGCGGCCGGGTTCCACGCATTACCCGGTGCCTTACGGCCCACGGCTCATCAATGCGATTTGCACAACAGGATTTCACTTAATGATTCCTGGCTACCTGTTTGCGACCAGCGATCAAGCGGATTTCATCACCGTGATTCGCTCGGCATTGTGTTCGATTCGCAAATGGTTTGAAACCGCTTGCTGGTTCATCGCTTCGATTTGGTCGACGCCAGCTGCGGTGATCGATAATTGGCCGCTCTCTTCGCGTCCGATCCAACCTTTTTCGCGAAAATACCACAGGTGGAACGCCACTGTTTGCTGAGAATAGGGCACCATCGTCTCGAGTGTCCCCAGCCCGATACCGGGTTTCTTGAAATCCCGTCGCCGCTGGGCATACAGCAGTGACAACAACTTGTACCGCTCGACGCAATCATCCGTCGCTGCGTTGGCCGCATCAACCAACTCCGCCCGCTGCTGGTTCGCCTGCTGATACTCGCGATCATAAGCGGCTCGCTGCTGAGGATCGCGGAGTGTTTCGAACGCCGTGACCAGTTTCGCAAAGTGGTTGCGATCGCCAGCGAGATCGGGATGATGCTGCTTTGCCAGGAAACGAAAAACGCGTTCAATCGTCGCGATTGTCGCGTTTGGACTGACTTCCAACACCTCGTAGTGATCTGCGAACTCTTTTCCAACCATCTGCCTTGCCTTGTTTTCGACGTGACGTCCAGTTGCCCCCCGGACAACGTTCCGGCACTGCACACGCAAACGTAGCTGACGCTTCGTGGGCGAAGCTTGGTTTTCGCCACGGAACCGCGACCCCACGATCAAGCTATTCTTGATATCGCGGATGTAGCGATTTTAGCGTGCGAATGGATGAAGGGATGGCCAAACGCGAACTCAGTAGCGACGCACACGGGCGATCAATGCGGTGCCAATTGCGACTAGAACCACGTTGCCGATCCAAACGCCATACGGTGGGATCGATGCATCTTTGGCTTGTTCGAGCCCAAAGATAAAGAGCGGGTAATAGACCAACAGGATCGGCAAGAAACAAATCCCGAACGTGGTCCAGTAATCACTCGTGCGCGCGATCATGGCCAGCGGCGCACCGACAAAAACGAAGAAGAAACACGTGAACCCTTCGGCCCAACGACGCCATGGTTCGACGTGTAATCGCGTCAAACGTTTACGACTGTGTTCGACTTGCGATTCCATATGTCTGCCCATTCCTCCCGCGATGTCTCCGGAACGCGAGGTCAGGATAGAAAATCCGACGTGAGCGGCCAACTGGCCTGCGGCCGCGTGGGTCCGCGCGTCTTGTTGCAACCGTTCGCTACGGATCACGGCCAATGACAACCAGCTAGGCGATTTGTCCTCAGGCCCCTTGTCGACCATCGCTGCTGCCAACGGGATTTTGAATTCGGTTTGGCCGGGCACAATGCCTTGGATCCCGCTTCCCGATTCGACTTGGCTATCGGTCACATGCAGAATCAGATTGTAGGTTTCGCTGTCGAGTTGAAGTCGCCCTTCGCGAGCGGACAACTTCATCGGCCCTTCGCTGCTGTGATTGTGAACCGTGACGGTGGGGTGGATCAAGGTTTGCCCCTCAACGTCCCGCACATGGATCGAAAAACCGTGGTCCGATGTGTACGAATGCTGGGCGCGTAAAACTCGATAGGCGATGTCTTCGACCGACATCAGCACGACTCGGTTGATTCCCGGACGCCCCCAAGAAACTGCGAGGTCCGAAACCCCGACCGCAACCGGACTGAGCAACGCGGCAAAGATCAACGCCGGCTGCAACAATCGCAGCGGCGAGATGCCGGAGGCTTTCACGGTGGAAACCTCGCCATCGGCTGCCATCCGGCCATACACGCAGCAGACCGAAAACAGCGCGGTCGCCGGAAAGGCGAACTGCAGCGAAATCGGCAAGATGTACGGCAACAGTTGGACAATCGCAACGACACCGAGACCACGGCGCAGCAGTTCCCGTCCCACACCGACCATCAAGATCATCAGTGTGAGTGCGATCAGCGACACCACGAAGATCTTCAAGATCTCGAACAGGATGTATCGCGTCAGTCGACTGGGAATAAGAGGAATCAAGCTTAGTGGCAGCAGAATTGGCGTGGGTTGACCATCGATCGTCCTTTTCGACTTGGACAATGCGTCGATTGCGTGAAGACGATTGCAGTGTCGTTTAGCAAATCGATGCCAGGCGGCGGTAGACAGGATTTTTGATAATCTCGCTAAACGGCTACTCAATTTGCTGGCATCACAGTATTTGCTGGCAACGCTGTTGGTCACCGCTACCAAGTTTGGCTTGAGGGCGTCATGATGTGGCAATGACCGAAGCGAATTCGCTTCGGCGCTGTGATAATCCAGTCCGCCAAACCGAATTTTGACCCCAGAACAGATGGCTGCAACCTACAAAGACGCTGGCGTTGACCTTGATGTCTATGCCGAATCGATGCGGCGACTGCCTCGCTTGATGCATCGCACCTTTAGCCCTCGAGTGATCCCGAGTGACGGAGGCTTTGCAGGCCTATTTCGCCTCGATTTTGCGGGAAAACTGTTCGCCCGCAACTACAAAGAACCGATTTTGGTCAGCGGCACCGATGGCGTTGGCACCAAGTTGAAGATTGCACAGCAAACCGGCCGGCACAGCACGGTGGGGATCGATTTAGTTGCCATGTGCGTCAACGACCTCCTCTGCACGGGGGGTGAACCCCTGTTTTTCCTTGATTATGTCGCGATGGGACGCGACGATCCGGCTCGTTTAGAGCAAATCGTGCAAGGCATTAGCGATGGATGTGTCGAAGGCGATTTATCGCTATTGGGGGGTGAAACGGCAATCATGCCCGACATGTACGCCACCGAAGACTACGATTTGGCCGGTTTCGCCGTCGGAGTGGTCGATCGCAAGAAATTGATTGACGGAAAACAGATCGCCGAGGGTGACGTCGTGCTCGGATTGGCATCGACGGGACTGCATAGCAACGGATTCAGCTTGGTTCGCAAAGTGATCAGCGACGCGGGACTCGATTGGGATGCAACCCCCGACGAATTCGACGGTCAATCGCTTGGCGAAGTCTGTTTGAACCCTACCCGTATCTATACGCAGGCGATTCGCAGCATCCAAATGCATTACCGCGTCAAGCAGGTTCTGCACGGTTTGGCCCATATCACAGGCGGTGGAATCCAGGAGAACCTCGATCGAATTTTGCCTAAAAACGTCGATGCCGAGATTGATCCGACCAGCTGGCAGCCGCATCCTATTTTCCAATGGCTGCAAAAAACAGGAAGCATTGAAACCGCTGAAATGCGGCGTATTTTCAACATGGGCATCGGCATGATCGCGGTGGTTAGCGAATTTTACGCCGCGAGCATCCAGTCGCAAATGGACGAGCTCGGGATCGGATGCCAAACGATTGGCCGAATCGTGGGCGGCAGCGGCAAAGTCCAATATCGCGACGCATGATCGCGTTGCCTGGTGGTTGCGAGATCGTCAGTTGCTGGTCACCCGATGCCCGCGACTTTGCACTAACCGATTGGTTTACGTAGCGGAGCGGCGCAAGCCGCCCGGTAAATTTTGA
>NZ_ANOG01000381.1 GCF_000346295.1 Rhodopirellula maiorica SM1 | reverse complement strand
AGTGTCGCCGGTTCGTCGGCCAGAAGATTCAAGGTCAATGCGGTGGTAAAGGCTCCGCATAGAAGACTGCGAGAAAGCAGTCGAGACGCGAATGCTGCAGTGGACATGACGTTCTCTCCGAAGAAACAAGAAAAGGGATCGCGTGAACGCAAATGTCCGCCACGCGAAGGGAGCTTGCACTATCGAAGTTAAACGAATCCACGTCCGTTTTATTAGGAAATCAAATGGTTTGACTTGAATTTTACAATCGACTGAGATTCCAAAGCCGAAATTGCCCAGTTTGCCAAAAGGTGTGCGACAGCGTTTTAGCTTTGATCCGATAGCAATCGGATCGTCGCGTCGACTTGGTCCGCGAAATCGCTTGGTAAACTTGGATTGCTGTGTACCGAGGCGATAGCCCGAGAGAGCGGATTGGAAACCGGGGCTGCTGCGTCGTGGCCGGCTTGTTGATCATTAGGGAACGAATCCGCAATCGCACGGTCGTTGGTGCGTGGGTCGGCTGGATCGGTTCGTTCGTGTTTCGATCCCTCGGCGATCTGAGGAATTTGTATTGGCGGAATCACCTGCTCGCCATCGGCGGACGTGTCGTCCTGCTCGCCTCCGCCCACGGTGCCGCCGCCCGTCCCTTTACGATTGATCTCATTTAGAATCAGCAGTGCGTCCAGTGCGGTGACCGATCCGTCGGCATTGACGTCGTAACCAAACGCGGGATCCCCCGCCCCGACGGGCCCTGGTCCATAGACATTCAGGAAGTTGATGATCGCCAACGCATCGGCGGCGGTAACCGAACCGCCGTTGTCAACGTCGTAAGGATTGGCGTCGTTGTGAAACGGAGTTTCGTTTTCGAGTACGTCGATGATGAACGTCGACGACAGCGATTGGAACTCGTTGTTCGAATCGGTCGCAGTCACCGTCAATTGAATCTCGCTTTGTGTCGACTGTTCGACGAATTGATCGTCAATCAATTTCAGTTGGCCGTCGATCACTTCGAAACGCGTATCGTCGACTGTCAACGCGTAGCGAGAGTTTACAGATTGACCGTCCAGTTTTAGTGTGCCCGCCACTGCGCCAGCTTCGAATTCGACCAACGATCCGCCGACCAAGCTTAATACCTCGGGTTGATCGGGCAGATCTTTAACGATGATGGTGATCGGCTGGGTAAACGGATCGCCATTCACACCGAACTCTTTTGCAGTCACGTTGACCACGATCTCTTGGTTTTCTTCGAAGTTCAGCGACACGCCATCGGCGAGCCGTAAATCCGATCCGTCAATCACAAAGCGATCGTCATCCACCGTCAATATATGGAATTGCTCGCTGTCTTCGTCGTTGACTCGCAACTCGGCTACCGTGTCGCCAACCGCGTTCTCAAATACCGTCGCTTCGCTTGGCGTGATGCCGGTGATGGGATCGTTTGAATCGGTCACGACGACCGCGGGATAACTAACCAATTCGATATCGAGTTCCGGGTCGGTCACCGAAACCGTCAACGGAATCCAAGGTTCGACTTCAAAATTCAAGCCCTCGCCGTTCGCTCCGCCGATAAATATCAGCATGCCATGATCATTGATTTCAAAGCGGTGATCGTCGATTTGGATCACGTGATTCTTTACACCGTCGACATCAATCACCTCGACAAGTCCCACTGGATCGCCGAGCGCAAGGGCTTCGGGGATCGGGTCAAAGTGAAACACGACATCGACGGGAGGGTCGGCAACGGGCGCCACGGTGATCGACAAGTCAATCGGTTCGGATTCGGTGACCCCATCATGAATCGTGACCGAGACCGAATCGGTGCCGTAGAAGTCGGGATTGGGTGTATACGAAACGGAACCATCCACCGCGACATCCACCGTGCCATGCGAGGCGGTGCCTTTCTGCAGGATCACGAAATGATCGTTCTCGATGTCCAAAGCTCCAACGCGAGCCCCGGGGGCAGCTAGTTGCAGCGGTTGGTCTTCGTTGGTCGATAGCGCTGGCAGACTCTCGTAGCTGGGCGCCGTATTGTCGCCGTCGACAAACAACGCGAACCGGATTGGTTCAGCATCTTGGTTATCGACAATCTTAACACGATGCGAATCCGCACGACGAAGCGAAACTTCGATCACTCCGGTGGAACCGAGCACTGCGATCGCTTCGGGTTTTCCCTTGCTATCGATTGCCGCGATGTCGCCGATCATCGACAAGTCGATCGCTTGGTTCGCGATCACCGACCCGTCGCGTAGATCGACGAGCTGCAACAGCGTATCCACCGGTGAGAGGGTCATTAGCAGATCACGCGCCCCATCGAGCGTGACAGGGCCGGTCATTTCGGGGAACGAATGAAGCGAAGCAAAATCGGCATTCGCGTCCACCACGCTGACGCCGCCGTCCACTTGTCTCAGTACCAACAATCCTGATTCGTCGTCAAAGTCCAGCAGACTGCTGACGCCCGCCACTTCGATCGGATCGGTGCTGATCATCGAAGCGGTTTCGTTACTCCACAATGATAATTTCAAGCCATCGTCGCCTGACCAAGCAAAGACGCTGCGAGGTCCAGTGTCCGATGTGATGACCGTCGTGTCCGCTGGTACGATCGTGGTGGTGCTCGAAACAACCAGCCCCAGGTTCGCATCGGTAGCATCGAGGGATTGGACCGAGACCGGATCCGAGCTGTCGGCCAATGCAACCCCGCGTCCGTCGCCATCGATGGCAACATCCGACCACAAAGTGGGGGAATCGCTGCCAGACAGATCAATCGCGTTGACGGTCCCTGAAACAGGATCGACGATCCATGCCGAATCGCCACCCGCTTCGCCACCGATCACTAACAGATTTCCGTCAGGCAAGGTTTGCAATTTCGTCAAATCCGAGCCCACTGAAATCGTTTCATTTTCAGCGGTTGCTAAATCAGCGACCTCGACCCCCGTTTCGGTCAACACATAGGCGCTGCGGTCGGCTGTCGCCAGCAAGCTCAGCGCGTCGTCGATCGCGTTCGCAGTGGTCTCGACCGTAGCTTTAAATGGAAACAGTTGGTCTTGGACGCTGGTGCCGTTAAATAACCGGACTTGGTAATCGCCATCGCTTAGGCCATCAAAACGAAACGCACCCGCGGCATCGGCAACCGCGATTTTTTCGCCTTTTTCAAGAACCGCATTGTTGTTGGCGTCAAGGTAGACCAGGCGTTTCGGGAGCGACTGTTCGCTTGCTTCTTGGCGAAAAGAATGGTCCAGATCATCAAAAAACACGCCCGTGATTGCAGCGAGGACGCGGCGGTCGCCAAGATGTTCGACCAGCGGACGTCGCCGAATGCGAATCCGTCCGCGTTTTGAAGGGGGGGTACTGGATGATCGACGTTTGGTCATCTTGTTTAATTCTCGGTAGGACTTGTCGCGACCTTCGGATGGACCCGTGACGCTTTTCCAAAAGCATTTGACAGGCAGGCACACGAGGTTGGAAGCAGCCAATTAGGAAAAGTTCCCTTCGAAACAACCTTCTTGGGGGAGAACCCAGGCACAACGGAGTACGATGAAATCAAATCGACGACGTCGAGGGCCACCCCACACGAATTTAGACTGTTTATCATAAGTAGTGCACGGTAGTTTTGTGCGAAGAATTAGTTGCAAAAACAGAGCGAAATGCGTCCGCCGGCACGATTAGAACGCGTAAACTGCGGTTATTGGGCCCGGCAATTCTAAAAATTCAATTGTCTTTTTCCAAATGTTATCCATTTTCCCCAGCCCCGCGAAAGCGCGGGAGGCGTTTATGTTGAATCACTGCCATGTCTGCCGCCAAGCCGGTATCGTTGCCGCATCGGCGTTTCTCACTGCCGCCCTGCTTTCGCCGCTGTACGGGCAAAGCGAGGAATATTTTGATTCGATGCAGGAAGAGATGGAGATGGGATACGGCGGAGAATCTCGCCAATCCGCCTCGCCGTCGGTTTTTCGGCGTATGAATCTGGCA
>NZ_ANOG01000380.1 GCF_000346295.1 Rhodopirellula maiorica SM1 | reverse complement strand
ATCCAACTCGAACCCGAGCTGGCGAGAAAGTGTCAACAGTTTGTCGACATGAGGCGTCATCATGCGACGCCGCTGGCTGGCGGTGTGCCGCGGAGCCAATTCGGAGACAAATGTCCCGGTGGTTCGGCGTTTCTCGACCAGCTGCTCGTGCTCGAGTTCGCGGTACGCTCGCGCGACGGTGTTCGGATTGACTCGCAAACTCTCTGCCAGCCCGCGAATCGTGGGCAATTCCTCGCCGGGACGCATCACCCCGGAAACGACTCGAAAGCGGATCTGGTCGACGATCTGCTGATAGATCGGTGCACCATCGCTAGAAATGTGTATTTGCATCGCGAACCCTTGTATTAACACATTGATACAAGATTGACGAACCGCAGTCAACAAAAAAATCTGCTCTGGGAACCAGCAAACCTCGGTTTCATCGGCGGATGGGGTTTGGTAGAGTCTATGCCAACGCAGGATGGGTGGCCGAGTGGTCGAAGGCAGCAGTCTTGAAAACTGCCGTAGGGGTAACTCTACCGTGGGTTCGAATCCCACTCCATCCGCTTCGAAGATTGACCTGCGGGCCGGCGAACTTTCGCAACGGATCGCCGTCAATCTTTGCCGATGTCCCGGCTACTCTTGGCTGGACAGAACGCTTGCTGACGGACCAACAATGAGGACGACATCGCCGTGGGCCTACTGACAAAAATCGACCATCCGTTAGTAGAGCATCATCTTTGCACGGTGCGAGACAAATCGACGTCGTGCAGCGAGTTTCGAACCGCGATTGAACGATTGGCGGTACTGGTCGGCGTCTACGCGACCGCGGATTTAGTGACGCGGCCAACGACGATCCAAACCCCGATCGCCGCTGCGGATTGCTACAAACTCGCCTCTCCCATCGGTCTTGTTCCCATCTTGCGAGCCGGATTAGGGATGGTTCATCCGTTGCAAAACCTGCTTCCGGATGCTTCGGTTTGGCACTTGGGACTGTACCGCAACGAAGAGACCGCCGAACCGGTGGGTTATTACGACAAACTTCCCAGCCGCGGGGCGCCAAGTGTCGCACTGGTACTCGACCCCATGCTTGCCACCGGCGGTTCCGTCGAAATGGTCATTCGTCGGCTGAAGAACTGGGGAGTGAATGAGATTCGAGTGCTCAGCATTATCGCGGCACAACCGGGCATTGATCGGGTCGAGCGAGACTTTCCCGACGTCAAACTTTTTGTCGCCGCGATTGACCCCGAGCTGAATGAGCAATCGTTTATCGTTCCCGGGCTCGGTGACGCCGGCGATCGCATCTTCGATACTCCGCAGCAAGGTTAATGCTAGGCGGTAGCTTGCCGTTCGGGTAGCGAAACTCTTAGACAGCTTGTTGAATTTGTGAGCCGCCCATCGCCGACCGGCGTTACAGATCAAGGCCTCGATCGGTGCGCTGGACCAGGGACTAGAGCTCCGTGAGCGTGACCGATTTGTTTGCTGGCGGATAAAACGACCATACAAACACCAGCGCCGCCGAAGCGAAATAGGCCGCAGCAAACTCGATCACCAAACGACGATTGGCGGAATCGAGCGTGATCCCGTCCCCCCAGGAATCCCATCCAAACGACTCAGGGCCAAAGGGCAAGAACAATCGATTGCCCGAAAGTGGCGAGTGAATGATGCCGAACATCGTCAGCACTCCGGCGGCAACCAGCACGGTCGCAGCCGTGCGTAACTTGCGGTCGATCAATGCGGCAAGGCACCAAGCCCACAACAGGCTGGTCACGATAAATCCGTTGCTTAGCATCGACAACGTCTGCAGATCATGCTTCAGCCCGTCGCCAGCGAGCGTTTTAAAATTGATCCCCGCATCCAGCATCGCCTCGTCGCCCAACATGCGTCCCGGCAAACTCATCGCAAGGAACGCCAACGCAGGAAGACACGCCATCGCGACGGCCGCATAGTGACGCCGCGGCGTCGCGAGAAAACTCTGGGCGGTGATTTCGAGTCCGATGAATACCAAAATCGGATAGACCGCCGGCTTGGGCATCCAAGCATTCAGCCAGCCGAAATAACCCACCAATCCCGCGGACCCGACTAACAACGCAGTGGCCAGCGTGTAGGCGGCTCGGCCTCCCATCGCCTTATACGCCGGATGCCCGATATAGGGAGTGGTCTGCACCACGCCGCCGAACAATCCGGCCACCAACGTGGCAACCCCTTCGATGCCAATCACCGTTCGTGTGTCGTAATCATCACCGGCCGCCGCTGCGCTTTCGGTACAGTCGATGCCACCAACGATCGTGGCAATGGCAAAGGGAAACGCAATGGGCAAATAGGGCAACGCCTGTGGAAACGCAGCAATCCAATCGAATTGCCAACTTCCCAGCCAATCTGTCGGAAACCATTCGTAGGACGCCGATTCGGGAAACGCGTAGCCGCTGGTGCCCCATGAACACAATCCATAATAGACCGCCCCGGCCACCAACAATGCCCCGAGCGTTCCGGGCGTTCGCCCAGGCAATGGAATCTTGGCGACCAACGCACTGAGCACGATCACCATCGCTAACATCCCGGGCAACGGGTGTCCCAGAATTTCGATCAGCGGAAAGAAACTAATCAACACCAATGCGATTGCCGCTAGCGATCCGAGCAATCCGGCACGAGGCACGACCCGTTGAACCCAGCGAGTGAGGGGTGACAACGCGATTTTCAGAATCCCGCTGAGCACGATACACCAGATACCGATGTACCACGTTCGGTACGCCGCGTCCAAAGGTTCCAATCCGGATTGAAGCCCCTGCAGATAAGAAGGGCCCAAAATGAATAGCGTGATACCGTAGGTCGACGGTGTGTCGAGCCCAAGCGGCATCGCGGTCACATCGCCGTGCCGCGACTTTTTCGCAAGTCGGAATGCGAGATAGAAAAAGGCAAGGTCACCCACCAAGACGCCCAACGCCGTCCCTGGCACCATGTAGGAAACGGCGAAATCCGAGGGAAACCCAAACCCTGCCAGCAGCGCCACCATCAGCAAAAGGCCGACGACATTGTCGAGCATCAACCCGAAAAATGCATTTACGTCGCCAGGCTGAGCCCATTGATAGCGAGGAGAATTGACAGGTGTTTTCTGGCTCAATGCACCGCTTTTCAATCGGGAAGGGAACGCTCGACAACCAAGGGCCCCTATCCTAGCAATTCATCTGCAAAATAATGCGTGCAGAGAAAATTTTCGGGTGGCGGACATTGCCACCCAGCTTTCGCCAAATTGGGGGAACGTTAGCAGTACGATACGGTCCCGGTTGAAATCGGACATTCTCCCGTCCACACCGCTGCCACTCGCCCCCCCGCCTGAGCGGTTTTTTAAGATCCGGTGAAAATCGTTTTGACTGCATCCACAATTCTGAGATACTAAATAGGGAAGAAACGAACCTCAATTTCGGGACGCCGACCGACACGCCCTTAATTGCCAACAATGGCGACCAGTTTTCCTGTATAATTAACGCGTCTATTATCTCACAGACGTATTACTTAGTTTTTATCGCGGTTCTTTTTGCCTCCTTATTTCATCACTGGAAGGCTTTTCAGATGAGCACCAAGACCTTAGACCCCGCAATCGCCAGCGAAAATGCGCACAGCGATCTGTCGGATGAGGGACTGATCACTCAGTACCGAAGCACGGGCGACCGAAGTTTGTTTGAAACGTTGATTCAGCGTTACGAACGAGAGATCTTCAGTTATTTGCGACGTTACGTTGGCAATTCCGAAATCGCCGAGGATGCATTTCAAGGAACGTTTCTTCAGGTCCATCTGAAGTGCCAGCAATTTGATTCGTCGCGACGATTTCGCCCTTGGTTGTATGCGATCGCAACCAACCAAGCGATCGATGCCCAACGACGCAATAAACGCCACCGAATGGTCAGCCTGGATCGCAACAACGCGAACGAAAAGGATGACCGGGCGGGAAGCTGGTCTGAAAAACTAGTCGGCGACACCCTGGATCCCCATGTTGCAGCCGCCCAGGAAGAAAACAGTCGCTGGGTAAACCACTCGGTGCAAAGTTTGGGCGAATCGATGCAGCAAGTCATCAACTTGGTTTACTACCAAGGGCTGAAGTACCGTGAAGCTGCAGAAATTTTGGGAATTCCCGTCGGTACGGTGAAGAGCCGTCTGCACGCGGCGGTTCAGCGTTTGGGCATCTTGTGGGAAGAGTCGCACGAAGAACGTAGCGAGTAGCCCCCTATTCCAGCGATGTCTCGGTTCACCGATTCGCCGAACCACTTCGGCGAATCGCGCGTAGAACACGAATTACCCATCGAATCATTCGGGATTCGGTGGGGTCCGTGACGCTCAAAACAGTGTTGGAAGTTGATGCACGAAGACTTGCTCGGATACTTGCTAGGCGCCCTTGAGCCGCACGAGATGGATCGTGTTGCCCAGTGGCTCCGGGAAAGCCCCGAAGCGCGTCGCGAGCTCGAACAGATCGAGCGCGCCCTGCGTCCATTGGAAGAGCACTACCAGCCGACCGAAAGTCCTCCGCCGGACTTGGTTTCACGCACGCTCGCCAATCTGCCGCCGCTGCCGAAACCGGGCGAATGTTATACGGATCCGGTCTCATCGCCGGATGACGATCGCGTCTCGCTGCCAGCGATGAACAACGGCGTCGATCCATCGCGGGATTCGCAATACACCTGGCTCGATTGGCTTGGTGGCGCACTGGCCACCGCCATTTTGCTGGCGTTACTGCTACCTTCAATCGCCGAGGGACGCTTCGAAGCTCGCAAATCAGCCTGCCAAGATCAACTACGGCAATTCGGCACCGCGTTAACTCAATACGTCTCTCGCGATCACCAAAACCGCTTGCCAGCGGTCGCCAAAGAGGGCCCCGAAGCCTTTGCTGGGGTGTACGCGATTCGTTTGAACGATGCCGGATTGCTATCGGACATTTCGGGACGATGGTGCGCATCACTTGGCCGTCCTGAAGCGATCGAGGCGGATCGGACGCAGTTGGATAAATTAGCTTCGGTCAAAGATTTGCATCGAGCATCGGTCGACGACTTGCGTGAAATTCAGCAATTCGCTGGCGGGCACTACTCGTATACGCTCGGAATCGTGGACGGGCAACAATTCAAATCGCCCAAGTTTGAATCGCGTTCTTCGTTTGCCGTCATGTCTGATGCACCGACAGGACGGTTCAGTGGTGTCGACATTCAACCGCAGAACGTTGGACATAGCGGTTTAGGGATCAACGTCCTTTACGAGGATGGGCGAGTCCAATTCCTATCCCTCTCGTCGCTGAACCAAATCCCCGATCATCCGTGGTTGAATCATCGCGACGAAATCGAAGCGGGCGTGAACATTGACGACGCATCGTTGGCGCCAAGCTATCGCCCGCCCTTTGCAGACGTGCGACAACGCTAATCCGATTCGGCGGTTGCCAACATCGCGGCAGTCGACGAACGCCGCTGCAACGATGGCAAGACCGGCGAATCAAGCGTGGCTCCGTTGGGCCGCACGCTAAGCACACGGACGCGAACGCGGGACATCAGTCGACGCCCTGGTTGAATTCCAATAAGCAACCCGAGCGCCAAGAACCGCCCCAACGATGAAATCCCAAACAGCATCCAGTACGCTTTCTCAGTGGCACCGAAATAGGCCAGAATCCCGCCGCCGATCGCGGCACCGATGCACCAAGAGGTACAGTTGGCAAAGTTGTACAACGTCAACATCTTGGTCCGCCGGCTGGCGGGCACCGCGTCAAAAATCAGCAGAAAAAATCCGAGCTCGTAGGCAGCCCAAATCATTCCGCTGATGATTTGAATGACCGCGATCCACCAAAAATTGCTGGACAGAATCCACAGCGACGCGATCGGGACGATTCCAATTCCGCCAATCCATAGCAAGCGTTTGGCACCGTAACGACGTCCAAAATTTCCCCAATACGAAAGGGCGATAATCTTGGACACAAACGCCAACGCCAACAGCGTGACGAAATCGCGATAGGACAACGACAACTTCTCGAGCATGTAGGGCGAAAAATAGGGACCGCTTAGCTGGACCATCCCTTGGACAAACACCAAATAGCCAAGCAGGCGGATCGCTGAAATTCCGATCGACGACTCAGCATGACGGTTGGGCAGCAACGTTGCCACGGTCGAATGTGGCGATTGGCTACGACCGGCATTGGACTGCGGTTGGTAGGCGACATGCGGAACGTTGGGTTCGGAATCATCGTGGGCTGCCGCGGTTAGCGGCAGCGTGTCCTTGGTTTTCGTCTCACGGACCGAAGCAGGAGCGGTCCGGTGAATCGCGAGCATCGCGACCGACAGCAAACGAAATCCACTGGCTCCGAAAAACGCGATCGCGAACCCGGTCGTCACCCAGTCGCCTTGCTCGGCCCACTGCAGCAGCAAGCCGCCGCTGACCAACCCCAACAGCGTCGTGACTTGCGCCCATTTGGTTCGCCGAGCGAAATAGATCGTTCGCACTCGCGCCGGAACCATACGTTCAATCCAAGTGTTCCACGCCGGTCCCGTTGCCAGTCCCGCGGCCCAATACATCGATGCGAACACCAATAGTGAGGTGAGCGAAATCGAACCGAACATCGCGGCGAGAGCAATCGCAGTCAGAGCGGCGGCTTGAAAACATCCGCAAAAAATGACCCAGCGTTGTTCAAATCCGAACCATCGCACCGCTGCAGGAGAAATCAACTGCGCGACTCCACCGAAGAACAATGGCACACTGCCGACCAATCCCGCCGACACTTCGCCCAATCCAACCGCCAAGGCAAAGGCAGCGAAATAAGATTCGCCAAGTCCAACCATCACACCATAGCTCGCTCCGTCAACGAGGCTGACGCGGAGATTAGATCTCGTAATCGACGAAGAATTGGAACCAAAAAACATGGAGGTCCAGGCTGAATGAAAACAAAAGGCCAAGCAAACGGGGGGAGCTGGCAAAGCGGACGATGCGTTCCACGGCGCACTTCGAACCGATACGTTCTGACGAACCATGCGTCAAAAATCAAGCTGACCGTGAGATGCGCAACTTGTAATGCGAAGTCGCCTCTAAAATCGAGAGGAAAATCTTTTCTAAAGTTCGCAATTCACCACTCGTCCAAATTTCACAGATGGATATGATTCGCCAGAGCTGGCATCTTTTTTTCAAAAGCATTTACCAGCATCTTCTTGTTCTTTGACGCAACGCCCCCGAGAGAATACGTGACCGACGACGCTAGCGGAGAATCCCTTCGAAACCCCAACCACTCTGGCTCGGGAGAGGTCTCGGACGAAATCGATCTTTCCAAGTTCGAATGGAACCTAGTCGTTCGATCGACCACGGCGGACGATTTCGAACCACTGATGGAGATCCAACGCAAGTGTTTTCCGGGAATGCCGATGTGGACGACCGAACAATTGGCAAGCCAGTTGGAACGTTTTCCCGAAGGACAATTTGTAATCGAGTGCGATGGTAAAATCATCGCTTCTTGCAGCGGTCTGCTGGTCAATTACGACGACAACTTGGAATGGCACAATTGGCAAAAGATGGCCGACGGTGGTTTCATTCGTAACCATGTTCCCGGCGGCGACACGCTGTACGGGATCGAGATCATGGTCGATCCCGATTATCGCGGGATGCGTTTGTCGCACCGTTTGTATCAAGCCCGAAAAGACCTTTGTCGCCGCATGAACGTGGCTCGCATCATCGTGGGTGGCCGCATCCCCGGTTACCACAAACACGCGGACCGCTTGACCGCGCGGGAATATGTCGAGAAAGTCGTCGAGAAAGCGTTATACGATCCGGTTTTATCCCCACAAATCGCCAACGGTTTCGCTCTGCAAGGGCTGATTCCAAACTACTTGCCATCGGATCATCAAAGCGCCGGCTACGCGACGTTTTTGGAGTGGAAGAATCTCGAGTTCAACCGAGCGCCAACACGACGGTATCGGCACAGCGTCGAACCGGTTCGCATCGGTGCCGTCCAATATCAGATGCGAGCGGTCAAGGATTTCGAAGAATTTGCGCATCAAGCTCGCTACTTCGTCGACGTCGCCGGCGATTACAAGTGCGACTTCCTGCTGTTCCCAGAACTGTTCACGCTGCAATTGTTGTCGTGCCTACCGCCTCAGCGACCGGGCAGTGCCGCGCGGGCTCTTTCGGAATTCACACCGCAGTA
>NZ_ANOG01000379.1 GCF_000346295.1 Rhodopirellula maiorica SM1 | reverse complement strand
ACGCAGTGTTGCACGAAAATGTTGCTGCAACCGAGGAAGGATGCTGTCGTCGAGCTGCCAAGGATCGTGCTCACTATCGCTGAGACTTTGAAGTGAAGGCAGTTGAAACGTTGAATCGGGGGTGATCAGTCCGGATTCAAGGTCGCCCAAACTCTCGGATTCGGTGCGTTTCATATCCGAGGTATCCGCAAGCGACGTCGCCACCGCGTCGGTGTCCGTGGTGCCGCTGATGCCCGCAACCGCATCCGCATTTTCAGCAGAAATGGTCGAAACGGTCTCGACCGCCTCGATAGCATCTTGATCATCCAACGACGTCTCGCCATCGCCCGACGGTTCCAACGACGCCAGGATTTCATCCACAGCCGACGGGATCACCAGAGCGTTGTTGTTTTGTGGCAATGCACCTGCGACGTCACGACGATCGTTGGCAACACCGTTAACCGTGGGGTTCGTTTGCGACCCAGTCGTGGAACTGACCCCCAGTGTCGCTGGAGTCGCGCTCTGTTCGGCTTGAGCCAGCGTTGTTTCTTGGCGATGGGGAATGTCTTGGCGAAACGAGGTCGGCAGATGGCGACTGTGGTCGACACTGTTTCCTGAGCCGCGATAGTTTTGTCCGCCGTTTTCTCGTCCCACGTTCCCCTGCACGTTGTCGTCTTGGAAACGTGCTTGGATTCCTCGTCGTTGAATATCCGACGCGGACGATACTCCGCTTGCAATCTGGGCCGCGGTGCCGTTTTGGCTGTCGCTGGTTTGGTTCGTCCCGAATGACATCTCAATAATGAATATGCCGCCCGCCAAAAGCGAGCGGGTTTCTAATTGTTCGAAACGAAGGGGACGGGATGCAGAGGTGTCAGTCATCGTAGGATTTCCTCGCATTTCCAAGGCTGAGTGAATTGTGTTGATGTTTCGCTAAATAGGCTTGATACCGCGGAACCTCCGGTGCAAGCTGCACGGCACGTGATTGATGTTCGGCGGCTTCGACGAAGTACTCTCTGGCAACGCCGCCATTGCCAAGTTGTTGTTGCAAGAACCCAAGGTTATTTAGAACGCCGCCGAGCATACTCTGGACTTCCGCATCATCCGGGTACAACGCTGCCAACGATTGTTGGTAGGGCAACGCCTTTTCGAACGCATTTTTTGCCTCTTGGCGTTTGCCCGTTGCGGCCAGAGATAAACCGAGATGGTTAAAGCTGATCACCAGATCACGCCAATACGCTGGCGAATCGGGCCATCGTGTCTGCAATTGTTGGGCAATCTCGATGGCCTGCTGAAACGATTCGATTGCTTCGGCGTGTTGAGATCGCTGCGCATGGGATGTACCAAGTGAATTGAGCGTCAATACGACTTTCGTTGCCAATTTGACGTCGCCTCGGTCTTGCGCAAGTGCCTTGGTCTGATAGGCCAAGGCTTGCCGAGCATACTGGATTGCTTGGTCCGGCGACCGCTTGGACAACAACCCCGCCAAATTCGACTGGATCGATGCCAATAACCCGGCATCCGAATCCGACGTTTCCAACAGCCTGATAGCTCTGCGATAAACCGTGCTTGCTTCCGTCGTTTTCTCGGCTTCGTCCAACAACAACCCAAGGTTATTGAGTGTCGTGGCGAGTTCGCGAGTGACTGCATCCGAGTCGTCGCTTTCTGGCATGGCTGAGTCGTCCGAATCTGAAATCCGATTCAACAAACTCTGCTGGGTTACAATCGCATTTCCAAACCAATGTGCGGCTTGTTCGATACGACCGGTCTGAGACAACTTTTCGGCCAGATTGTTTTGGCTGATCGACCACTGCAAACTCAGCGCTGTGTCATCGGGCGATTGCCCAGCCAATTCGCGATAGAGTTGTTCGGATCGCTCGAGTGCTGCGATTGCCTCTTCGCTGGCTCCCAACTCACTTTGAAATGCCCCGATTTTTCCATAGGTGACCGCTAACTCTTTGCGTAGCGTCGGATCGTCGCTCGCCTCGCTGACAAAACGTTCGTAATAGTCGAGCGTCTCGCCAAGCAACCGTCGACGGACTGGCGCTGCTGCGGGAATATCGTCCAACAGTTCAGCCATTTGTGAACCCAGCCGATCGATCCATTCACGAGCAATTTGTTCATTTCGCGTTGCGCGTATTTGATGAGTGATCGCCCGCGCTTCGTTGTTCTCCGAGATTTGCTTTTCCGCAGCCAACATGGCGGTAAAAATACCGAATCCAACAATCGCGAACATACCGACCAACGCCGACACCGCAACGCTGCGGCGATGTTTGTTGGCAAATCGACCGACACGATCCAACAGCGTCGGCGGGCGAGCGATCGTGGGTTCGCCTGCGAGCACACGGCGCAGATCATCAGCAAACTCTTTCGCCGTTTCGTAGCGTCCGTCACGATTCTTCGCCATCGCTTTGGCCACCACGGTGGCAAGGTCGCGGGGCAGGTGCGGGCATCGTTTTCGCAACGGCACGATGGCGTCGTTTTCAATCGTACGCAGGATCGCCGGAGCGTCATCCCCCTCATGCGCTGGACGCAACGTCAGCATCTCGTAAAGCGTCACCCCAAGCGAATAGACATCGGTGCGTCCGTCGACGATCGCGGATTCGCCTCGCGCTTGTTCGGGACTCATGTATTTCATCGTCCCAACGATATCACCGGACTGGGTCAGCGACACGTCACTTTGCACTCGCGCCAAACCAAAGTCAGTGACCCACAATTTGCCGTTCTGATCAATCAGTAGATTCGATGGCTTGACATCACGATGCACGACTCCAAATTCGTGAGCCGCGTGCAGCCCCTCAGCCGCTTGAATGGCTTGCCCCACCGTCGTCCGCCAATCTTCGGCCACCGGATCACTGTCGGTGTCACCTTCGTCAACACGCTGAAATTCGAGACTCCGTTTCAGAATAATTTCGTCCACTGACATCCCGTCGATGAATTGCATGGCATAGT
>NZ_ANOG01000378.1 GCF_000346295.1 Rhodopirellula maiorica SM1 | reverse complement strand
CATCTCCAGTGGTTGCCAAAGTAGATGGCATTGGGCGCAAGCCGCCCGGTCGAGCTTGCACGTCGAATCTCGCGTCGACCGGACGGCTCGCGCCGAACCGCTAGAATAGAACTTTTACTCGCCTCAACCGGACGGCTTGCGCCGCCCCCGCACCAACGTGCCCCTAACGTTTCACCGCACTCAGCGGCAACCGCAGGTGATCTAGCAAGTACGGAGGGCTAGCCGTGGGGTGTTGCGACATGCCTTCGGCTTGACTTTCTTCGGCGACCGTCCGTGAAACGTAGCCGATCGTTTCGTCGAGCGTGACGACGCCGTCGCCATCCGCATCGGCACCTCCGTCGAGCGCTTCGATCAACCGAGTGGTGAACCGGCCCAATCGCGACTCGACCACTTCGGCCGCTTCTTCGTCTCCTTCACTGGCCGTGATCGTGATCACGACATCGTTTTGTAACCAACGCAGCGCACTCTTCAGATCATCGACTCGCATCGCCGATTGCACCGCACCGCTGTGACAGGAATCGAGGATCGCGAGCTTGCGGCATGGTAGCGACGCCAAGAGTGACAGATCCTCGAACGACAAGCAGTTGGCGTATTGATCGTTCATCAGCTCGCGATAATCAGCATCGTGCGTTACGAAGTACCATTGGTCGTTCCGCCGATCGTGCAGCCCATGACCACACAAATACATCACCACCAAGTCATCGGGCGAAATCGTTTTCGATAATTGCTTCACAGCCTCGGATGCATAAATTTTCCAAAGTGGCCGTGTCGCCTGGTCATCGACCAACTGTTCCGTGGTGACGTTGTACAGTGGGCCTGCTGCGGTTCGCAGCGTATCGGCCACCGCCGTCGTGGCACTGGCGGCAAAATCGAGCGATTGGATCTGAGGATCGCTGTAATTGCCCACACCAATCGCTAGCAGGTGCATTTGTGGTTTTCGCGGCGGCGGTCCAATGCGTTCATGCGGCAATCGAATCAAAACACGATCCACCGCGTCGGTGTCGGTGGCCGCAATCACCTCGAGTTGTAACAGCGGATCACTTGGCACACGAAAAGTCCACTCGTAGCCCAACGTGCGAATCCCACTGGCTTCGTCGATTCGATCCGAGACCTGTTGTGTCGCGGTCGCTGGAACACCACTGACGAACGCTTTGGGATCGACCAGCCGAGTCCCCAGCGGAATGCGGATGTCCGCGCGAACGACCAACTCGTCACCTCGGACAAGTTCACCAGATTGGGGTGAAATCAATTCAATATGAGGTTTTGTCAGATATTGGTTTACGATCGAAGCGTCCCCCACAGGCGGATCGATACGGCTGAGCGATCGACGCATCGCCGCAGGCAGACTGCCCGTTTCCAATAGTCGCCGAATCACATCAGGTCGCTCGAGGGTTTTGCGGAACTGGGCGGCACGAAAGAAGTCGGGCAATTGCTGCACGCCGCGATTGACTTGCCAACCAAAGCGTTGATGTCCATTAAACGAGGCATCGTAATAACCCGCCGGTGTCCACATCGCCCATTCGCGGTCTCGGTCGACAAGTAGCGTCGCGAGCGGACGCCAAGCGGGGAAACTTTGGATGGTTTCTAGCGATCGGCCTAACCGGGAAAAACGAAACGACACCAAGGTATCAAACGGCAGTGACAGCAATGCCTCGCGGATGCTCTCGGAATCCGATTTTTCTTGTACATCGCCGACTGCATCGGCCCATCCGACCGACATCAAGACGTCCCCATCGCGAACGCCACGAAAATACAGCGGTCCCGCTTCGCGTACCGACGTTGCAATTAATTTCCCATCTTCAATTTCAAATTCGGCGCCCCAACGATGAATGCTCTCTGAATCGCTGAACAGATTTTCGAGATTCCAGATCTTGATCGTCGCGTCGTCCGAAGCGGTGGCTAGGAATCGCGTGTCACCCGAAGCCGAGATCCATCGCACGCCGCCGGAGTGTCCACGAAACTGACGGATCAATCGCGGCGGATCGGATTCATCACAAGCGTAAACGTACACGTTGTTTCGGCCTTTTGTGCCGACCACGACTGCCGTGCCCGCCTCTTTTGCATCAATCGTGCCGATGGCGGAAACCACGCCATGCACTTCGGGGTTTAGCGGAAGCATGCCGAGCGGCTGCTCATCACGATACAGGCGAAAGCGGATCTCCCCGTTCTGTTTTTCACTACGAACATTCCAGCGGTTAGCGAGCCGTTGGCGGGGAAGGTAGTCGTCTGCGTCAATCTCGGCATCGCCCCGTAGCGAAATTCCCGACAAATCAAACACATCGGTGAAGTCGTTTGATTCGCCGCGCGTCAAGGCAATCGTGTAGGGTGAGATGTCTTTGGCGAAGGCCACGCGAGCGATTGGCATGGTGGGCGAATCCAGTCTTTCACGTGGCTCCGCTGCGATGCGTCCTTCGTCGTCGATGTCATAAACATGGATTTCGCTGTTCACCGCGACAATCGCCTCGCCTCGCTCAACGTCGATTTGCCCGGCGGGAATGGCGATGGCAGGATAGGTTTCCGAGCGAAGTGTTAGAGAGTCGCCACTAAGATCCCACACCTGTAGCCGCGAAACCGCTTGCCCTTTTCGCATTCCTGCCAATTCCGTGCCCACCAGTAGCTGCTGATTCGAAGCGTCAAGGTCAACAAACAGTGGCCGACCGCCGATTTGAACATGGCGATGCCGTGTTACCGTTTGTTTTTCATCAAAATCCCAGACCGCGAGAGTGCCGTCGGCACCGGCCGCGACCAAGGAACTGCCGTCGGGTGCAGTGGCAACACAGCGGACGTGATGGGCGAAAGTGGTTTGGCCGAGCAAACTGGTTTTGCCAGAGAAAAGGTCAATACGTTGCAGTTGCCACGTCGGAACCGTAATGTTCGGCTCCGATTCAACGAGGCCTGTGAAATGAGCCACCACCAATTCGTTGGCACCACGAAACGCCAACGGGACGAAGCCTCGTGAGCTGCGAATTCGGCTGGCAATTTCTGCACCATAGGCAATCGAATCGGGCTGGATCACCGTTTTCCCCGACCATAATCCAGTGTCCTGATCGGATTGCCATGTCATCACCCGGCCATCGACATCTTGCGATGCCAACACAGCGGGTTTCTTCTCGGATTGGTCGGTGCCGTCGTTTTCAGGAGACCATGCGAGCGCGGCCACGACTTGGCGATGCCCTGCGTTGAAATCCACCAGCGGTCGCACCAATTTGCCACTGATGGCATCGACGATCCAAATTTCGCCCAACGACCCCATCGCACCGTGACCCGCCATGGCAATCTGGTTGCCGTTTGCGGCCAAGGCGTAGATGCGGCCGCGAGGACCTCGTTGAACTTGCCAGCGGATCGTGCGGTGGTGTTTCCAAGGATGATCTCCGAGCGGCGAGCGACGCCAGACGTGCAAGTCCTTGTCTTCACCCGCAGTCAGCAGCGTTTTTTCATTTGTCGAATTGACTTTTCCCGCTCCGTTGTTCGCAGTGTCGCTGGCCGTATTCGGTGAACTTGCCAGTTCGATTGCTCGAATGCCTCCGCTATGACCGGTGTAGTCGAGCCGCAAAATAGGTTGGATCCCACCGGGAAGAGCGTTGCCACCATCGATTGCTTTTGGGGTGGTGTCCGGGGGGTCGGTTGCGGCGCCGGGTAATTGGTTTTCGCTTGGCAGTTGGTCGAGCACCGCCGGTTTACCGGACGGCGACCCCGGCAGCGTGGATTCGGCCGGCAATTCGGTCGGCTGTGCCCCTTTTCCCGGCAGCGTCTGCTCGCTGGGCAATTGCGCAGACGAATTCACACCACTGGAGATCCAGAGCAATAGAATCGCACCCCAATGGATGCAAGTTTTACGCGGTACGCTTGTCATTAATTTTTACTCTCTCACTCGACCCGCCAAACACGGCTGTGGACTATCATGATAACGGGTTGCGAACTTCATTGCCTCGCATTGACTCGGAAAACGAAACCACCAAAACGGTGGCTTCAGAAAACAGAAGCTGCAGAATACGGCAGCAGCAAAATCGGCGACTTGGGAAAACGAGCCATGTTTGAATCGAAAAGGATATTGATGAAGCTTCGGCGTGGATTGTCCATAGGCGTTTGCACATGGATGCCGCTTGTGGTGATGAGTGTTGCTGGTACCGTGTTGGCGCAACCGCCCTCCCCTTCTCCGTCGAATTTAACGACACCGACGTCGTCCACGCCCGCGTCGCTGGCGATTTCCACGATGTTTTCGCCGCTGGATGTGCCGCAGCGGAAAACGATGGGGTTGCTGCAACGCAATTTTCTAGAGATGGCCGGCGGTGACGAAGGCGAATTGGAAGTGGCCTTGGTCATCGATGGCACCAATTCAATGTCCGCCGAACTCGCCGGCGTACGCGGATCGATCGACCGCATGCTCGATGACTTGCGTCGTTTTCGCAAAGGCGAGGTACGAGCTTCGATCGTGGTCTATCGTGACTACGGTTCTCCCTCGGGCGAAGTCAGTATCGTTCTGCCAACGTTCACCGCGGATAAGGCGACCATTAACAAGGCCGTCGCGTCGCTGCAGCCCGAATCGGGCGAGCCCTTTTTTCACGAGCTTCCCGATGTGGGGCTGCATACTGCGATCACGCGATTGCCGTGGTCGGACAGCCCCGATGTGGTCAAGTGGGTGATGTTGTTCGCCGACGCCCCCCCTTATTCGGTGACATTTCGGGATGCAAAGTTCCCAGGTGCTCATCGCCGTTTCACCAACGAATTGTTGGTTTCGTTGGCTCGCAAACGCGGAATCCAGATCAATTGCATTCTTTGCACCAGCAGTGATGACAACGTCCAACCGTATCAGCAAGTGGTGGATCAAACGCGTGAGTTTATGAGTGAGCTTGCGTCGCAATCCAGTGGCGTGATGTTGGATTTGTCGTATCCAGCGATCCAAACGGCACTGATCGAAGCGGGCAAGCGACCGGAGATCCAGTACGCCAAATTAGATCCGATCAACGCATTTGATCTCGCGGCGGCGCGTCGTCAGGAAGCGTCCGTCGCCGCAACCGATGGTTCGCCCGCGGCAACCACGAACGTCAGCATCGCGGTGGTGCCCCATGAGCCTCTCGAAGGAATTCAATTCGATCCCGACCGGTCGTCGGTCCAAGTGGCCACCGCGATTCGCCACCGTTTTGCCTCGCTTCCGGGAGTCAGAGTGGTCAGCACGGTGGATATTCAGCGTCAACTGCGTCGTTTGCGGGCCGAGGGGCTGACGCAGACTCAAGCGATCCGTGGACTCGCCGGACGGCTTCGCGCGGACTACGTCGTGTGGGGATCGGTCGCACCTCAGACTCAACACGTGCAAACGGCAGCGTATCGACGTCGGGACGGCGAAGCGGTGATCCAAGTTGCATTTGATGGTGATTATGGGCAGGTCGCCAATGTGATTTTGACGGCGGCCAGCAACGATCCTGCTCGCGACCCCGTCCTGACTCGATTGGCGAGTCTTGCGATGGGCAGTACGTCCAAGGCAATGTTGCAAGCTCCGATCGCCGAAACGGCCGCCACGTCGTCTGAGTTGTTGGCAGCGCTCGAGGCACTCGAGCAATCGTTGGCGTTTGCAAGTGACAGCGACGAGTCGATCCAGCTATTGAAAACGGCAGAAGCATCAGCCCGTGCCGCGGTGGCAGCCGAGCCACGCAATCCGCTCGGGCATTGGTTGTTATCGAACGTCGCGTTCAACCAAGCGATGCATGATTATCAGCGAGGTGCGATCAACGAAGCCAAGACGCGAATGACGCAGATGAAGTCGTCACTGCGACGAGCGTACCGCAGCCGATCGGCGATCGAGGCAACCAGTTTGTCCGTTGAAATCGCGGGCGACTATTTTTTGCTGGTCGATCGCAACGTCGAGGATGCGATCTCACAATACAAGCAGTTGATCGATGTGGCGATGCCGCCTGCGTCACAACTGCGAGGTCACTGGATGTTGGCGGGCATATATGCTGGCGACTGGGGCGTTCCAGATTCGTTTGCGGATTTAAAGAAGTCGCGACAGCACGTGATTGAGATTCTCGCGAACTGGCCCGATTCACCCGAAGGGAAACAGCTCAAGCAGTGGCTGCGATGGGACGAAGCGAGTGGCCAGACCGAGCACGATTACTTGCCCACGATCCACGTGCAAATGAGCAAATGGGACGAGGTGTAGAAGTC
>NZ_ANOG01000377.1 GCF_000346295.1 Rhodopirellula maiorica SM1 | reverse complement strand
GCCCGGGCGGAGCACTGACATTGCATCTCAAGTCTCTGTAGCCGCCAGTTGTTTACTCCGCCCGGGCAAGCCGGACGGAAGAATACCTCACGGCCGATCAGCGGCGTCAAATCTCGGCGGCTAGTGTCTAAGTTTCGCTGCAGGCTGTGCTTGCTCGGTCGACCCTCACCCGGACGAGGCCTAAATGGCCCGTCCGACCTCTCCCAAGCTGCGCTCGAGCGAGGTAACCCGAGTCGATTGCCAGCTCTCCCAAAACAAAGTTTAGGGAGAGGTCGAGCGGAGCGATGCTCGGGTGCCAAAATCTCGGTGCCTGGCACCTAATCTCTCTGGCATCAAAACTCTCTAGTTTTCCCACTGACGTATCAACCTGATCGGTATCAATGCATACACGATTGAGCAAATCGAATCCGAACTCCGCGGCTCGTATTTGGCGACAGACAGGCTGTGTAACGGCGGATGAAACAGAGCATCCGCTTGATTCACTCGATGTTTCCAAGCGATGTCGGCGCTACAAGAAATATCGAGGGCGTCCTAGCCGATTACGAAGCCCATTACAAGTGGCATCATCCGGGTGAACACCCGACCACGTGCATGTCTGGCAATCTTCTAAGAGACGACTCAAAAAAATTGACAGCTCAACACGCGGCCTATAGATTAACTCCTTAAGGGAGTTTGCTAGCCCGCTACCAGCCCTTAATGTTCTTTACGTTATTCTCACGTTGAATTTGGAAGGTTTTATGCGCTACCGACTTTTGATGTTTTTGTTTTTGTTTGTTCCCCTTGTTTGCACTCTTGGCTGCGGGGGTTCCTCAGGAACGAGAGTTCTTGAGGGCGAGGTAAAGGTCGATCCTGATGTCGGCACCGATGTCAACGATCCTGAAAAGATGGAAGCTTTGATGAATGCGGATCCCACTCCACCACGATAATTCGTTTATTTTTTCTCACACGCTATGGACTAATCACATGCATGAAAATTGTTCGGCGCCTCGATGGCGAAAGGGTTTCACCTTGGTGGAACTTCTGGTTGTGATCGCCATCATTGGCGTTCTTGTCGGATTGTTGCTACCCGCAGTTCAGGCGGCACGCGAAGCCGCTCGGCGGATGAGTTGTAGCAACAACTTTAAACAGATCGGTTTGGGAATGCACAATTACCATTCCGCTTACCAGATGTTTCCTAGCACTTGGGACGGGTCAGCTCCTAATGGCTACCGCGTCAATCTTAACCTCGTCGGCATTTTACCCTTTATTGAGCAGCAGGCGCTTTGGGAGCAACTTAGCAATCCATCGGTACAAGGAACCACAAACTTCGAACCGATGGGTGCTACTCCCGGCACCGACTCGCCCGCGTACATTCCATGGAAGACGCAGGTGATGAGCTATCGTTGTCCCAGCGACCCCGCAATCTTGAACGGGGCGGGGCAAACGAATTACGGGAACTGTTATGGAGATACGATTCGAGGCGCCGGTCGGTCTCCGGAACCAGGTGATCGTAATCACCACACTGGTGTTACCGGTTGCCATCGCGGATTGTTCGCGAGGGAAAAGATCACTCGGTTCCGTGACATCAAGGATGGCACCTCCAACTCGGTCGCAATGGGAGAACTATGTGTGATGGATTTCGAGCGTGGTGTGCGGAGTTATGTATACCATCTCGATGGCAGTGATTGGTGGCGTCCGACCCCTGACAAGTGCAAATCGGGAGCTCACATCAATCCCGAGTCTCCATCACAGTACGCAGCAGGCGGTATTTGGCAGCGTGGGCGTCGCTGGGCCGACGGCCATTGGCATTCCACGGCCGTTATGACCGTGTTGCCTCCGAATTCACCTTCCTGTCTTCGGTCAACCGACGCCAATGACGGCTTGGCTTCGGTCACCAGTTACCACGAAGGGGGCGCTCACGTCTTGATGGCGGACGGTGCCATCCGCTTCATCACCGATTCGATCGAATCGGGAGACTTGACCAAGCCACCCGTTGCCAACGGTGGCGGCTGGACGGCTCCTGGTTCGAAGAGTCCCTATGGGCTGTGGGGAGCACTTGGAACCATTCGAGGCAAGGAGACCGAGTCGATCGAGTAGCCGCTTCGCGGCTATGGCTTCACTCTAAATTGCGATCCCTCGCCGACTGTATCGGCGAGGGATTTTCATTTTGCAGGTTCGCTTCTTGCAGAAAAAAACTGCCCCCTGAACTGCCGGGACAAGCCCGGGCGGAGCACTGACTTTGCATCTCAAGCCTCTGTAGCCACCAGTTGTTTACTCCGCCCGGGCAAGCCGGACGGAAGAATACCTCACGGTCGACCAGCGGAGACCCTCACCTGGACGAGGCCTAAATGGCCCGTCCGACCTCTCCCAAGCTGCGTTCGGGGAGAGGTGATTGGTTGTGACTCAGGCGGCTTCCAAAATATGGCAAACGAAAACGGATGCGAGGGCGTGCGATTAATGGTCTGATCGCAAAAGTTGTACGGGTCTTACTCCTGAACGCCGGCTAGCTCATTCAACTTAATCCGGGTGACTTGTGTTTCGGCTAGGCCGTTGTTCTTCTTGCGGTCTCCGGCGCAGTGGCCTAACATCATTGCGTCGGCGGTAAACTCGATCGCAGTGTAACAGTACCAACCGTCAGGATTGTCAAACAGCGTGATCGATCGACGCCACGTCTTGCCTTCATCGTCGCTGACGGCAAGCGACAGCGGAGTGCGTTTTCCTCGCAAATCCGCTGAAATGTTTGTGTGGTCATTCCACACACAAACCAAGCGATCGCTGCCGGGAATACGCTCGATCGTTGCTGGTGACGTGGGGGACGGAAGCGGTGAGGGGGCCAGGGTCGACCAGGTTTCTCCGCCGTCGGAGGAATGGCTGACAAGTTGACTGTCAGCGTTTGAACGCACCAACATCATCACACGACCATCACGAAGCTCGACCACACCTGGCTCTTGTGCGAGGTACCGTTTGCCGCTGCTGGAATCATGTGCTTGCAAGACCGTTTTGCTCGGCCGCCAGGTGCGGCCAGCATCGTCGCTGAGGTAACAAAGAACACGCCCCGCCCAATCGGGCTTTTTCGATTCAGGCGAAGTGTGCAGTGCCAGCGGTGCAACCAAGCGGCCATCGGACAACTGGATTACACGATCGTTGTTCAACACATAGTAGCCAACCTGCGAATCGGGAATGATCGACTGCGGCGGACTCCACGTCGTGGCCTCATCGCTGCTGAAGCGGACAACGGGACGACAATCGGCAAGTGATTGCTTGCTGAGATAAAACATCGCAATGCGTCCATCGGCCAATCGCAGCAGCGATACCGACATGATGTTCAAATCGGCGTCGTTGTCCAAAATTCGCGTATCCTCGGCATCCCACGTTTTGCCGCCGTCCGAGGAATAGCGGCCGGCAAGGTGGGCAGAGGCATGGTCGCTGCCACCGCCAGTAAAATGTGTATAGACAAACAGCAACCGGCCATCGTCGAGCTCGATAAAGTCTCCCTCGCTGTTGCGCGGATTCCCCGGCGTCGGTGGCAGTCGCAACGTAATCTTAGGATCAAGCGCCGCGTCGTCCGCGAACATAGGGCTAGCGATCGACACAAACGTCAACAACAGGGTCAATTTCAGGGCAAATAACACGTGAGCAGCGAATGAACAACGCATGGGCAGAGGACCTCGTTCACAAACAGAGTTTGTGATTGTTTAGAGGGGGCGGGTGAAAGGTGGGAACATCAGCGGAGCTGGAGGCGGGATGAACAGCAACAATCTTACACGATACTCAGCATCGGGTAGAATCACTCCCGAACGCCCTCGCTGCTTATTTTCGAACCGCCACCGTGCCGGAACTACGCTTCGCATCGTTTCGGCCTAAAACCCCATCCCTTGCACTGCAGGCACATGACACCATCGGACGCACAACAAGAGACTCAACGCAGGCTTCGCGTTGCTTCGGTTCAGTTCGAAGCATCGCCCGCGGATAAGCTGGCTAACTTTGCCAAGATCGAAACGTTTCTTCGCCAGGCCGCGGAGCAAGGTGTGCGGTTGGTGGTGTTTCCGGAGTGCTGTATCACTGGATACTGGTTCATTCGTAATCTGTCGCTTGAGCAACTGGGCGAACTCGCGGAACCGATCCCGAATGGTCCCAGCACTCAGCGATTGGTCGAACTGGCACGCCGATACAACATCAGTATCGGTGCGGGGTTGGTCGAAGTCAGCGAGAGTGGCGAGTTTTATAACAGCTATGTTGTTGCATTGCCTGACGGAACGATCCACTGTCACCGCAAACTGCAAGCGTTCGAGCACGCTGCGATTCGCAGTGGAACGGAGTATACCGTGTTCGATCTGCCTGATGGTTTTCGTGTTGGTGTATTGATTTGTTACGATTGTAACTTGATCGAAAATGTTCGCATCACGGCACTTCGTGGCGCCGAAATCCTGTTGGCGCCTCATCAAACCGGAGCGGTACGCAGCAAGAATCCGAACTTGATGGGCATCATCGACCGGCAACTGTGGGATAACCGGCATGCCGCCCCGGAAGCAATCGAAAAAGAGTTCCGGGGCGATAAGGGGCGTGGTTGGTTGATGCGTTGGTTACCAAGCCGTGCCCACGATAACGGCATTTTCTTGGTCTTCAGTAACGGCGTAGGAGTCGATGATGACGAGATCCGCACCGGTAACGCGATGATCTTGGATCCCTACGGCCGTGTGATCGCCGAAACCTGGAAAGCGGATGACGCGATGGTGGTTGCGGACCTAGACGCTGGTTTGCTGGCCGATGCCACCGGCCGTGGCTGGATCCGTGCTCGACGACCGGAGCTGTATACGCCGTTGACGGTGCCAACGGGGTTGGAACGGGATACGCGGGAGATGAAGTTTGACGAGTGAAGTTTGAATGATGAACGAAATCCGTTGGCGACTTGTTGATTTAATTGTTTAACAGTCAGCCAAAGGCGTACTCGCATCCGTTAGCGTACGCCTATTGGCTAACGGTTAAACGAAGCGTTGCTGGGCGGGTGAAGTTGTGGACGAAAGTCTTGGCGACTTTCGCTACGATTTGGTGATGGCTTTTTCACAGCGTTGGGGCGAGATTTTGATTGCGGTGCCGAGCGGCTGTGCGAACAGGCTGACTCGCAGTTCTTCGATCATCCAGCGGACTTCGGTGGCCGATTGATCGCGTGCGTTTCGTTCGCTCTCGGGTAATGTCGCCATCCACCGTTGCCGCAGACTCTCGACCGTTTCGGTTCCCTCGCGATCGCGGGGCGCCGAGCCGCTGGTCAATTTATCTAGCCGGTAGGCGATGGCGTTAAAGTAACGTGGGTAATGTTTCAGCCATTCCCAGGGCGTCGCTGCGAGGAATTGGTCGTGAATCAACCAATCCATCTGCAGCCGGATATTGTTCATAGCTTGATCGAAACGGTTTCCCGTGGTCGATTCGATCTGACGTCGTGCGGCAAAATAGGCATCCGCCATTGCCGACAACCACGTAGCAACCTCTTGCGTCGCTTCGGCGATTCGCCGTGCTCGTTCGCCACGTCGCTGATCAAATTCCGCCTTGCTGCGAATGACCGGTTCGTTTTCCACGAATGCGATACGCGCCAATAGGTCGATCAATTGTGATTCGATCGATGCAGCAGATACCACACCGCTGAGCTTTACCTTGGCTTGCTCGAGCGACGGCAGCCATCGCACCTGAGTCCGCAATTCCTTTCGCTCCGCCAGGGCAAACAATCGCGTCAAACCTTGTCGGGTGATGGCATCGGCAGTTTGCAAATCCGAGACCAATCGCGTGGCAACGCTGTCCCCTTTGTCAAAGAAGGCTGGGTACTGTGCGACTTTTACACCGCCGCGCGATCGCACAACCTCTTTGGGTAGCGACTCGATATAAAACGTCGTCATCGACTCGCGAGCCCACGCTTCCTTGGAATCATCCGCTTCGGCATTCTCAGGCAAATCTTTTGCTGAGCCGAGCTTTTCTTTGAGCGGTTGAACTTCGCGACCGCTCGCGATCGTCTTGCCTGAATCATCGACCACGGTGACCAGGAACTGCAGATAGTCGTCGAGTTTTTCCGACTGAAAATCATCGGGCGTCACCGGCATTTCGGCATGGCGTGAAAAGGCGGCACAAACCGAGGGCATGAACGGCACTTGGCCGTAGTCGGCAGCCAATTCCTGGCTGACTTTCGCTGCAACATCCGCCGCCGGCACAAGGTTTCGCCGGATGCGTTTGGGTAGCGATTTGATCATCGCGACCAGCTTGGTCTGCAACAATCCAGGAACCAACCACCCCAATCGCTCGTCGCTGACTTGCGGCAATGCGGCTTGATGAATTTTCAAGTGGATGCCATCCGCATCGCCTCCCGGTTCGAAGCGATACTGAAGCGGCAAACGCGAACTGCCAATTTGCAGTTCGTCGGGAAAGGCTTCTTTGGTGATCGCTTCGCCGGCAGCTTCAATTAAATCGCTGGGCTGCATGTACGGCGTTGCGTTTTCATCGACCGTGGGCGGTGATTGCAACCAAGCCGACAAGTCCGCAGCATCGCGAAGCTGTTTCGTCCATGCGGGGGCTTCGATCGAGCGGTCAAATTTCTCTAACCGGCCACGGTCACAAACTTCTTCGGGCAGGTGTGATTGATAGAAACGTTCCACCGAGTAGGGATCGACCACTAAATCACGCCGCCGTGTTTTGGCGGCCAACGAGGCGATCGATTCTTGCAATTTTTGGTTGAACCGCACAAACCGCGCCGTCGTCTTCATTTGCTGCTCGACCAACCCATGCTCGATCAATAAATCGCGAGCGGTCGAGGGATCGATCGGCGGCAACGGAACCCGCCGACGAACCACCACGGGCAGCCCAAACAACGATTGACGTTCGTAACAAAACGCGCCGCTCGACTTGGAACTCCAGTGCGGCTCGCTGTACGACCGCTTGATGAGATGTGCCCCAATGGTTTCGATCCATTCCGGTTTGATCCGGGCGACTGTGCGAGCATATTGTTTCGCGGTTTCGACAAGCTCGGCGGCGACAATCCATTTAGGCTTGCTTGCCGCCACACCGCTGCCGGGCCAAAGATACAGACTCAATCCCCCGGCACCGGTGTACTCGCTCTTCTCTTTGATCATTGCGACACTCGACAACAGCCCGGTCAAAAGCGCTTGGTGCAACGCGTCGTCCAGGTTAGCGTCGAGCAATCGTTCGGGATCATCAGCAAAGCGAATCGCACCAATTTTCTTGCGAGCCCCTTTACGTTCGCCCAACGACGTCGCGACCATTTCCTTGAGCTGACGATAGACATCGGACCACTCACGCATGCGATTTGGGGAAAGAAATTGCTGACGCAGGACTCGCGTCAACTTATTGCGTGAATGTTTCTCGCGAGCTTCTTCGTAATGCCGCCACAATTTCAAGTAGGACAGAAAGTCACTGTTGGCGTCCTTAAAGATCGCGTGAGCTTCATCGGCCGCTTGCTGTTTTTCTTGCGGACGATCACGAGGATCCTGGATTTCCAGCGCTGCAGCAATCGGCAAAATTTCGGGCAGCACGCCAAACTCGTCGGCCGCCAAAATCATGCGTCCCACACGCGGATCGACGGGCAATCGACCAAGTTTTTGGCCGATCTCGGTCAATTCATGCTTTTCATCGATCGCTCGCAATTCCATCAGCGTCCGAATGCCCTCGCGAATCGATTCGGGGCGTGGCGGATCAAGCAGCGGGAATTCTTCCAATCGTCCCAGTCGCAGTGTCTTGGTTTGCAAGATGACCGAGGCCAGATTGGTTCGCCGAATTTCGGGCGTCGTGAACGCGTCGCGCGACTCGTAATCGTCGAGCGAATACAAGCGAACACAGACTCCAGGTCCGATACGACCACAACGGCCGGCGCGTTGATTGGCACTCGCCCGGCTGACCGGTTCAATCGGCAATCGCTGCAGTTTGCTACGAGGACTGTAACGGCTGATCCGCGCGGTGCCGGTATCGATCACCGAGTGAATGCCGGGGACCGTCAGCGAGCTTTCGGCCACATTGGTGGCAAAAATGATCCGCCGTTTGCCGGCGTCGGGATGAAAGATTCGCTGTTGTTCCTTTTGTGGCAACCGCGCGTAAAGCGGCAACAGATCCACACGGTTTGGCATCCCCAACCGCTTGTAATGACCGGCCACGCGATGAGTGACTTCGCGGATGTCGCGTTCGGTAGGCAAAAACACCAGCGTGTCACCGGCACTGCCGCCTCGCGATAATGATTCGATTCCCGCGATCACATGGCGAGCGAGATCGTAGCCACGGTCTTCATCGTCAACGACCTCTTCCCAAGGCAGATAACGCAGTTCGACGGGATAACCGCGGCCTTCGACATTGATGATCGGGGCGGGGCCAGATTCGTCGGCAAAGTGTTCGGCAAACCGCTCGGCGTCAATGGTTGCCGAGGTGATAATGATCTTCAAATCGGGACGTTTTGATTGCAACCGTCGCAGGTAACCCAACAGAAAATCGATGTTCAGCGATCGCTCGTGCGCCTCGTCGATGATGATTGCATCGTAAGCATCGAGGAAGCGATCGGATTGCGTTTCGGCCAACAGGATCCCGTCGGTCATCAGTTTGATCAACGTCTCAGGACCGGTTTGGTCGCCAAAGCGAACATGGTAGCCGACGGTTTTGCCGAGCGTCGTATCGAGTTCCTCGGCCAGCCGGGTGGCGATGCTGCGGGCCGCCAAACGACGCGGCTGGGTGTGTCCGATCATCGCCTCGCGACCGAGGCCGGCTTCGAGACAGATTTTGGGCAATTGGGTACTTTTGCCGCTGCCGGTTTCACCGCAGACCACGATGACTTGGCGATCGCGGATCAGCTGGATCAATTCGTCACGATGCGACGTGATTGGCAGGTCGTCGGAGTACTCGATCCGCGGCGTCGCGGCCCGGCGTGCATCACACTGCTGGACCGATTCGGCCAACCGTTTCGCGTAGGCTTCGGGACTTAATCGTTTTTTATCACGGCGCAAGCGAAAACGGTCAATCCGCATCGCGGCGTCGATCGACGGTGCCGCTTGATGGATTGATTCCCCAGCGGTTTCCGCCGCTCGCGAATCGCTAGCGGGGGAGGGTGAAATCGGTTCGGGAGTCAGCTTGGGACTGCTTGGTTTTGCATTCATCGGCACCATTCTTACTAAGAATACGAAATGTGTCGATCCGAACCATTTGGCGGCAAAACAGGTTTCCGTTCGCTCGACCGCTTCGTCCACTGTGTTTTTGCCGAGGCGACCAACACGCGAAGAGAGAACTAATCATTTCCATCCGTCGGAATCGCGATCGGTTTGACACCAAAAGTCTCGACCAGGATCGCGTAAAACGCGGGAACCACGATTAGTGTCAGAAAGGTAGTCAGTAGCAAACCAACGATCATGCACCATGCGAGCCCTTCCCACAGTGCTCCGCCGCTGAGTCCTAACGGAATCAAACCTCCCACGGTCGTCGCCGTAGTCAAGAAAATCGGCAGCATCCGCTGCTTTCCGGCTTCGATCAAACACTCGCGGAACTCAGCGACGCTGAGACCGACGATAGGCCCATCGGCGGTTCCCTCGCTGGCTTTTTCCGCTGCACGCTGGGCGATCAAGATATCCGCAAATTCGACAAAGATGATCGCAGTATTTAATACGATCCCAAACAGGGCCAAGATACCAAGCTGGGGCATGAACCCGAGCGACTTGTCAAACAAAAACAATCCCAACCATGCCCCCGCCAACGCCAACGGCAGCGTTGACAAAATGATCAGCGGCTTGGACCAACCGTTGTATTGGAAAATCAAACACAGCACGATCAGCACGAACGAAATCGCAAAGGACATCATCATTTGCCCGCCGGCCTCGGCACTCTCTTCAAACGCCCCGCCCGGTTCGATCCAATAACCGACCGGCAAACTTTCACGCAGGGCATTCATCTCGTCGCTTTTTAGCAATCGTGAAACGACATCGTTACCGGTCACGCCGGGCTCCATTCGCGAGCTGACTTCGATGGTCCGGTTCATGTTACGACGAGCAATCTTGGCCAAGACAAACGTGGTTTCCAGACTGGCGATCGAAGACAACGGTACCTTACCGAAATCCCCTTCGACGAATGATTCCTGCAGCCCGCGAATCGATTCACGCTGGTTGGGTTTCAACCGGAAATAGACAGGAACTTCGTGATCGCCTTCGCGAAACGTCGTTAAGCGGAGTCCCGAGTAGTACGAATTCAACGTACGTGCGACTTGCGAGTTCGTCACTCCGGCGAGCACGGCACGATCCTGGTCCACATTGACGCGGACCTGGTAACCGTCGACGCCCCACGAGTCGTTGACGTCCCAAGTTTCGGGCTGTGATTCGACGAGATCCTTCAAGCGATTGGCGGCGGATCGCAGAATCGATGGATCGGCAAACCCGTTGCCGGCAATACGAAAAACCAACGGATCGGCGGGCGGCCCGAGTGCCAATTGCACGGGAACCACACGTGCCCCTACGATCGGATCGATTCCCAGTTCCGCATCGCCACGTTCGGCGATCTCACGAACTCGTTGCGCATAATCGGGTGTCACCGAGGCATCGGTGGTGCGCACCAATATCTCCGCATAAGAACGCGTTTTGGGCTCGGGGTTCCAACCGAGATGCCAGCGCGAACCGCCGCCGCCAACCAAGGTACGAAACGCTCGCAAGCGAGCAGGACGGTCTTCGCTAGCTGCACCCAGCTGTTGGACAATCGTCTCGACTTTCCGTGCCACGGCATCGGTTTGTTGGATGGTGGCTGTTTCGGGCAGGATGATCTTCACGGCGAACTGAGTGCCGTCAGCTTCGGGAAAAAACTCGGAACTGACGGGCAATGTCATGATGCCAACGATCAATAGCAATGTTGCCAACGCGGTCCCCCATTTCGCCCGCACCGCCAACCCTCCGATCCCTCCATAGATTCGGTAGGCCCAGTTCTCTGAGACGCCCTTGGTCGCAGTGCCCTTGGCCACAACGTCGTCGGTCGAAATGGATTCATCCGTCTTGTCCGATCGGCGGCGAGAACGTGAAAGCAAACGGCCGATTGTCGAGAACACATTCACCACAGGCGAACCCGACTTCTCACCGCGAGGCGGACGAATAAACAGCCCCGCCAAAATTACACACAACGTCATCGCCAAGAACCAACTTAGTGCGAGTGTTGTGGAAACCGTGATCGGCAAACTGTAGACGTATTCTTTGCCGCCTCCTTCGAGCGAAAACAACATCGGTACAAACGCCGCCATCGTCGTCAACGTCCCCACCAACATCGGGATCGCAAGCGTATTGGCTCCGTCAATCGCTGCTGGGAACGGCCGCATTCCGGCAATTTGATTCGTGCGAGCTTGATCGCAGACTTGAACCGCGTTGTCGACCAACAAACCGAGTGAAATGATCAGTGCGGCGAGCGATATCTGTTCCAATTGCACCCCCAACGGTGCAATCAATCCTACGGTGATCACGACGACGATTGGGATGTTTGCAGCCATCACAAACGAAGTACGGAAACCGACGACCAAATAAACCACCACCACCACGATCAACACCGCCTCGATCACATTGATGATCACATCACGTATTTTCTTCGCGACACTTTCGGACTGATCCGAGACCGGAGTGACTGCAATGTCGGGGGGCAGCCGCTGTTCAACGTCCGCCAACATTCGCACCCGAGCCTTGGCGGCGTTACAGACGTCAATGATGTTCGATCCCGACTTCATCGTGATCCCTAGCATCACCGCAGGCGTCGCCCCCGACGTGTCACCAAAGCGACAGAGGTAGTCCGCGGGATCCTCAAAACCTCGAGTCACCGTCAACCCGAGTTCGGCAAGCGGGACACTGTTGTCGCCACCGTCGGTGCGAACGGTGCTGGCGATCTGCCGGATCTCGTTCACCGCATTGAATTCACCCCCCGTTTTAACGGAATAGTGGCCCGATTCGGTATCCAGCTCACCTCCGGCTTCGATGATATTTCGCTCGCTCGCCAGCGTTTCCAGCTGTGCCGTGGTCAAACCAATCTGTGACCAATTGGCGAGATCGGTTTCGATATAGATTGCTTCGTCTCGTACGCCAAACATCTCGACTTTGGCGATGCCCGGCAACAGTCGTACGGCGTCTTGGACCTCTTCGGCATGGATTTCTAACTGACGAGGCGAATAGAGATCCTGTGGGCGAACATGGTCACGTCCATGCGAGGGCGTTTGATGCACCGCCAGCAACAACACTGCGGTATCGCCAAATTCATCGTTCACCACCGGCGTGATGTCGGATTCGGGCATTGGCACAGTTTGCACGCGCGCCCGCACCTTGTCCCAGACATTTTGGATGTCGGCGGGTGCAACGTTGTCTTCTAACTCAACAAAGATCGTCGATTGGCCCGTCAACGTCGTCGACCGAGTAAAATCCACCTCTTCGATACTGATCAAACTCTGCTCGATTTTGTCGGTGATCAACTCTTCGACGGTTTCCGCAGGCGCCCCCGGCCACGCAGTCGAAACGACACAGACACGAATCGTAAACTCGGGGTCTTCACGACGCGGGATGGTGACATAAGTAAATGCGCCGCAAACCATCGCAAGCACCACGATCGAAATCACGATCGGGCGATACTTGACCGCCAATGCAGGAAGTGACATTAAAATGACTCCGATTCATCGACATTCGCTTCAGAAACATGCATCGGCACCACGGTTTTGGGTGTCTCGGATAACGCGGTTTGCACAATTCGCACCGCTTCACCGTCGTGCAAATAATGAACGCCTTGGACGATGACTTGCATCCCATCAGTTAACGCAGGCGATTGGACCTCGACTAACGAGCCCGCATTCAAGTTGCCAGCTTGTTTCAGCTGAACTGCTAACTTTTTCGCGTGACCGTCTTGGGCGGCAAACAAATATGTCTCGTCCGATTCTTCGTAAATCGCCTCGATGGGGACATGGAAACCCAACTCCGCATCGTTGCTAGAGAGATCGACCGAGACCAGATCGCCAGGCCGCAACATCCACTGGGCTCCCGCATCCAACACGACCGATTCGCCATCCCATGCGGACGCGGCGGACGGGCCGTCTGCCAGTTCACCAACGTAGATCGTCTCCTGTGGAAGCTTGATGCTGTCGCCCTGGTCATCCAAAAACGACACCGACCGAAAGATCCAATTGCCGAGAAACGGAATCCGCAAATCATGTTCAATCAAACGCTGCCGTTGGACTTTTAGGATTTTCGGCAGGATGCCGTCTAGGGTTGCATTGGTAACGCGATAAACGAAGGCGCCCTCGTCGTCGTGATGAATCGATTTCTCTTCGACCAACGTCACCTCGGGCGGAGTTCCCATCATGCGATTAAGTTTTAGCGGCCAAATATCTTGGGACCGAGCTACCGTGTCCTCGGAAATGGATTCCGGCAAATTGTCACGAAACTTTTCGTTCAATAGCAACAGCGTCATCGTAAAGGTCCGCGTGGTCGGATCAGCGCTGGGCGCGATGCTATAAACAAACGCATTGACATGCCGCGTCGTGCCATCAGGCAACGGGAACGAAGCGGGCAGATTTCGCCGCTGGCGGATCTGGCGTGATTGCTGTGATGACAACTCGACCTCGACTTTGATCGGGTTGGACATCTGTAACTTCAGCACCGGTGATCCTGCGGTCACGACGCTGCCGGGCACCACCATCACCTCGGCAATCTGGCCTTGGTAAGAACCGTAGAGAGTGGTGTTTTTCAGGTCTCGCTGGGCTTCTCGCAGCACTTGTTGGGCGCGACGAACTTCGGATTCCGCGGACTTCAAATCCGCACGAGCCTGCTTCTCACTTGCTTCGAGCGATCGCAAAGCCGCCTGGCGGGTGTGCACCAAATTTTCAGCTTGGTCGAATTCGGATTGTGATGCCGCCTGCTGAGCATTCAGCGTTTGCATTCGCTGGAATTCGATTTTTGCCAGCTTCAAATCCGCCTCTGCCGATTCAATCTCCACTGGCAATGCCTCGTCCAAGCGGATCTTAATACTCTCTTTTTTACGTTCGGCCACCTCGACGTCTGCCTCGGCCGACTCGACCGCAATGTCGTATTGAGCCGTTTCGATTTGAGCGAGTGGCGTGCCGGGGTGAATCAATTTGCCATCGGGATCGACGATCCGGCCGTCAACGTCTAGCCCCGGTTCAAGCACCCATTCAAGCCGACCGGAAACTTCGAAACCGAGGTCTTCGGTCTTCCACGACTTGACGCTGCCGGACGCCATAAAGGACGACGGGGGTGCGGCTTTGACCAGCGTCATCACGGTCACCGGCTGTGCCGCCTTTTCAGCAAATTCAATTGCCGGTTTCTGACACCCGACTGCAAGCACGCAGCCGCAGACCGCAAGCAACAGCCCCTTGCGAATGCGAAACGCTGCCCCCTTTTCTTTATCATGCATGTTGGCTTCCTTTTTCTTTGGATTGCAGCAATGTCACGAGCGTCCGCTGAAGCAACGCATAAAAGTCGACACGAAACTGGCTGTATTTGGCTTCTCGGATGATGGCGGCGAGCTGCTTGGTGGGGTGAGCCATCGGCCACAACCCGGCTACCAGCGCGTGATACTGAAATAAGAAATCTTTTGCTGCCACATGAGAAAGCTGGGGCAGCGATTGGTGAATCATGGCCACGAAGTGATCGGTCGGACCTAGTAGCGATTCTTTGAATTCCGCGATCGCTTCGTCCGACAGATTGCGTTCAAGTACGAGCGATAAAACGACCTTCAAACGGCACAACCTAGGATGCAACTTCAACTCATCCACAAGCGCCGCAGCCACCCGTTCGGGCGTCGGTTTGCGAAGCCGCCCGAGTCGTTTTTCGAGCCCTTCGAGCCACACTTCCAGCTCGTGACCATAGAGTGACAAAAATACTTCTTCCTTGGTTTTGACGTAGTGATACAGACTCGCTTTACCCACGCCCGCCCGCTCGGCGACATCCCGCATCGAGATTTCCGACAGTTCTTTTTCATCAAAAAGCGACGCGGCAGCATCCAAAATCGCATTCATACGCTCGGCTTTTTGCGCCGGCCTTCTCGCTCGTTGCCAATTCATCCCAAGCCTCGTCGGTTCCCTTAGAATCTGCATATCCGACCCGCGGTCGTCTATTTATCGACCGCTGGTCGAATGCAGTTTAGTCAAGCTGCTGTGAGAATGTCCAGAGCAGCAGCCATTTCGAAGAGAGCAAGATGCAGAGGGGAGGGCAGAGGGGCAAGCGAAACCCTCGCCGTCACTGGGATCGCCAGCGCGACACGTGTGGTTGTTTGATGAACCATCACGTAAAAGCGGTGACGGATTGTTGATTTAGCCGGACTTTAAAAATGCTTCGCTTAACCGTTAGCGGTTTGGGCCAACGCTGTGACGCATTTATTCGTAGCGAAACTCGCAGAGAGTTTCGGTTTGGGCGATAGCCCCGGTTGCATGTCGGAACCGGGGCGAGCGGCTTGTTGATTTAATGAGCCGCTCGCGCATCAGCGGCCGGGTTCCACGCATCAACCGGTGCCTTACGGCACTCGGCTCACCAATGCCAAAGTGGCAATATCCTGACAGACTTCTGCTTAGCTGCTTAAGGCGCCGGCAGAACGGCGGAGGTGAACGGCCAGACCTGGGGAATGATCAGCATCGACACGGCAAACACAATCATGCTGAGCGGAAAGCCAAACCGCACATAGTCGCTGAAACGATAGCCGCCGACGCCATACACCATCGTGTTGGTTTGATACCCGATCGGGGTCAAAAAGCTTGCCGATGCCGCGATCATTACCGCGATCACAAACGGCGCCGGATCCACGCCCAATTTTCCCGCCGTGCTGACCGCGATCGTAAACATCAATACGGCCGCAGCGTTGTTGGTGATTAGTTCGGTGCAGATCATGGTGGCGATAAAGATCGCCGCCAACGAACCGAGATTGCCGCCTCCGGCAACACCAAGCATGCCGTTAGCGATGGCGTCTGCCGCTTTGCTCTGTTCGAGCGATTCACCGATTCCGATCGCCGCTCCGATCACAATCAGCACCGACCAATCGATACTGCGTCGCGCTTCGGATGCGGTGCAGCAGCGGAACACGATCATGGCGATCGCTGCGATCAGGGCCGAGGTCATGATCGAAACCGGAGTCAACGTCGCCGCGACGACCATGGCCAACATCACACCGATCGACAACCACGCAAGCTCCGGCCGACGGACCGCCCCTTTTTCGACGGCGCTGACAAGATAAAAGTCATGCGACTCGCGACGGCGATGCAAGAACGAAGGAGATGCTTCCAACAGCAACACATCGCCTACCTCTAATCGCACATCTCCGATCTTGCCGGTCAATCGACGACCGCCACGGGCAACCGCAACCACCGCGGCGTTGTAGTGCGAGCGAAATTTGCCTTCGCGAATCGTCTTGCCCAGCAGGGCACAACGCGAGCTGACGACCGCTTCGACAAGCGTCCGCTGCCACGCAGGCACTCGCAGTTTACGCGCTTGGCCATCAGGAATCGTCAAGCCTCGAATCTTTCGCATGTCGACGACGCTATCGAGTGCGCCAACAAGAATCAAAACGTCATCCGCACGCAACACCTCATTCGGTTTGGCCGCGGCGATGATTCCATCGTGACGCTGAATCTCGGCAACATACAACCCTGGCAAATGTCGCAGCCCAGCCTCTTGCAGCGTTCGCCCGACCAGCGGTCCGAGCGGATCCACTTCCATTTCGACCGTGTATTGTCGTGGGTCATCCGAAACGCTAACGGCTGCCTGACGTTCGGGCAGTAACCAACGGGAACAGCCGATGATGTAGATCAGTCCAACGATCGCCGCAGGAACGCCTACCGCCGCAGGTTCGAAGAACGCCATTTGTTTGCCGTTCAGCTGCTCGTATTTGTCTTTGATGATCAGATTGGTGCTGGTGCCCATGATCGTGCACATCCCGCCTAAAATCGCGGCGTACGACAACGGCAGCAGCAAACGGCTACTATTAACAGAGACCCGTTTACTCAAGTCGCCGACGACCGGCATCAACGCGGCAACCAACGGAGTGTTGTTCAAAAAACCGCTCAGTGCCGCAACGGGAACCAGCAATCGCACTTGCGCTCCGAACAAATTCTTGGCCTTGCTGAGCAGCCACCCGGTGGCAAGTTCGGTACCTCCGGTGAACTCCAATCCGGCAACCACCGCAAACAGCAGAGCAACCGTGATCAGACCTTTATTGCCGAAGCCCGCGACCGCTTCTTCGGCGGTCGGCAAAAGCGGCGATCCACTGACTTCCTGGGCTAACATAATCAGCCCAAGAAACACCAAGGCAAGCAAATCGGTTGCCGCCACACGCATCGCGAGACATACCAGCAGCGAGCCAGCAATGATGACGGTCAACCACGCTTCCCAAGTCACCATGAATTCGGACTATGCTCGCACTGGAAAAAACTTCTGTAGCGTCGCGTCGCTCGGCGGCTTTGTCATCAGCGAGACAACAATCGTCGCAACTGCCGATGCCAGAAACATCGTCGCCACAGGCATCGTGCGAATCACGTCATCACCCCATGGGATATCGACGGACCAGTTATCGATCTTTGCGAAATCCGATTGGGCAAACAGCACACACCAAGTGACAAACGCAGTCAGAACACCCGCATAGGCGCCCCATTTGGTCAGTCGACGCCAATAAACCGCCAGCAACGCAAGCGGAAACAAGCTGCTAAATCCGCTGAAGCACCAAATGCCCAACTGGAACACACGAGCTTGGGCCACATCGGTCAAACTCAGCATGTAGGTGACTGCAACGACGGCAACGATAAAGCATCGCGAGATCAAAACAATCTGACGATCGCTGAACCGTTCTTTACCGGCATAGTGGACGACGATGTCCGTAGTGAACATCGTTCCGATGCAGAGGAATTGGCTATCCAAGCTGGACATGATCGCAGCGAGAATTCCGGCCAACAAAAATCCGCCTAGCACATCACCCGAAAGCGACTTGACCATAAACCCGAGCACCTTGTTGGGCTCGGCGGCGATCGGAGGCGGAATATTAATCAGACCGCTGGTGGCCCAAACCCCGATCAACACGCAGGGAATCCAAACGATCAAAATGAACACCGGATGAACCACCACCGGCAATTTGAACGCCCGACCGCTTTTCGCCGTCAACCAATGCTGGAACAGGTGAGGGAACATGCCGACTGAAAACGGAATCAACATGTAGGTAAAAAACATCCATGGATCCATGTGCTCGCGAGTCCGGAATTGAGCCGGTGCTTCGACCGATTCGATTTGATCCGACAACGTCACTTCAGCTCGCACCCGTCGCGCCCGCGGTATCTCTTGACTGACAATTTGTAGAGAGTCAAAAAGCCCGGTCGGAGGTTCGGTACGAACCACCCTTTCGCCGTCACGCATTTCGTGGGCACGGCCTTCGGCCACCGATTTTTCGGCAAGGTTGGTGGCGATCAAATAGAACGCAACAACGCCGAGAATCATGAACACAATCGTTTGAAACGTGTTCGCCCACGCCGTGCCTCGCATGCCGCCAAAGAACACGTAGATCAACACGACCACGCAGATCACCAATTCGGTCAACCAGGGAGGAACGCCGCCGTTTTCGGTCAAGCCTGGAAAATCACCCCGCGTTGCTCCTTCGATCGCTTTTCCAGCCGACACAACGCCAACCAGCAAATAGGGGACGACGAGCGCCACAAGAATGGGGAACAACACCAAACCGATGTTGTTGCTTTCTAAACGGTCACGAAAGAATCCAACCTGGGTGGTGTATCCATATTTTTTACCCCACGACCACAGCTTCACGCCCAAGACGAAAAAGCACAGCGAGTGGATAATGCCTGAGGACGAAGCCAACATGGCGTAGACCCCGACACCTTCGGAAAATGCCTCGCCGGTGGATCCCACCAGGGCAAAACCGGTCATCGTGGTTCCAAACAGCGACATCAGCAGCAGGAAGGGGCCAATCGAATGACTCGCCAACATGTAATCTTTTGACGTTCCCTTGAACAACCGCGACGAAAACAGCCCCAGGAATAGCAGCATCCCTAAGTAAACGCTGATAATGGTGACTTTGATCATTCCAGGACTCATACCGCACCCTCCTCAGTTTCAGTAGCCGACATCGCGTCATCTTCGAGGTGTTGAGGCCAAGCAAACGTTGCTGCCAGGAACCAAACCACGCTTGCCGCAATCGAAATTCCCGCGTGATAGGCGAGCGTGAAAGGCAAAAATCCGAAAACTAATCGGTCGTTGCCCCAATTCCAGACATCTTGGTGGATCACCACCAAGAAGAGAACGAGACCCCAAATGAGATATTTCATGACACGCACTCTAGGTTGGATGGGCAGCGAGTACAGAAGGAGGGTGAATTGGAGCTTCGCATTGTAGTCAAATTCCTAGCGGGAATAAGATGCCGTACCTGGGCTCTATTTTTCTATCCGGTGATAAGGCCTCCGCTTGCCGTTTCGACGGCACAAACAGCAAAACACCGAGGTCCCAAAACCCACCTCCACGCGGGGTACGCCTTCACCGATACCTGCCCCTTTCGCATCTGTTGCAACAGCACCGCAGGATTCAATCCGGTAAAGAAATTGCGATTGGCAACCGCTTGATGCACCAACGATTGAAGCGAATCGGACGCGACATCTCGCAGCTGAGGCAAAGTGTCTGAAGAGACAAAATCGGTGATCAGGAGCGTTTTTCCGCCCTCACAGACCACCGCCTCCAGCTGGGCCAAGTGACCATCACGAACCGCCAACGCCAATTCGGTGGACCGAGGATGGGTTGGCCCAACCGCAATAAAGACAGAATCGATCAACTGAGACAACAGACAGGTCGAAACCACGACATCCCATCGGCCAAGATCGATTTTGGGAGGTAAATCGCGGGCCATCGAGACCAGATCATCCAGCGTTTGACCCGGCACCGCAACATTCCCGTGCAGCGAATCGAGCTGCGAAAGGACGCACGACAAATCGACGCGTCCGCGCATTTTCGTGCGATTGGCAGCCGTCACTGACAGTCCATCGACACACTGGCGCAACGAGGCTTCGTCGAGATCGACCAAACAAATCTCGTCGAAATGGTTCGCCAAGACTTCGAGATCGACGTCGTTTCCATTGCCGACCCCAAGCAAACACAAACGACGATGCGACGGGCTCGCAGTACTTGCGATCATGCGGGTGACATGCTGCCGATGCGAGGCAAACGCATCCCAATCGCCGCGAGTCCGCTGGTTCCGCGCGAAGTGAACGCGAGCGATTGGCGATCGTGAAGAAGTCATGCTGGGAAAATGGGCAAGCGAGGGCGACCACGAAAAACATCATCGTCGGGATCACGATAAAAACAACAACACGACCGAGTTTACCGAAACTATACTCGTGCTGCGTTCCAGCTTAGTTTTAAGGTAGCGGAACTCGTCAAAAGTTTCGCTTGGAAGGAAAACGGCCGAAAGTCTTGACGGCTCGTTGATTTAATCGTTGAACCGATAGCCGAACGCGTACTCACATCCGTGATGCGTACGCCTGTCGGTTATCGGTTAAACGAAGCATTCTAAGCACGAAATCCCCAACTGGCCCGCATCCCCCAAAGGCCAGTCCCTGTCTCTACCAGAATCCCTCCCCAAAATTGCTGCGTGACCAACATGCGACGACTTGCTCTTCGATTTACTTGCTTCCTTTTCTTATGGACACTGATCTGCGTACCGCCGGCGTCGGCACAAACCGAAACGGCTCCACCGAACGTCGTTGTGATTTTTATTGACGACATGGGATACGCCGACATCCATCCGTTTGGCGACACGAAATACCCTACTGCAAACTTGGACCGGATGGCCGCCGAAGGTCGTCGCTTTACCGATTTTGTCGTCTCATCTGCGGTTTGTTCTGCATCGCGATCGGCTCTGATGACAGGCTGCTACCATCGCCGCATCGGTATCTCGGGGGCACTTGGGCCGAAGTCTGAAATCGGTATTAGCGACGCAGAAACCACGCTGGCCGAAGTGTGCAAATCGAAAGGCTACGCCACCGCGATCTTTGGCAAATGGCACCTCGGACATCACCCCAAATTCTTGCCCACGGCACACGGTTTCGACCATTATTACGGCATCCCCTACAGCAACGACATGTGGCCGCTTCATCCTGATTTCCTTACCAAACGCAAGAAGAACCCCGCCGCCAAATCGCCTTGGCCGAAGTTGCCAATGATCTCGGCGACACGAGGTGAAGGCTACGAAATCGTGAATCCCGACATCCAACCGGCCGACCAGGAACAGATGACAAAACAGTTCACGCAGCGGGCGGTCGACTTCATCCAATCCAACGCGGATCAGCCGTTCTTTCTGTATCTGCCGCATCCGATGGTTCACGTCCCGCTGTATGCGTCGGACGACTTCAAAGGGAAAAGCGGACAGGGCATTTTCGGTGACGTGGTGATGGAAGTCGATTGGTCGGTGGGCCAAATCATGGACGCGATCGAATCAATCGATGCGGCCGAAAACACGTTGGTGATTTTCACCAGCGACAATGGCCCGTGGCTGTCCTACGGAACGCATGCTGGATCCGCGGCGCCGTTTCGCGAAGGCAAAGGGACGATGTTCGAAGGAGGCTATCGTGAACCGACGTTGATGTGGTGGAAAGGAAAAATTCCCGCTGGAACGACGTGTGACAAGCTGTGCAGCTCGATCGATCTGCTGCCAACGGTTGCCAAATTGATTGGCGCCGAAGTGCCCGAGGATGCATCGCGAAAGATCGACGGCAAAGACATTCGGCCGTTGATGTTTGGTGACGAAAACGCCTCGTCGCCTCATGATGCGTTCTACTGCTACTACAGCGGCGGCGAACTACACGCGGTCCGCAACGAGCGATTCAAGCTGACGTTTCCTCACCGCTACCGGACGCTTGCAGGACGCAGTGGCGGCGACGGTGGAACGCCGTCTGCTTACGAAATGCAAAAATCGGATTGTCGCTGTTCGATCTGGACAACGATGTCTCAGAAACGACCGACGTCAAAGACGAGTTCCCCGCAGTCGTCAAGGAACTGCAAGCGGCTGCCGAGCGAGCCCGTGAAGACCTGGGCGACAAATTGACGAGCCGCAAAGGAAACGGGCTGCGTGCACATGGAAAACTTGGTGCCAACGACGAGCGATTACCACTCGATTGGGAGTGAATGTCGATTGCTGCCGCCCCTTAGGGACTCTGGCAACGCTCGTCTTCAATAAACTCCCCCCAAACCTTTTTGAAGAGAGGTCAAATCAACCGGCGCAAGTTCACCGGTAGGGACTCGGAGCGTTAGAAATAGCCACGGCCATGTTCAGCGTCACCAAACCCTCCCAACGCAAGCTGGGAGGGTGAAGCAAGTTGGCGAACGGTTCGCTTTACTGTGTTTACGCCTCGTCGCTGGAGGTCCCATCCGCGTTACCGGCGTCGTCACTGGATTCCGATGGCGGCTGGACATCGGCATCGGTTGATGCGTCACCGCTGACATCGGTCGATCCGGCCTCGGATGCGACCACAGTTCCCTCGACCACAGTTCCCTCGACCACATCACCGGCCACTGCCGCTAAGCCTTCCGCTTCGTCGGACTGTTCTTCGGGTGGAACACGCACGACCGCGATCAGACTATCGCCGCTGTCGATGTTCATGATTCGCACGCCCTGCGTGTTACGACCGATGACATTGATGTCAGCCGCCTTAATCCGCTGCAGCTTGCCTTTGGCGGTCATCATGAACAATTCGTCTTCATCCGTGACACGAGCGATTCCGATCACAGGCCCATTTCGCTCGCTGGTGCGAATGTCGCGAAGTCCCTTACCACCACGTTTTTGCGTGCGGTAACGAGCTCCCGAGGCACTGCTTTCTTCTTCCGTTGACTCGCCCTCAGCCGCTTCGCCATCGGAATCAGCATCGCCGGAGTCTCCGGCTTCGACCGGAGCGTTAGGACCAAAGTGCGTTCGTTTTCCGTAGCCATTTTCACAAACGGTCAACAATGTCGCTTCGGGGTCGGCCACGACCATGCCAACGACACTGTCATCGCCGACAAGCTTGATCCCCTTGACTCCCGAAGTATTACGTCCCATTGGACGCGCATCGGATTCACGGAAACGGATCGCCATTCCGGAACTGGTGACCAAGATCACTTCGTCGCCAGGGCCGATTACGGCGGCACCGACAAGCTCATCGCCTTCGCGAAGCTTGATTGCGATAATCCCGCCTTTCTTCGGGCGACTGTATTGTTCGAGCGGCGTCTTTTTGACCAAGCCACTACGAGTGGCCATCACAACGTAATAGCCCGCTTGATCGAAATCGCGAATCGCCAAACATTCGGCAATCTTCTCGTCTTCGCTCAAATTCAACAGGTTGACGATTGCACGTCCCTTGCTGTCGCGAGCCAGTTGCGGCAAATCGTAGACCTTTTGCCAACGCACTTTACCGAGCGTTGTCAGAAACAACAGATAGGCATGCGTGCTGGCCACAAACAGATGCTCAATCGGATCCTCGTCATCCGTCTTGGCGCCCTTGAGCCCCTTGCCACCCCGGCGCTGCGTGTTGTAAACGCTGGTCGGAGTTCGTTTGATATAGCCGCGATGGCTAATCGAAACGACCATCGTTTCCTCGGTGATCAAATCTTCGAGGTCGATGTTGCCAAGTTCTTCGTGACTGATCTCGGTTCGACGCTTGTCACCGAAACGACGCTTCATTTCCTCGAGATCGTCCTTGATGATCCCATTGATTCGCTCTTGGCTGCTGAGGATATCGAGGTAGTCGATGATCTCGGTCAACAGTGCCGCGTGCTCACCCGAGAGTTTTTCTTGCTCGAGGTTGACCAATTGGCCAAGCGTCATTCGCAAGATCGCGTCGGTTTGCACGCTGGTCAGCGTGTAGTTTTCTTTCTCGCCGCGTTCGAGCACGAATTGGGCAAACCCACTGTCACCGAGTGCTCGTTTTAGCATCGACGAAGGGCACTCGATTTCCATCAAGCGTTTCTTCGCTTCGGCTTGGTTGGTGCTGCTGCGAATCGTCTTGATGATCTTGTCGATATCCGCCAACGCCAGCAACAAACCTTCGACGGTATGTTTACGGCGGCGGGCACGCGCCAACAAGAACTGAGTGCGGCGACGGATCACCGTCACTCGGTGCCGCAAGAATTCCTGCAGGATTTCTTTGATCGTTAGCTCGCGCGGCTTGCCATCGACCAATGCCAAGAAGATCAGCGAAAACGTGTCTTGCAGAGGCGAATACTGATACAGTTGATTCAAAACGACATCGGGATCGCCGTCTCGCTTCAGCTCGATGACCAAGCGAACCGGCTCATTCAAATCGCTCTCGTCACGAATCCCCGAGATCCCTTTGATCTTGTCACCATTGACCAGCGCCGCGATCTTTTCAATGACGCGGTCGCGGTACTGTTGGTAGGGGATCTCCGAGACAATGATTCGCGTACGACTGCCCTTCATCTCTTCGATACGGCATTTCGCTCGGACCACAATCGTGCTCCGTCCGGTCTTGTATCCGCGACGAATCCCCGCGCGACCGCAAACGATACCCCCGGTCGGAAAGTCGGGACCAGGAATGATATCGCAAATCTCGTCGATCGTCGTTTCCGGATGGTCGACCAAGCGGATTAACGCTTCACAAACCTCCGTCGGGTTGTGCGGCGGAATACTGGTTGCCATCCCGACCGCGATCCCGCCGCTGC
>NZ_ANOG01000376.1 GCF_000346295.1 Rhodopirellula maiorica SM1 | reverse complement strand
CCGAAGCAGCTCCTGAGGCACCCGCGGCCCGAAGCTCCTGCGGCTGAAGAATCCGCGAGCGAGTGATAGAGGTCCTGCGCTATGCGACTGGACATCGTCACACTGTTCCCCGCGATTTTTGATGGCTACCTGACTCAGAGTCTGCTCGACAAAGCGATTCAGCGTGAACTGGTTCAAATCCACCGGCATAACCTCCGGGATTGGGCCGAGAACACGCCTCATCGCAAAGTCGATGATCGTCCTTTCGGGGGCGGACCAGGGATGCTGATCCAAGTCGAACCGACGGTAACGTGTGTCGACAGTGTCGAAGCGATGGATCCCCGGCCGGCTCGGCGAATTTTGCTGACGCCTCAAGGGAAACGCTTTGATCAACGCATGGCAGAGGATTTTGCGACAAGTGAGCGTGTGTTAATGCTCTGTGGTCGCTACGAAGGGTTTGACCAACGCGTGGTTGATATTTTGCAACCCGAAGAGGTCAGTATCGGTGACTTTGTCTTAAACGGAGGCGAAGTCGCGGCAATGGTAATCGTTGACGCAGTCGTCCGGCTTTTGCCAGGCGTGCTAGGAGACGAGAACAGCAGCATTGATGATTCGTTCAGCCGCGGAAACCGGTTGCTCGAGTTTCCTCAATACACCAGACCAAGAGAGTTCCGCGACCACGCGGTTCCCGACGTTCTTCTGAGCGGCGACCACAAGGCAATTGCCAAGTGGCGGGACCAGCAAAGCCTCGATCGAACTCAAAAACGACGCAGCGATTTGCTGGAGTCGGATAACGAAAACAACTAAATCTTTTTGAGAAGTGAGCAATACAAATGAGTCAATCATCCATCATGGAGTTGGTCGAAAAGACCGCTCTGAAAGAGAACCCGCCTCAATTCGAAATCGGCGATACCGTTGACGTGCACTTGAAGATTCTTGAAGGTGCAAAAGAGCGTATCCAGGTATTCAGTGGCGTTGTGATCGGTCGCAGCGGCAGCGGTTCGACCGAAATGTTCATGGTTCGCCGCATCGTCGCTGGCCAAGGCGTGGAGCGTAAGTTCCCTGTCCACAGCCCTCGTATCGAAAAGGTCGAAGTCAAACGCAGTGGCGTGGTTCGTCGTGCGAAGCTGTACTTCCTCCGCGATCGTGTGGGCAAGGCCGTTCGCTTGAAAGAGCGTCGCCGCAGCTAAATGTGGGATAGGCTTCCAGCCTGTCAAAGTAGCATAGGCTTCCAGCCTGTGAGCAATGTGGGATAGGCTTCCAGCCTGTGAATGTGGGATAGGCTTCTAGCCTGTCAATGTTGGATAGGCCTTCCAGCCTATCATCGGCATCAAGTCTGCCTTCCCACCCCTCACGATTTTTGAACTAACGAAGCGGCAGAGCGTCTAGAATGATGCTCTGTCGCTTTTTTTGTTGGCGGAGGGCTGCTGTGGTGCTGAGGCTGCTGAATCGTCTGCGTGATCGCTATCTCGATTGCCGTTACGGAGCGATCGATTTGTCCGCACCGGTCGGCAAGCGAGGCGAGCAGGCCGCCGCCCGGCTATTGCGGCAAAAGCGTTTGGTGGTGGTCGCCGAAAGCGAATCGGATCGTGGCGGCGAGATCGACTTGATCGCCATTGACCCAAAGTCACGCGTGGTCATCTTTGTCGAAGTCAAAACGCACTCGACCACCAAACCAGGGCATCCCGCTGACCGCGTGGACGAAGCAAAACAGGGCAGGGTGACACGTGCGGCGCTGCGGTATCTAAAGCGAAAAAAGCTGCTTGGTGCCCGATGTCGCTTTGACGTCGTCGCCGTTTGGTGGCCCAGCGGATTGGCCGAGCCTGAGCGGATCGAGCACTACGAAGCTGCCTTCGAAGCTGCGGGCGACTTTCAGATGTTCTAAGCCGGACCGCCGTTCCGTTGTCCCGCCAAGCCAACGTTAGCAGAGAGACGACGCGGAATCACGTTCGACTGGTTATACTGCGAAGACATCTCGATCCATCAAAGGGATCGTTTCGATTTTTGCGAGATGGATGCCGACGGAAATTTTAAAAGCGCCATGACGACCGATACTCTGAATGACAATGATGTCGATGCAATCAGTCGACTCGCCGAGACCTGCAAGCAACTGCGAGTTGAATTGGCTCGTGTGATCGTGGGCCAACAAGCGACGATCGAGCAATTGGTCGTTTGTTTGTTTGCACGCCGTCACGCACTGCTGATGGGGGTGCCCGGGTTGGCCAAGACGTTGTTGGTCAGCAAGTTGGCGGAAACGATGTCGTTGGACTTTAGCCGCATCCAGTTCACGCCCGACTTGATGCCGATGGATATCACCGGCACGGACATCCTGCAGGAATCGGACCACGGACGGCGTGAATTTCAGTTTGTCAAAGGACCCTTGTTTTCCAATATCGTTTTGGCCGACGAGATCAATCGCGCTCCGCCAAAAACGCAAGCCGCGATGCTCGAGGCGATGCAAGAGCATCGCGTCACCGTGCTGGGGAAACACTTTCCGCTGGACGAGCCGTTTATGGTCTTGGCGACTCAGAATCCGGTCGAGCAAGAGGGAACGTATCCATTGCCGGAGGCGCAGCTGGATCGGTTTATGTCGTTGATCGAATTGGATTACCCATCGGAAGCCGAAGAGATACAAATTGCGAAAACCACAACGGGTGACGAGTTGCCTCAGTTGGCACACCTGTTAACAGCCGAGGATATTCTCGGCTACCAACACTTGGTGCGGCGGGTGCCGGTGCCGGACCATCTTTACACCTACGCGGCTCGCTTGGTTCGCAAGACGCGTCCTGATGGCGAAACGGCGCCCGATTGGATGCGGCCATTGGTTTCTTGGGGCGCGGGGCCCCGCGCAGTGCAAAACTTGATTCTGGGTGCCAAGAGTCGTGCGGCACTCGAGGGCAGTTATATGGTGCGGTTGGAAGACATCCAGCACGTTGCTCCTTCGGTATTGACGCATCGCATCATCACGACGTTTGCAGCGCAAAGCGAACGCGTCACGGCAAAAACGATCGTCAAACGGTTGGTCGAGGAAACGGCGGTATGACGTCGCCCGTGCCCACTCGCGATTTTCTAGATCCAGACGTGCTGGCGCGGCTGCGAGGTTTGCCGCTGTTTGCACGCAAAGTCATGCTGGGCAGCGTTTCGGGACGCCACCGCAGTCCGCATCGCGGATCAAGTGTCGAGTTTGCCGAGTATCGCAAGTACGTCCCCGGTGACGATTTGCGGCGATTGGATTGGCGGGCCTACGGACGAACCGATCGATTCTTTGTCAAAGAGTTCGAAGCCGACACCAATCTGCGAATGGTCGTTGTCGTCGATACCAGTGGATCGATGGGGTTTGGCAGCACCGGGTTGTCCAAGCTCGATTATGCAAAACGGATGGCGGCAACGCTGGCGTATTTGGCAATGGAACAGGGGGATGCGGTCGGGTTGGCGTGTGTGGCGAATCAGGTGGTCAATCGGTTGCCGGCGCTGCGAAATCCGGCACATCTGTCGAACTTGTTTAACCTGTTAGATCAAGCGACGGCCGCGGGTGAGACGGAATTGATTGCAGTGCTACACGAATTGGCCGAGACGATCCAGCAGCATGCACTGGTGATTTTGTTGTCGGATTTATTCGTGTCGCCTGAGCATCTGCAGCCCTGTTTCGAACATTTGCGTTTTCGTAAACATGACGTCTCGGTGTTTCATCTGCTGGATCCGGAAGAGCTTGCGTTCGATTTTGATCAACCAACTCGATTTGTTGATATGGAAAACGACGCGGCGGTCTTTGCCGAGCCCGGTGAAATTGCCGCAGGCTATCATGCTGCGATGAACGCGTACCTAGAGTCGATCAAGACATTGATGGCGCGGGCATCAGTGGATTACCACCGCGTCGTGCTGGACCAGCCGTACGAGCAAGTGCTGAGCGATTTTCTTGTCGGTCGGACTCAGGGAAGAAGGGTCTGATAGGGTGGTGCGCCGATGAGTTTTTTGCAGCCCTGGATGCTGTTGGCGTTGCCATTGGTGATGCTGCCGGTGATCATTCATTGGATGAACCAGCGACGTCACCAAACCAAGGCTTGGGGGGCGATGGCGTTCCTGATGCAAGCAAGCCAGATGTCACGAGGCTACGCCAAGCTGCGTCGATGGTTGATACTCGCACTGCGTGTGCTGGTCGTCGCAGGGCTGATCTTTGCTGTCACCCGACCATTGTCCAGCGGATTGCTCGGTTGGCGATTGGGCGGGCATGTCGATACGACAATCGTGATTTTGGATCGGTCGCCCAGTATGCAAGAGACCGGTAAGTCGGGCGAGTCGAAATTGAGCCGTGCTCGTAAGCAAATCGCTAGCACGCTGGGAATGTTGGACGCGTCGCACTGGGTTTTGATCGACAGCGGAACGCAGCAGCCGACATCGTTTGAAACGCTCGGTGCGATGGTCGATTCACCACTGATGCGAGGATCGAGCAGTACGGCGAAGATGCCCAAGTTGATTCAAACCGCAGTCGACTATTTGAAACGCAATCAGGTCGGCGACGCGGATGTTTGGATTTGCAGCGATCTGCGAACAGCGGATTGGGATATGTCCAGCCATCAATGGACAGCGTCACGCGAGATGCTAACGCAGATGCCTCAATCCATTCGGTTTCATTTGTTGGCGTATCCTGAATCCAATCCATCCAATCGATCGGTTCGCGTCAGCGAGGCACGTCGGATCCAGGACGAGGATGGCGATGCGGTGTTAATCTCTTTGGATTTATCCCAATTCGCGGATCAGGCCACTGGCGATCAGGGCACAGGCGATCAGGGAAAAGGCGATCAGGGCAATCGCATCGCGGTGCCGGTACAGGTCGAAGTCGATGGAGTGCGGACTCAGTTTGACGTGTCGCTCGTGAGAAGCCAGTCCGAAACACGCAGCCAGCGGATCCCGATCGCGTCACAAAGCGAATCGGGTTGGGGGCGTCTCGCGATCCCCGCCGACGCGAACAACGCCGACAACGTCTCCTATTTTGTTTTTGATGCTCCGCCGCCACGACGTGTCGTATTGGTCAGCGATGATCGTGATGCGACGAAGGCACTCGAGATCGCGGCTGCAGTTTCGCCTGATCCCAACCACGCTGCCAATGTCGACGTGCTGACTTCCGATTCACTTGATTCGCTCGATCTCGACGCGACCGCACTGGTTTTGTGGTGCGTCGAGTTGCCGGACGGAACTGCTGCGCAAAAGGTTACCGATTACGTCGACCAAGGCGGCCAAGTGATTTTCTTTCCGCCGCCGAGCCTGTGGGCCGGAGGTGGTGTGGTCAATCAACGCAATTTTAGCGGCATCCAGTGGGGACAATGGCAGGGTGATGGCGAAAAAGTTCTTGTCGAGAATTGGCGATCCGATCAAGATCTGCTGGCCGCGACCAGCAGCGGTGCGGGATTGCCGGTGGGCCAGTTGCAGGTCCATGGGCACGCCACTGTCAAGGGCGACGTGACTCCGTTGGCCACAGTGACCGGCGGGGATCCTTTGTTGGCACGCCTGATGACCGACAATGGCGGCGTCTATTTTTGTGCGGCGTCGCCGTCGCTGGATCGATCGTCGCTGGCGGATAATGGTGTCGTGTTGTACGCGATCGTTCAGCGCGCTATCGATCAAGGGTTGCAGTCGCTCACTCGCACCCGTGACCAAGTTGCGGGGCAAATCGATTTGCCGACCAACGCATGGAAACAACTCGCGGGCGATCCCAACGGAATTTCTAGCGAGTATGCATCGAGTGCCGGTGTGTACCGCAGCGGGGCAGGGCAGGGCGGTCGTTTGATCGCGGTGAATCGGGCGGCGGTCGAGGACCAAGTCGATACGGCGGAGGCAGCACAGGTCGAGGCCCTTTTTGAAGGAGTTCGCTTCTCGCGAATCGACGAGGACGTCGACGACACCAGCGGCATCGCTCGCGAAGTTTGGCGGTTGTTCTTGCTTGGAATGATCATCGCAATGTTGCTCGAAGCAGTGCTTTGTTTGCCTCGTCGTAGTGCGAAGATCGCAAGCCAAGGGGGACCCGCGTGATGGATTCGGGCATCTCGTTTCAGTGGAATTCGCTGTTCCTGGCGGTTTCGATCCTCGTCTTGATACTCACGTGTGGACTCGCCTGGATCGCTTGTGCGCGAAGCCGGTTTCGTTCCTCGATCGTTTGGCTCGAATTGTTCCGTGTGCTGTTGGTCGCGGTCGCAGTGTTGCTGCTAAACCAGCCCGAGGTGATTTACCAAATTGACCCCACACGTCGGCCTACGGTGGTGATCTTGGGCGATGAATCGCTCAGCATGGAAACCGCGGATATGGGCGACGAATTGAATCCGATGCGAACGCGTCAAGATTCGGTGCGTCACTTGATGGACAAACAAACTTGGGCTGCCGTGGAACAGGACGCGGATGTGGTCGTGGTGCCGTTCGCGAGCGACCCTGAAAACGATCGGACCGATATCGATGCAGCACTCGCCTCGGCACTCGATGGCTATCCGAATTTGCGAGCAGTGGTGTTAGCGTCCGATGGGGACTGGAACGCGGGGGCGGCGCCTGTTGAGGCAGCGACGAAATTTCGCATGCAGCAGGTCCCCATTTTTACCATCCCTGTGGGCAGTCAAGAGCGACTTCCCGACGTTGAATTGCTCAGCTTCGAAGTCCCCGCGTTGGGGGTCGCCAACAAAACGTTGCGGATTCCCTTTTCGGTCGAAAGTTCGTTGCCCCAAGATCATCGTGCAATAGCGAAGTTGGTCGCTTCCGATGGCACGGAGGTGACTCGCGAATTTACGATCCAGGCGATGGGGCAAACGTCCGAAGCGATTTTATGGAAGCCCGATCAGACTGGTGATTTCCAGCTGACGTTGACGATTCCGATGCATGCAAGCGAACGCATCGCGAACAACAATGAACTTTCGATGCCCATCTCGATTCCTGAAGTGCAATTGAAAGTGCTGGTCATCGAGTCGCGACCGCGTTGGGAATACCGCTACCTCCGAAATGCTCTGTCGCGAGACCCGGGGATCGAAGTTTCGTGTTTGCTGTTTCATCCTGGTTTGACTAAGACCGGCGGCGGCAATCGGGATTACATTGCATCCTTTCCCGACGATTTGGCTGATCTTTCGCAGTACGATGTGGTATTTCTCGGTGATGTTGGCGTCAGCGAAGATCAATTGAGCGAAGAACAGTGTCAGTTGCTTAAAGGGTTGGTTGAGCAACAGGCGAGCGGACTGGTGGTCATCCCGGGAATCGCAGGCCATGTGATGTCG
>NZ_ANOG01000375.1 GCF_000346295.1 Rhodopirellula maiorica SM1 | reverse complement strand
ACCAGCAAGTCGCGATCGGGATGTTAAAGGCATGCGGACACAAATTTAGAATTGCGAACGATGGTAGCGAAGCGGTCGCGTGTTGGCAGAAAGAGCCGTTCGATGTCATCTTGATGGACATGCACATGCCGGTGATGGACGGAATCGAAGCGACCAAGCTGATACGCAAACAAGAGAAAAAGCTCAGTCCGCCGCGGCATATCCCCATCATCGCGTTGACGGCCGCCGCGATGCAAGAAGATTCGGATTCCTGTTTGTCCGCTGGGATGGACGCATTTTTGACCAAGCCGATTCACCCTCGGCGTTTGCAGGAAACGTTGGCTCGTTTCGCAGACAAGCGTACAGTCGTCTCCGGCAGCGACAAAATACTTGCCAAGGAAGATTCCAGGCAAGCGGTTTCGGTGGATCGCGATTCGCCGCAAAGCGATCCTCGGTCCGTTGCTCGGCCGGCCGGGGTGTCCGCCGAGGATGCCCGATCTGGCAGTTCGTCGGGCGATTGTTTTGCCGAGGATGACGGGCTGCAGGAGGACGGGCCGCAGTATGACGATTGCGACGTGGTCGATCTGCGTGCTGCCGAGTCACGGATCCCTGGCGGGCGGCGAGGTGTGCGAAGGTTGGCCGAAGTCTTTGTCGGCGAGTGCGAGACGCTGATGGGGATTTTGGTGAACACGGTTCCCGACGGCGATCTGACCGAGATTGGACGTGCCGCACACACCTTAAAAGGCTCGGCGAACCTGTTTTACGCCAACCAAGTGTATGGAACGGCTCGCGAGATCGAACAGGCCGCGAAAGAGGGGCGCCGTGAAGATCTCGTCAAACTTCTGGAAAAACTTAATGCCGAAGCGGCTGCGATGCTTCGTGTTTTACGGCAAATTATCGCCGCATCTTCGGATTCTAGAAGCACTTAGGGCTTATTAGCCAAGTGTCCAGTCGGTTTCCGCTCGCATTGATCGCTGGCACGTGGTCGATGGACCTTGGGGCGCCCCTTTATTAGAACACGTTCGAAATGCTTGCTTGCCATAGGGGCAGGAATATAGATTACGGCAGATGGTGCCGTTGGATCCCCCGAATATAATTGACCCTGATCCGTTTTTTTGCTACAATCGACCTTTGAAAAGCGTGGTTGTTTAACAATCCCGCTAAAAACCAAGCCTATAGACTTGCTGCCCTCCCTCAAAAAACACCAGAGCCATCGGCAACTTTTTTAAAAAAAAGAGGTTGCTCACCGGATCTGGGCCCACCTAAATGCCGCATCGAAATCCTGGCGAGCTTAACTCACCGCACGCCTGGAGATGTTGTTCCCTCCTTGAGCTTGACGTGATGAAACAGAGTAACATCACATTCGACTCTTCGAGACTGTGCCCATCGAGCGTTCTCGGTTTCCTATAGACCGCTCGAATTCTATCCAATCACGTTGAACGTTTTCTCAATTCGGAGAATTGCAAACATGCGTTGTCACGGAAATCCTTTGAGCCGTCGTGGCTTTCTCGCCGCTGGTACCCTCGGCACGATTGGGTTGTCGCTACCCGAATTGCTGATGCGCCAAGCGGCGGCCGAGCAAAAACAATATGATTTTGTCAAAGCCAAGGCGAAAAGCGTAATCCATATCTTTTTGCCCGGTGGTTTGGCACAACAAGAATCGTTTGACCCCAAACCGTATAGCCCGATCGAGTATCGAGGGGAGCTGAAGACCATCAAGACCAATACTGGCGAGGTCTTCTGCGAGACGGTTCCTCAGTTGGCCAAGCGAGCTGACAAGTTCAGTGTGATTCGATCGATGAGTCACGGTGAGGCGGCTCACGAGCGGGGCACTCACAATATGTTCACCGGCTACAAGCCGAGTCCGGCGCTGCAGTATCCCTGTTTCGGCTCGGTTGTCAGTCACGAGTACGGCCCCCGCAACAACTTGCCTCCGTACGTATGTATTCCGAACGTTCCCAACGAATTCGCCGGGACCGGCTATCTGCCTAGCAGTTACGGGGCATTCGCACTCGGTTCGGATCCCAACCGCAGTGACTTCAAGGTCCGCGACCTGAATCTCGCTGGCGGTGTGGACCAAGAACGTTTCTCGCGTCGCAAAAGTGCTTTGGAAGTGGTCAACAGCCACTTCACCTCGGTGACGCAGGCCGACAACATCGAAGCGATGAATACGTTCTATCAACGAGCGTATGATCTGCTTGATACCCCGGCGGCTCGCGAAGCGTTTGATATCGATAAAGAAGACGCCAAGATGCGAGATCGCTACGGTCGTAACGATGCCGGTCAACGTATGTTGATGGCTCGTCGCTTGGTCGAGGCCGGATCACGTTTGGTGACCCTGACCTATGGCGGTTGGGATATGCACAACGATATCACCGGCGGGATGCGGCGGTTGACTCCATCGTTGGATGTTGCCCTGGCGGCGCTGTTGGACGATTTGTCCGAGCGAGGCATGCTGGATGAAACGCTTGTCATGGTCAGCAGCGAATTCGGCCGTACGCCGAAGATCAATAAAGATGCCGGTCGTGACCATTGGCCGAAGGTGTTCAGCGTGATGTTGGCAGGCGGTGGAATCAAGGGCGGCATGATCTATGGTGCCTCGGATTCGACCGCATCGGAACCCGAAGAAAACGCGGTATCCCCCGCCGACCTTGCGACCACCATGTATCGCTTGCTTGGCATTGTTGCCGACAAAGAGCTGATGGCTCCTGGTGATCGCCCGATCGAAATCGTCGACGGCGGCAAGATCATCGAACCGCTGTTGGCGTAACGCCTCGTGCGTTTGGCAAGACGGCTGTTTTGTCGTTACCCCGTCGCGGGACGCGGGCACTTGCTGTCCTCGTCCTGCTAATCATCATTTTAGTGCGGCAATCCATTGCCGCTTTGCATCGTTTGAACTCGCCACCTTTGGACGTCCAAGTGAATTCACGATTTATTGCTGCCACGTTTGTTGCGTTTAGCTTGACCACCCTGGTTGCCACTACCGCAATGGCAACGCTTCCTGAAGTCACTCGTCTAAAACCTCTTGGCGTTCGCCGCGGGGAAGAAACGACGGTGTTGTTTCAAGGAGCTCGGCTCAAAGATGCACATCAAGTGCTGACCGATGTCCCCGGCATTACGATTCTTGAAGTCAAGCCGATCGACAACTCCAAGGTCGAAGTCAAGTTAAAGGCTGATGAAAAACTTGCTCCGGGTCTGTATCCTGTCCGCTTGATCACCAAGAGCGGTATTGCCAACCTGCGACTGCTGGGCGTTGGGTCCATGCCGGTGGTTCAAGAGGTCGAGCCAAACAATGATTTCAGCAAACCGCAGTTGATCGAACTCAATACTACGGTCGAAGGCGTTGTCGAGCGTGAGGACGTTGACCATTTTCAAGTTAAATTGAAGGCTGGCGAAACGTTGAACGTCGAGATCGAAGGTCTGCGTTTGGCCTATTCGCTGAATAATCGCAATATCTTGGATCCCTTTGTTTCGATTTTGAACGAGGGGCGTTTCGAGGTTGCCACCAGCGACGACTCGGCTCTGTTGCAGCAAGATGGTTTGTGTTCCTTTACTGCGACCGAAGATGGCGTCTATACCGTGTTGGTTCGTGACAGCTCTTTCGGAGGCAGCGGGGACGCTGGTTATCGGTTGCACGTCGGTACGTTTCCGCGTCCCGTGGCCGCGATTCCCGGTGGAGGTGTTCCAGGGGACACGCTGAAGGCCAAGCTGGTTGCACTGGATGGCACCGTCAGCGAGGCCTCGGTTCAGCTTCCCAGCGAACCGCATGATCAATGGGCCGTGGTCACCGAAAACGAAAAAGGCATGTCGCCCTCGCCCAACTGGGTGCGAGTCAACGAGTTGCCTGTGGTCATGGAACAAGAACCCAACGATGACCGCGCCAAGGCGCCTGAGGCGTCCGTGCCTGCAGCGTTTTGTGGCGTGATCGAAAAAGAGGGCGATTTCGATTGCTTTAGTTTTCAGTGCAAAAAGGGGCAGAAGTTCCGCGTGACCGTGTTCGCGCGAAATGTGATCCGGTCACCTTTGGACGCCGTGCTGAATGTGTTTGCACCCGATGGAAAAACGTTGTCGTCTTCGGATGACATCGGCACCAACATGGATCCGTTTGTCGAATTCACTGCACCGGCCGATGGAAAACACAGCATTCGTATTTACGATCATCTTCGCGGCGGCAGCCCCATTCATCATTACCGAATCGAAGTCACCCCCGCAGTGAGCGAGTTTGATCTGAAATTGGCCGAACTGCGACGCTACTACCCACAAGTCGTTTCAGTGCCAATTGGTGGTCAAACCGCATTCATGGTCAATGCGACGCGTCGAGGTTACAACGGCGAAATCCACATGGAACTCGATGGACTTCCCGAAAACGTTGTCGCTCAAACCTTTCCGATCCCCTCCGGACGCGGTGAGATCCCAATTCTGTTGACTGCGAAATCCGAGGCGACTCATGCCGCTTCGCTGTTTAACATTCGTGGTAAAGGCGATGAGAAAAACGCCACGGTTACGGGCCAGCTAAAACAGACGCATCAATTGGTACTCGGGCAAAACCGACGTCCGATGTGGGGCTACGATACCGATCGTGCTGCGGTGGCCGTCACGGATGCAGCACCATTTGAAATCGAACTCGTGCAACCAAAAACGCCTATCGTACGTGATGGCAGCAAGGAATTGGTCGTCCGCATCAAACGAGGCGAAGGGTTCGACGGGGCGGTTTCGCTTCGCACGCTGTACAACCCGCCCGGCGTTGCAGTCAACAATAGCCGCAAAATCGACAAAGGCAAAACCGAAGTTCAAATTCCGATTACCGCAAACGGAAGTGCCGCTGTGGGAACGTGGCCTGTGATTATGATCGCAAGCTACCCCACCGATAACGGCACGGCGGAAATCGCGACGAAACCGATCATGTTGGATATCCAAACGCAATTGTTCCGTTACAAGTTCCCACGCTCGGCAGCTGAACTTGGAACCGAAGCATCGGTGGCGGTCGAAGTCGAAGTGCTGCGAGAGTTGCCTGGGGATGCGGAAGTCGAATTGGTTGGGATTCCCAACGGTTTGACCAGCTCGGCTGCGGTGCAAAAAATCAAGCAAGATTCAACAAGCGTGATCTTTCCCATCACCGTTGCGAAAGACGCAAAAACAGGGAAGCACAAAACGTTGGTGTGCAAATCACGCGTGACGGTCGGAGACGAAGTGATTGTGCAGACCAATGGCACCGGCGAAATCCGTGTGGACGCACCGTTGCCACCAAAGAAAGACGAACCTGCCAAACCGGCGGCAAAACCCAAACCGGTCGAAGCGAAGCCAGCCGCGCCTAAACCGCTCAGCCGGCTCGAACAGCTTCGCCAAATGAAGAACCAGTAACACGCATCGCGATTGGGTATGGGCGTGTTCGCCCGCCTGGTCGGCCCGCTTTTTCAACCGTATTTCATCGATCCCGAATTCAATCGATCGCTTTAATTGTTCAACGAGGAACATCGGCATGAAGTTTCCATTCATCAAATCACTCGAGCGGATCGCTCTCGGCGTGGTCATCACTTGGACCGCTGCCGTTACTGCGGTCGCGGTCACGCCCGAGTCATCGACCCCGAGCAGCAACACGGCGCGTCGGCCGGACATTGCGGTCTATCCCGGTGAAATCAAGCTTGGTTCGACTCGTGATTTCCAGTCCTTTGTTGCCGTCTTGCGACGCGACGACGGGATCACCGAAGACGCCAGCGAGCGAATGGAGTGGTCGATCGCCGACGAATCCAAAGTTCGCCGTGATGGGTTTGTGTTGCACCCGGTTGCCGATGGAAAAACCGAACTGATTGGCTCGTACGCGGGCACCGAAGTTCGCGTGCCTGTGACGGTGAGCGGCGCGTCGACGAAACCCGAGATCAGCTTCGAAAAAGACGTTATGCCCGTGCTGACGCGATCAGGTTGTAACACCGGGTCCTGTCATGGTGCGGCGCGTGGTAAAGATGGTTTCCGAATTAGTCTGTTTGGTTTTGACCCCGATGGCGACTACTTTCGCATCACGCGTGAAATTGGTTTCCGTCGAATTAATCTCGCCGTCCCCGAAGAAAGTCTGTTTCTAAAGAAATCGATTGGTGCGGTGCCTCACACCGGAGGCAAGCTGTTTGACACCGACTCGGACTATTACGCGACGATTTTAGAGTGGTTGCAGAAGGGAGCGAAAGCCGATCCTGCCGATGCCAAGCCACCAGCGGTCCAATCGCTTGCACTCTATCCACCGCAAGCCGTGATCGAAGGCGATGGGTCTCAGCAGCGGTTTGTCGCTGTCGCCACCTATAGCGATGGCAGCACGCGTGATGTCACTCGACTCGCCGCGTTCACATCCAACAATTCCGGTACCGCCGCAATCGATTCGCTGGGTGTCGTCACCGCCGGTCGTCGCGGTGAGGCCTTCGTGACGGCCCGCTTTGTCACCGAAACCGTCGGCAGCCAAGTGTTGGCACTGCCAACCGATTTGCAGTACACCCCTCCGAAGATCGAAGGGGAATATATCGATCAGCTGGTCGGCAAAAAATTACAACAGCTTCGCATCCTGCCAAGCGGACGTTGCAGCGACGAAGAATTCTTGCGACGGGTCACGTTGGACATCACGGGATTGCTGCCAACCGAACAAGAGTATCAACAGTTTGTTGCCGACGCCGCTCCGAACAAACGTGCGGAATTAATCGATCGTTTGCTCGAACGAAAAGAGTTCAGTGAGATCTGGGCGATGAAGTTCGCTCAGCTGTTGATGATCAAGAGCAGCAATACGGTCAGTTACAAGTCAGCATTCTTGTATGCAAATTGGTTGACTGACAAATTTGCTCGCAACGTCCCCATCGATCAAATGGTCCGTGAATTGTTGACCAGCACCGGTGGAACCTTTACCTCGCCTGCGACCAACTTTTATGAAATCGAACGTGACACATTGAAGACGGCTGAAAATGTCGCCCAGGTCTTCATGGGGATCCGTACGCAATGTGCCCAGTGTCACAATCATCCGTTTGACCGCTGGACGATGAACGACTACTACGGTTTTGCATCGTTCTTCTCGCAAGTCGGCCGGAAACAGGCAGAAGATTATCGCGAAAAAATCGTTTACAACCGTTTTGCTGGCGAGGTCAATCACCTCGTGACGGGCAAGCCCGTTCCGCCAAAGTTCCTCGGGGGTGAGTCGCCTGATACCAAAGGCAAAGACCGTCGCGAAGTGGTTGCAAACTGGCTGACAAGCAAAGACAACCCCTATTTTGCTCGCTCGATTGCGAACCGAATTTGGGCTCATTTCATGGGCGTTGGTTTGGTGGATCAAGTCGACGATATTCGTATTAGTAATCCGCCTAGCAACCCAGAGCTGTTCGATACGCTCGGTAATAAATTGGTCGAGTACAATTTCGACATGCGGTCACTCGTTCGCGATATCTGCAACAGCGAAGCGTATCAACGCAGTTGCCAATCCAACGAGACCAATGCACATGACAGTCGCAACTATGCGTACGCCGTGGTGCGTCGTATTCCGGCCGAAAGCATGCTCGATTGCTTGTGCCAAGTCACCGAAGCACCGGAAAAATATCGCGGCTTGCCTCTTGGTGCTTCGGCGGTTCAGATCGCTGATGGCGCGACATCGACTTACTTCTTGGACACCTTTGGACGTTCACCACGGGCAACGGTTTGCGAGTGTGAAGCGACCACATCGCCATCGCTCTCACAAGCTTTGCACCTGTTAAACGGAAGCTCGGTCACCAACAAGATCGAGCAGGGCAAGGTGATACAGAAATGGGTGAAAGAAGAGAAATTGAGCAACGAGCAAGTGATTGAGCGAATTTACATTCGCTCGCTCGCTCGCAAACCGACGAAGGAAGAACAGGAAAAGCTGCTCGCCACGATGCCAGCCGAAGGAGACAGCACCGCTGCACTTTCGGATGTTTTCTGGGCTGTGTTGAACAGCCGCGAGTTTGCATTTAATCACTAATTAAAATGCAAAAACGTTTTTGATTCTCCACTCGAAAAACTTGCCCCTCCACACGATTTCCAATCGCTATGAATCGACTGAATATTGCCGCCTTGTTTGTTTTGGCTGGTTGCGGCGTCAGCTTCGCGGCTGACGAAAAGTCCACTGCGGAAGTGAAGAAGGTCACCTTCGAAGACGATGTAAAGCCGATCTTTCGCCAACACTGTGCTAGTTGTCACAACCAGGGCGACAAAAAAGGCGGCTTGGCATTGGATACCTACACGGCATTGATCGAAGGCGGTGGTAGTGGCGAGGTGGTTTACGACGATGGCGATCCATCGGCTAGCCGACTGTGGCAACTCGTCAATCATGACGACACTCCGATCATGCCACCGAATCAAGACAAATTGCCCGCCGAACAGCTCGCGGTCATTCAAGCTTGGATCGAAGGCGGAATCCTGGAAAATTCGGGCTCCAAAGTCAAAGCGAAAAAGAAGAATTCGCTGGCGTTTGTCGCCAGCACCGGTGGCAAACCCGAAGGCCCTGTAGCGATGCCGGAAACGATTCCTCAGCGTGTGCCCGTTGTTACCGAGCGTGCTGCCGCGATTTCAGCGATTGGAACCAGCCCCTGGGCACCCTTGGTCGCGATCGCGGGACAAAAGCAGATTTCGCTGTACCACACCGAAACATCAGAGCTGCTCGGGATCTTGCCATTCGAAGAGGGTATTGCTCAATCGTTGCGATTCAGTCGTGACGGCAGTTTCTTGATCGCCGGGGGTGGTGAACATTCATTGAAAGGAATCTCGGCAATTTACGACGTCAAAACCGGTGAGCGCGTGGCAACGGTGGGCGACGAATTTGATGTGGTCTTTGATGCCGACGTGAACGCCAGTATGTCGCGAGTCGCGATGGGCGGTCCTCAAAAAATGTTGCGTATTTACGACGCCACCGATGGTGAGTTGTTGTTTGATTTGAAAAAACACACCGATTGGATCTTTGCGGTCGCCTACAGCCCCGATGGAGTGTTGATCGCCTCGGGGGACCGTTCTGGTGGCTTGAGTTTGTGGGAAGCCGACACGGGCCGATTGTATATGGATTTGACCGGTCACAAGGGAGCGATCAATTCGGTCGCATGGCGTGATGATTCGAATGTCTTGGCGAGTGCCAGTGATGACGGAACCGTTAAAATGTGGGACGTCAACGAAGGCAAAACAATCAAGTCATTTAATGCTCACGGCGGTGGAGTCACCTCTGTCGCGTTTGATCATCAAGGACGCCTCGTTACGGCAGGCAAAGACAACCGAGCGAAACTTTGGGACGCCAACGGTGGGCTGATTCGTCAATTCCAACCGGTTGCCGAAGATGTGCTCGAAGTGGCGATTACTCACGATGGCAGCCGAGTAATCTATGGTGATTGGGATGGCCAAGTCTTTAGTGCACTCGCCGAAAAACCGGAACAGAAAGAAGCGTTGGCAGCCAACCCACCGCCGGCAGCCGAACGTGCTAAAGTCGTCCAGCAGCAATTGGCATCGATTCAAAAAACGATGCAACCGATCAAAGCCGATCTCGATGCCGCGATGAACGCCGTCGCAGCAGCGCAGAAACCGATCGACGAACTCAACGCAAAGATCGCAGCTGCCAAAGCGGAAGCCGAAAAATCGAAAGCGGCTGCGGAAGCAGCAGCAAAGAAAGTGGGTGAATTGGACGGACAAATGCCCGCCTTGGCCAGCGTTTCGCGTGACAAACATGACGCCGTGATCGCGGTTCGGGTTCAAACCAATGGCGACGTTGCCAAGCTAGAAGCGGTCGCAGCGGCCGAACAAGCTCTAATCGATCACATGACCCAATTGGTCAAACTGCGTCGTGACCGCGTCGCCACTCACAACTCGATCGCGACGCATCAGCAAGCGTCGGCGGCGAAGACGGCGGAAGCAGCCGAATTGGCCAAAGGCTTGCCCGCATTGCAAGAAGCATTGGCCAAAGCCCAACAGGCCGCCGAAGCGATGAAGCAAAAGTATGACGGTGTGGCGACTCAATTGACGGCGGTCCAAACCAAATTGGATCAATTGTCAGCCGCCATCAATTAGTGCTAAGGTAAATGAGGTTCAGAACTTCACTTGATGGCGTCGGAAAACGTGAATCAAGGACGCGTCCATTGAGCTTGATTGACCTCTATGACTTTTCCATTACCACATCAACGTTCGACTGTGATCGCGGACGAACTTGGCCGTTTCTTGGCTGAGCAACTTGCCAACGAGCGCCTTGCCAACAAGGGAGGCTCGGGGGGCCAATCTGATCGCTCCCGCGACTTGGAACCGATGTATCCCGGTTTGGCGTACGGCCGCCATCGCGGTCCCGCGCGTCGGGGGTGTCGGCAAGCCGCCGTGGCGATTTCGCTGTTTCAAGACGCCCATCAGCAGTGGGTGATTCCGTTGACCCAGCGTCCGATGACGCTGAAGCATCACGGCGGTCAGATCTGCTTGCCCGGAGGACGCCAGGAAGCGGGAGAATCGTCCGAACAAGCCGCTTTGCGTGAATTCGAAGAGGAACTGGGGGTGCGACCGCAGGTGCAGACGTATTGTGGTCGTCTGGAATCGCAATACGTTTATGCCAGCGATAATGCGGTTCAACCGGTGGTCTTTATCATCGAACCGCCATTACCTCAGTGGCAGCCGGATCCGATCGAAGTCGAGAATGTGATTTTGCTGCCGCTGTGCGAGCTGTTTCGTCCCTCGCGGCGAATCGTTGTCCAGATGGAAAAGCGAGTGCACTTTATTGAAACAAGGGCCGATCAAAACCCGTCACCGGGGGCGGACACGCTGCAATTTGCCGCTCCAGCGTTTCAATACCAAGACTATCGGATTTGGGGAGCAACCGCGATGATTTTGGACGAATTGGCTCGAATATTGCTTCCCTATCACAATCGATTAAAAGTAACTGCTAATTAGGCCACTTTGACAGTGGGGCAAATTGACAGCAGACGCTCTGTAACTAACAATTTGCGCTGGCAACCTATTTTTCAAAAGGAAGTTTCCATGGCATCTGATGCTGTAAAAGAATTCACTGATGAGAACTTCGATAGCGAAGTCCTTCAGTCAGACTCCCCTGTGCTTGTTGACTTTTGGGCACCTTGGTGTGGTCCATGTCGTCAGATCGCTCCGATGATTGACGAATTGGCCAGCGAAAACCCATCGGTCAAGATTGGCAAAATCAACATCGACGACAACCCTGGAATCGCCCAGAAGTTCGGAATCAGCAGCATTCCTACGCTGTTGGTTTTCAAAGGTGGCGAAGTTTCAGAAAGTTTTGTTGGCGTTCGCCCCAAGGCGGCGCTTCAGCAAGCACTCGATGCGTCGGTTGCTTAAGCATCAATGGATGCGTAGAACTCCAAGGCACTGTGTTTCTTCACTGTGCCTTTTTTTATGCGCCAGCGGCTCTAGTACTGCGTCTGTGTGCTGCGAACTCGTCCGTCCTGAGCAACCTGCCAAACTTGACGGCTGTACAGATCGATGGCGGTCAACCAGCCTCCGCCGTAGCAAAACGTATCGATGTCCAACAAATGCCCGATATCGAGAATTTCACCGTTTCGCATCGCCGTATGGCCGACCACCGCCGTTTTGCCACTGATATGAGCCGCGGGATAGCCGTCGTTTAGCGTGTACCACCGCAGCATTTCAGGCGGTTGATGCTCAAGCGGGGTATCGGGATCGTACGCGGCATGCGTAAAGAAATAGTCGTCGTATTCGAAGTAATCGCCTAGCGAATCGAAAAAGTCTTCATGACTTTGCGGCAAAAAGTCCAAGCCGCCATCGAAACCGTAGCTATCGAGCGTCTCCACCCCGCCATATTTCAGCCATCCGTGGGGCGGCTGGCCGTCGCGAACCACCTCGAGCATCATTTCCTCGTGATTACCCACCAACCCAATCAACTGAGTCGATTTGCGGAGTTCAATCAGCGTGTCGATCACCCCTCGTGAGTCGGGGCCTCGGTCCACGTAGTCGCCCAAAGTGACGACGATATCCTTCGACGTGGGCGCAACCTCGGCAATCAATCGCTCCAAAGCGACCTTACAGCCGTGAATGTCTCCGATCGCGATGAGTCTCTCAGACAATTTTGAAAAGCCCCATGCTGTATTCAATTTGACTATTGTGGATTCAATCTGCCGCTACTGCTAACGGTATAAAATCAAGGGTACTAATACAAGTTCGAGTTGGCAATCAGCAGCCCCCTGCGTTTGGCTGTCCGGTGCGTCCCAGAGTGACTGCGCCCAGGTTTTCTGGGTACAAAGCTGGCCGAGTTTCGTTGTTATCAATGAGCGGCAGGCTACCGGAATCGACTTCAATTCGATAACACTTTGGACGATGATAACGAATCCATGATACCCATTGTGGAGTCTTTCATGGTGCTGTCCCCTTTTGCGTGTGCCCGAGATTGCGATTTTTTGTCGCTGACGTCGTTTTCACGCGCGGGACCACGAACCCTTGTCCTTAAAACAACCTTGTCCTTAAAACGATGCACAATGGCACCCGCGGCATTGGAATTTAAGTAAAATAGAGCCATGTCGTCTCGTTGAACGCTCCGCCAAGGAATTGAGATCGCCGGGGGATAGAGATCGATAGTCCAGGCCTTATCGCTTTAGGAAATTGGAAATTGGCATCCGCTCATGCTTTGACGCAGCCCGAGCGATCCTTTTCCGTCACGTGTGATTCGCAACCGGCTCCGACATTTTTGAACCGAATGGTTAAGTGCAAATGACGATTCCGACCCCTCCAAGCAATTCGCAAACCGGTCATTCCGTGGCCGGAGGCCTACAGAGCAATCTCGAAGCGGTCGATGCTTGGGACGAAGAAGAACTCGAAGAGGAGTCGTTTTTTGCTGCGAGTGAGACCACCGCGTTCGCCGGTAGCATGTTGGTGCATTTAATCATCATCTTGTCGTTGGCATTGGTTCCGTTGGTGATGCCGGTCGACGAAGAAGCGGTGGTGTTAGTGTCTCCGCCGGCTGAAGAAGAAATCGAAAAAGTCGAGATGATCGACGATGTGACCTACAGTGATTTGCCGCAAACCGAAGTGGGCGCGAACAGCACTGCTGATGCGGCGATGGCGGAAGCTTCGGCGGAGATGTTTGCCGAGATCTCCGAGATTCCTAACCCGGTTGATCTCGAACCGACCGACTTAGGTCAGATCATGGTCAACAAGATGTTCACCGAAGCGGTGGCTCCGCTGGATCGATTGAAGAACCAAAAGGGACAAGTCGGCCAGAGCACCCAAGGAGCCGCAGGCGCGGTGGACCGAATCACGTTCGAGATTCTGCAATCGCTCGAAGAACGCCCGACGTTGGTGGTGTGGCTGTTTGATCAAAGTGGATCACTTCATCGCCAACGCCAAGAAATTCGAGACCGTTTCCAGCGGATTTACAGCGAGCTGGGGATTGCCAAAGAGAGCAAAGCTGCGGGTTTCCGCCGCAACACCAACGACAGCCCGCTGCTGAGTTCCGTCATCGGCTTTGGCAAAACCGTCACCCTCTTTACCGAAGAGCCGGTCGAAGATCTGAAAGAGATGCAGTCGATTGTGCAAAACATTCCGGTGGATTCGTCGGGTGAAGAACGGGTCTTTTCCGCCATTTCGTCCGCAGCGGATCAATACAAATCGCTGCGTCGCAGTCGCGGTGGCAACGGTCCCCAGCGAAACGTGTTGTTTGTGGTGGTGACAGATGAACGGGGCGATGATGCCAACATGCTGGAACAATCAATTGCGGCGTGTCGCAAGTGGGCGATTCCGGTGTACGTGATCGGTGTTCCCGCGCCGTTTGGTCGCGAACATACACTGGTCAAATACGTCGACCCTGATCCTAAATACGACCAATCGCCCCAATGGGCTCAGGTCGATCAAGGTCCAGAAACGTTTTACCCCGAACAGGTTCAAGTTGGTTTCACTGCGGACTTTAAAAAGGAACCGGTGATCGACAGCGGATTCGGTCCGTACGCGCTGACACGTCTGTGCTACGAAACCGGAGGGATCTATTTCACGGTCCACCCCAATCGCAATGTGTCTCGCCGCGTTCGGTCGTCCGAGATCGACGCTTACGCCGCCGACATCGAATACTTTTTCGATCCCAATGCGATGGCGAGATATCGTCCCGACTATTTGGCACCTCAGGATTATGTGACCAAGGTGAAAGCAAGCCCATTGCGTCAAGCACTTGTGCAAGCGGCACAAATGCGACCCGCACAAGGGTTGTCACGGCCGCAGACACGATTTGTCAAACGCAGCGAAGCACAATTGGTCGGCGATTTGACCAAGGCACAACAGGACGCTGCCAAATTGGAACCGACGTTGATCCAAATGGCCACCATCCTTGAACCTGGAATGAAGGCACGTGACAGCGAAGAGAGTCTTCGCTGGAAGGCGGGATTTGATTTGGCGATGGGCCGGGTGCTTGCTCAGAAAGTCCGCACCGAAACCTACAACGCGATGCTTGCCAAAGGCAAACGGGGCATGCCATTTGAAAAAGAAAAGAACAACACTTGGATTCTCGAGCCTAGTGAAGAGATCTCAGTGGGCAGTAAGTGGGAACGCGAAGCCGCATTGGCCAAAGAGCTGCTCGAAGGCGTCACGCGTGATCATAAAGGCACGCCTTGGGCGTTGCTAGCCGATCAAGAACTGACGGTCCCGATCGGTTGGAAGTGGAAAGAAACCTTCACCGATTTGACGCCACGTAAAGCAGGTCGAGGTGGCGGCGGCGGTAACAACAACCCGCCCCGAGACGACCAAAAGCGAATGCTCAAGAAAGCACCGTCGCGGCCTGTTCCCAAACTGTAATGGAACTGTCAGCTAAGCAGGATTAGGAGACGAGGTCACGAGTCACCGTCAGCGTTTCATCTCTGCTACTTTGACTTTGGAGTCGCCGTCGCGGCGGCTTGTCGCTCGTCGGCCGCTTGATAGAGCTTGCCAAGTTTTAGCATCAGCAATTCAAGTGCGTCGTAGTACGCGGACTCCTTCATCGTCGCTTTTTGCGATTGCAGCGTCTCAATTTCGCTTTCGATCGCGTCGCGGCTTTGTATTTCTTCTGGCAGCAGCGGAGCTTGATTTGCGGCGGGCAATAGCGTCATTTTTGCCGCGCGGCCACCATCGAGTTGCTGATCGCGATTGGCGACGAGCGACAGATTCTTTCCGCGAAACGCTTTAAACGGAGTCCCTAAACCGTCGCCGTTGTCATCAATCAAGGCATGCTCGCTGCTGATTCTTGCTTCGGATTCATAAAACGTTTGTACTGCTGCATTGGCTTTCAGAAACGCCTCTTGCACCGAGACCGCTTCGTCGTGATCGAGGTCCGCATCGAGGGAGCCGATGGCATCGGCAAAGAAGTGGCCGAATCGCGCGTAGTTGTGTTCGCTGCCGCTTTGGGTTGCCGTGACAATCACACGCCCGGGCGCCGACAACGCATTGATGAATGGTCCGCTCGCTGAAGCACCGTTGACAATCACCATCGGGCGATCGAGCGGTTTGATCCACTCGGCCAACTCGCTGGCCGAAACGTCAGGGCCTCGCAAATTAAACTTGGCGACGTTCTGTGCGTACGTGCCATGACCGATCAAGACAATCCATAGCGGAGTGGATGTCGGGCTTTTTGCTTCGGTGATCCAGGCCTTCAGCTGGTCACGATCCGATGTCTTTGATATGGCTGAACTACCAAGTTGGTGTAGTTTAACGGAGCTCGATTCGACATGCCGCTTCCACTGGTCCGCGGTCTCGGCAAACGCGGCCGCATATTCATCGGTGCCGCCCGCGCCGACAATCAATACCAATTCGGCGGTCGCTTCATCTTCGCTTCCAACCTGGTCTGCCCAGACATAATTCGCGAAACCGTTTGACGCGATCCACGTGATTCCCAGTGCGACGGTAAACCATCGATTCATGACAAACCTTTCCATCGTCGTAGCCCCCATTCGCCGCACAAGCACATGATTGCGGCGACCAATACCCAAACGTTGTGCCAGAGCGGATAGACCCAAGTCTCGGTCACGGGGACTTTTAAATTAGGAAGTTCAGCGGCAAAGTCAGTCAATGCATGATTGTCCACGACTTTGCCGCCACTTTGTTTTGCAATTGTTTCCAGCAGAGATCGGTTCAAAGCGAGTTGACGGAACTCTGCGGCATCAGGCTGAGCAACCCAACCGGTGTCCGCTTCGCCAACAGCATGCCCGTCCGCGGACTTTGCGGAAACATGCACTCGGAAGGCGTTGGTTTCATTGCTCCAGAAGGCTGCCCGGTACACTCCCGGGGCGTCTTCGTCTGGTGTCGCTTGGACCTGAACGACGTCGTCTCGATCTCCATCGCCAGTACGCTGTTGGACCGGAGTGATGGTCAGATCGATGGTGGCGTTGTCGAGCGGCAAGTACGCTTCGTCGCGAACATACACCACAATCGTCGCTGGTTGGTTGGGGTCGGCATTCGGCTCGACATGGGCTTCGACTTGGCGAGGCACGTCGCCGACAAGCCAATGCGCCATTTGACGCCACGCCTGGGCCGCATCGTCCGCATCGCCGGCTTTCGAATTGGGATTGCGGTGCATCGACCATCTCCACAAATCACCAATCGGCATCGCCGTCGTGCGGCCTTTGCCGAATCGCTGTGCGACGATCGCGGGTTGCGGATCGCCCGTTGGATCCTGGACAGTGGCTACCGCTAAAGCACCGGGTTTGATGTCACCGACCGCGTTCACGGTGGTGAACGGTGGCATTTGAGCGAAACGATCGGATTCTGCCGCTTCGTTTTCTCGCAGCCGTGCCCAGGGTTCAAGCATGCCCTCGCGAGTCAACTTCATCCGGTACGCCCCCGCAACATTGGCGTTGCCTGACCGCAGAGCATAGACGGGGGCAAGTTCGCCCAGCGGGCTGTCGGCGAAGGTTTTCCCTGCAAACGATTCCTGGCCGCCCAACATCAACAATCCACCGCCGCGACTGCTGACGAATTGTCGCATCAGCAGCAGTTGGTCCTGTGTGAAGTATTCGCTTTCGATATCATCGAGAATGATCGCGTGATAGGCGAACAGTTCTTCACGTGTCTCAGGGAATCCCTCGCTCAATTCTTCGGATTCTTTGACCCCCAACCGAATCATTACCGGTTCATCATATTGCTGGACCAATTCGTCTTCGGCGCTGTCGACACCTTCAAACAAACGGTTGGTATTATTGGAATTCGACCCGCTGACTCCCTGGTCGCGAAAACTAAACTTGGGTTCTTTATTGGCGATCCGCAATAACCCCACCAATTGAATCTCGGCATCACTCGCCAATGAGCGTCGCAAAAACTTGAACTCCCAATTCGGGCGTCCGGCAACGTACAAGATGCGATAAGGCCCCGATTTGCGATCGATCGCAATCATTCGCTGATTGTTCACCAGCGTGGCTTCGGAGCTGCTAATTGGCGTCGTCGCTTTCGATTCGTCCTTCGATTCAAACGCGTTTCGATCTTGCTCGGCAAACACATTGGTTCGGTAAAATCGCAGCCCAGGTTCATCCGGTCGAAAGCGGAACGTGACCTCGTTCGCCGTTTCGGACATCGATGTTGTGAGCGTTTGTTCTTGGACAAGTTTTCCTTGGTCCAAATCACGAAGTTGAACGACGAGTTTCTGTTTCGCTGGATTGGCATCGACTTTGACACGGATCGTCACAGGAGCTGATTCAAAATCGGTTTGGCTGACGCTGACATCCGCGATGCGAACATCGTTGATGGTTTCATCCGTGGACGACAAGACTGGATAGACCGGAAATCCCAATGTTGACCAATCAAAATTGGCGTCCGGTGGGTCGGTCAAATTGCCGTCGCTGAATAGCATCACGCCTGCTACGGGACGCGCCGCAAACCGCTCGCCGAGCGACCGCAAACTGGTCGACAACGAGGATACCGTGCCGTCGTTTGTCAGCGTGGGATCTGACATTTCGAGTGCCGTGATTCGCGAATCAAACGAATAGCCGCGCACGTCAAAGTCTTGCTCCAATCGATTACGCCAAGCATTTTCAGAAGCGATCTGCTTGGAAACGACGTCTGCCCGCGTTTCGTTGGCCCCTTTGGGTTTCACCTGCATGCTCTTACTGTTGTCGATCAGAATCGGCAACACATTCGCTTTGGGCCGCGGTCGCGTGCCGCTTCGCATTGGCTGTAACAGACAGATCGCGATCAGCGCGATGGCGGCAATTTTGAGTGCCGCAGCGAACCACCGCACCGCTCCCATCGTTTGCTGGGATGCGTAGTTCCAAATCGTCAAACCGGCCAAGATCGCCGCAATGATCGAGACGGGGATCACCCAATCAGGTGCGCCCCAAATCAGATTTTTGCTCAACCAAAGCGATTGGTCTGCAGTCAACGTCAATCGAATCATTGGCCACGCCCACTTCCAAGGTTCTCGTAATATTGACGAACTGCTTCAGAGAATTGGCTGGGAACCGGGTCTCGGTCGACCGGGACTTGTGAGTTTTTCTCCGCAGATCGTCGCATGAATTCCTCTTGCACATCGCGTTGCAACTCACGCAGTGGGTCTGCAATCATGTCTTCGATCAAATTCCATTGTGGTGGCTTGGAATGACGCAGCAGATCGGTCCGTGCTTCGCGTGCACGATCACGGATTTGCGAGGCGCGTGATCGCAGTTCGGGATCTTCGACCATTTCTTCGACGTCGCGAAGTTGGTCGGACCATTCACGAAATCCGTCTCCGGCGATCGGTGATCCACTAGGGCTCTGTGCCGCGACACGACTTTGACTCGGAGTGGCGGATCGAAGTCCCGTTTGCCCTGCCGCTTGTGCACGACCGGGGCTCTCGTTCTCACTTTCATTCGGACCAGGACGCATTGACTGTCCGGAAGATTGTCCTTGTCCCTCACTCTGTCCCTGCGTCTGGCCTTGCTGTCCTTGCCCTTCGTTCTGTTCGCTGCTCGATTCGCCACTTTGCTCGCTGCGGCCTTCGCTCTCTCGCTGTCCCTCCTCTTCCTGCGGACTTCGCTGTCCTGCTCCGTTCTCCCCTTCTCCCAACTCCCCCTCTCCCCTTCTTCCTTCTCCTCTCTCTTCCTCGATCTCTTGTTCCAAGTCACGGGCCAGCTGCTCCAGTGTATTGGCAGCGCGTTTGAGCCCCTCGGTTTCGTCGCCAAGAATGGAACTGGCAGCTTGTTCGATCTCTTCACGCAACGACTTAACGCCTTCCGTTGCCGCCGTCTCGGATCGACGAGCCTCTTCGGTAAAGCCCGCTTTGACCAATTCCGACGTTTCTTCTAAACGACGATCCACCTCGCGTTGTTGCAAATTGCGAAACGAGTCGTACAGTTCTTTTGCCAGCAGCGGTTCAACGGATTCGGCTTGCTCAACCGTCTCTTGCATCTTGTTTTCTAATTGCGACAAATCACGACGTTGTTCGTCGAGCTGGTTTTCCAATTGTTGCTGTTGTTCATTTCGTCGCAGCCCCGGTGAAGGATTGTCCGATTCTGCCCGTAACGCTTCGGAGAGTCTCTGCTGTTTCTGGTCCAGCGTCTGTGCGTCGGCTCGCATTTCTCGCATGGCGTCACTAAATTGGCCTGAGGTGCGTTGGCGAAATTCGTCCTGCAATTCATCGAGGTCACGTTCGGCGCGTTTTCCAGCCGCCAGCGCCGACGAAGCATCCTCTTGCTGGAGTGCTTCGCTGGCACGACGCTGGTTCTCGCGAGTTTCTTCCAGCTGTTCGCGTTGCTGCTGCATCGATTCTTGGTTCTCGGGACTTTGCATCCGCTCGGCCAATTCGTCGGTCTCGCGTAGCAAATTCTGCTGCTGCTCTCGCAATCGTTTAAGCTGGCGGCGGATCTCTTCTTTTTCCTTCTCCGTCTTGGCCAATTCGAGTGCTGATTGCAATTGAGCCAGTTGTTTGTTGATGTCTTCCTGGCGTTGAGCAAGTTCCCGCAGTCGGCTCAGCACTTGTCGTTCTGCGCGTTGTTGCGCCGCCTCTGGCGAATTGGCTTCCGCTTGCTGCGCGGTTTCGTAGCGATTTTCATCCTGATCGAGCTCAAGTTCGTTTAACTGCTTTTGACGTTGCGATGATGAACTACTCGAACTGCTTTGACTTCGTTGCTGAGCCCGAGTGACTTGAAATTCTCGCGCCCGCAACTTCAGCAGTCCCGCATAGCTGGCTTGTTCCGATGCCAAGGCGTTGGCAAGCGTATCGGTCGTGTTGGATTGATGCGATTTTTCAAGCTTGTCGGCGGCGGTTTGCATGTGCTCGCGTATGCCTTGGACGATCAATTGGGATTCGGGATCGCTAAGTTTTGCTGCTAATTCAGCGAGCAACTCGATTGCGTTTAATTGCCCCTCGAGGGTCTCTTTGACATTTTTAGCGAATTCAATCGACACCTCCACGCCGTTTTCATCACGGATGACACGCCAGGTTGCGTTGATGATTTGTTTTTGCAGTTCAGCAAGCTCTTCGGCGGCTTGTTCGTTCTCGCTCGGTGGTGTTTGGCCGCTCGGGGGCGGTTCCCCTTCGCGATAAATCTCTTCAAACGGACGCACCTCAGCAAAATACATGTCGCTTTGGGTTCGTCTCACCACGCCTCCGGGACCAATATCTTCGGCCCAGAAATGGTATGCCAACAATTGATCTGGTTTTGCGTTGAGTGATTCAAACTCAACCATGTGCGAAAATCTCTGCTTCCGCTTTGCAGTGTCCGTGGCATCAAAAACGATTTCCGTGGCCTCGCCTTCGAAGTTGTAAGAAATCCCCACGCGATGCAGTCCAAAGTCGTCTGCGACGTCCGCGGCGAGTGACAACTCCTCGAGCGGTGAAACGCTGACGTCACCTCCTTGAGTCAACTTAATTTTTGCAGACTGGTTCGGCAGCACTTTCGCCACCAACTCGACTGGATACTTGTTTTTTCGTCCCTCGTGATCAACGAGCTCCAACGTGTAGCGTTTCGTTTGTTCCATCTGTAACTGGACCACCATCCCGTCACCCGTCGCGCGGTCCATGGGCTGAAGCGGCGTTCGCGCACCGTCTTTTTCCACCAGCGTTGCCGACGCAACCGGTTTGTTCAGATGGCAGTACCAAGTCAGCATTGTCCCTTCGACTGCGGTGACGCGAACGGTGTCGTCGATTCGTTTGTCATCCATCCCGGTGTACTCGGGAAAGTCCAGCAACGCATCGCTTCGCACCAACTTTGGAAATTCAAAGACGCGGATCGAATACGTTTGGCTCGACCAATCTCGCGTCAAAATTTGATACTCAAAGTCATCATCAACCGAGGACAAGAACGCCGCCAAGACCGGATCCTGCAAATTTTGCTTCATCGTCAAACGCTGTTCACTTCCATCGCGTGCGATCACACGCAACTCGGCTTCGCTCGGTGCGATCGATTCAAAGCGTGCGGTGACCACCAAACTAGTGTTGCGTTCGATTTCAGCGTTGCCGGGATCGACAATGGCATCGCTCTGGTTTCTCCGCGTGACGCTCGCGCCGACTTGTGATGGGTCGCTCGACGTCACAAACAACATGCCCAACATTAATGCCATGACCAACGTCGCACTGAATCCCGACATGCGGCTGATCCACAATTGGCTTTGTGGCACCGTTTCGGTCCAGCGGTGACGTTGCGAATGATCGCACGCTTCACGAATGACCCGTTGCTGTAGATAACCGGATGAGTTTTCCTGACGCAAGCTCAGTGAAACGGCCGTTAGCAAACGCTGCTGCAGGCTAGGGAATTTGGATTCAATCTTGCTGGCGATCGAATGGGGATCGGAAAAGCTTCGCCGCGTCATTGCCCAAGCGACCAGCATCGACAACGCCGCGACACTTAGCAGAACCACAGCGGTTTGCGAGCCCATGATCTGGCCTGCGCGTGCCGCAGGCAGCAAGCCCCACGCCAGACCCGCAAATGCGATTGCGATCAACGCGAGTAGCCACCCCAAGCGTCGTTCTTGAAATCTCGACGTCACTTGATGAAGTCGTTTTCGTAGTGTTTTTTCCATCATCGTGAATCACTCTTATTGTCGGATTCGGACCAGCAGCGTTTCGGTGACGAGTAATCCCATCGCGGCAGCCATCAACCACTGCCACAGTTTTTGATTGCTTTCGAGTTCGACATCTTTGGATTGTCGCTCGGACGCTTTTCGAGCTTCGCTGGACTTTGTTTTCCCCAGCAGGACCCCGTGTTTTTCAAGTGACGCCGCGTCCATCGGCTCCACACGACTTTCCGAATCCGCCAAGTTGACTGCAATCGTTTGTGTCTTGCCATCTTGGCCGATGCGATACACGCCCGGACGATTCAAGCGAAGATCGGAACCCTGCGTTGCCGTCGCCGCCATCGCGTCCTCGGACGCTGTTATCAGCGTTGGAATTCCAATTTCTTCGTCTAACGGATCACCTACTCGGTAGCGATTGCCGTCGGTCGTGTCGCGTCGGCCACGATCAAAAATGCTAAACATCAACGGGATAAATTTGGTCGATAGCGACAATTGGCTGGCCTGGGGATGCCATCCCGCCGCCAACACAATCAGATGACCGTCTCCCACAGCATGTTCAATCAACGCGGGATCGCCGTCATCAAACTTTGCCAACCATTTGGTTTCCTCGGGCAATCCACTGATTTGACGATGCGACCAAAACCGGACTTTGGTGAAATCGTTGAACTGCGGGTCGGCCATTGGCATAAACAGAGGATGCTCGAAAACGATGTGAGCAAGCATCACATAATCATCTGCTTTTGCTTCGGAGACCTCGATTGCTGGTGCTTCTGCGTCATGGATGTCATACATTCGGGATAGAGTCGATGACCATTTTGCATTGGGCTCTGCGAGCACCAGCAACACCGTCCCTCCTGCATTCGCATAGTTCTGGATCCGTTCTGCGACGGCTTCGTCAACCGGTTGCGTCACCACCACCAATGGCGTGGCATCAATCTCGCTAGGTTCAGAGGCACCGTCCGGGATCAAATTCGCATCGGTGGTGATCGTCACCGCTCGCTGCGGTGTATCAAAAGGAACCTGTGTCAAGTAGTACAGCAAACGGTCCCGCGGATCTTGTTTATTTTCTTCTTCGCCAACGAAGACGATCTTTGCAGTTTCAGGTTGGGGAAGAACAAGGTAGGCGGCATTGTCATACGGTTCTTGATCGCCGCTTAGAACCAGCGAGGTCACTTCGGTGTCAGGAAGTGAGACAGACACAGTGCGAGATTCACCCGGGGGCACGTGAACAGGCATCGCGTCAATGGTTTTATTGTCAGCGGTCGTCCAGGCCAAACGAAAATCGCTGGCGTTGGTTCCTGGGGAATTCGAT
>NZ_ANOG01000374.1 GCF_000346295.1 Rhodopirellula maiorica SM1 | reverse complement strand
GGAGGACTACGAAGCGTTTGTGAGAACGCTCAGTGGAAAAACATTTTTGGGCCTGGCTCCCCTACTTCTCTCTTCTCTTCGCAAAATCGGACCGATCGAGTGGAAGAGCGCTCACTATCTCTGGTAAAACCATGGGGATAAGGTGGGATTAAGGCCCCCATGACTCAAATCGCGATCGTTGATTTTTCGCGTGAGCGGTGCGTGCACCTGATTCGTTAAGGCCAACCAGCTATGCCTAACAACAGCAACGGCAAGCCGAAACTTTCGCTCGGCGAAGCCTTCAAGAGCGACTTCCCCGCGTCGATCATTGTCTTCTTAGTCGCGTTGCCGTTGTGCATCGGCATTGCGATTGCCTCGGGCGCGCCGCCCGCCACGGGGCTCATCTCGGGCATCGTCGGCGGCCTGATCGTCGGTTGGATCGCCGGATCGCCGCTGCAAGTCAGCGGTCCGGCAGCCGGCTTGTTTGTGCTTGTCGCGAAAGTAATCGAAGATTTTGGCGAGACAGAGTCCGGCGGTTTCGATATCACCCAGGCCATGCAGGCGCTCGGCATGGCGGTGTTCCTTGCCGGGCTGATTCAACTTGCGGCCGGACTACTAAAATTTGGCAGCCTGTTCCGCGCGGTTTCGCCCGCGGTGATTCAAGGCATGCTCAGCGGCATCGGCGTGTTGATCTTCGCCAAGATGTTCCACCAGATGGTCGACGACGAAACGGCCGCCAAGGAGTGGGTCGACCCGCTCGGCAAGGGGCTGGCGAATCTCGTGACCATTCCCAAGTCGATCATGACGGGGCTCACGCCCATCGATGGCGAGCCGCACCACTTAGCTGCGATGATCGGCGTAGGCACCATTGTGATACTCGTCTTTTGGAGATTCATTCCGATAAAAGCGCTTCGCGTGCTGCCGCCGCCGGTGGTGGCGGTCGTCGCCGCGTCGATCGTCGCGTACTCGGTCGGCATCACCAAGCTCGATCCGCATAAAGGGGACCCATCGGCCAACGCCGCGGCCGTCGAAAGGACCGTCGCCCCGGCGCGGCCCGGCGGGTTGGAAGTGCAAGTCGCGCCCCCCGCCGAGAGCGAGCTGCTGAGGCAGCCTGGCGACCCGGTTCACATCGAACAGGTCGAAGTGCCGAGCGACCTGACCGACGGCATTTACTTGCCGACGCGCGAGTCGTGGCTGCTGCTACTCGATCCCGCACTGCTGGTGATAGCGGTGACGATCGCCCTGGTCGCGAGCGCCGAAACGATGCTTTGCTGCGCCGCCGTCGACAAGATGCAACAGCACGTTAAGACAAAGTACAACAAGGAACTCACCGCCCAAGGCTTAGGCAACACCGTCTGCGGCCTGTTGGGCGTGTTGCCGATTACAGGTGTGATCGTCCGCAGTTCGGCAAACGTTGACGCGGGCGCACGGACACGCATGTCGGCCATCCTGCACGGCGCGTGGTTGCTGATCCTCGTCGCTGTGTTCCCTGGCGTCTTGAACTTGATCCCGATGGCGAGCCTCGCCGCGGTGCTGGTCGTCGTCGGTTGGAAGCTCATCAATTTCCCCGCGCAGAAGAAGCTATGGAAGACAAGTAAGTCCGAAGGGTTGATCTGCCTGATCACGTTGTCGCTCGTAGTGGCAGTCGACCTGCTGACCGGCGTGCTGGTGGGCATCGCGCTCGCCGCGGCCAAGCTGCTTTGGGCGTTCAGCCATGTGAACGTTGACGTCGATCGGTCGAACGGCAAAACGACACTGCACGTCGCCGGGCCCGCGACATTCCTCGCCCTGCCGAAGCTCACGGCGATCCTCGACGAAGTCGATCCCAGCAGCGATCTGCACGTCGACTTGGATCAAGTAACCTTCGTCGATCATGCCGTGCTAGAACTGTTCACCGACTGGGAAAAACAGCACGAAGCGGCCGGCGGCAAGCTGCATATCGACTGGGAAGACCTCACCGCCACCTTCCACCAAACGAAGCCGCGCTCGCCCGTTTTGCGACAACCGTAGACCGAGGCTGTGTAACCGATGCGTAAAAT
>NZ_ANOG01000373.1 GCF_000346295.1 Rhodopirellula maiorica SM1 | reverse complement strand
TCGAGGACATCGAGGACACTGTCATCATGCAGCGTGACGGAGTTCCCGTTCGCGTCCGCGACATTGCCAATGTGCAGATTGGCCCAGACTTTCGTCGCGGTGCGTTGGACTACAACGGAGCCGAAGCGGTCGGCGGCGTGGTCGTGATGCGATACGGCGAAAATCCTCGAGTCGTCATCGACCGCGTGAAAGCCAAGATCGCCGCGATAACGCCGTCGCTACAAGGTGTGACCATTCATGGCGTCTACGATCGCAGCGGACTGATCGACGAGACGATGGCGACGCTGACGCATGCATTACGCGACGAGATCATCATCACGGCGATCATCATCCTCTTGTTTCTATTGCACATCCGCAGCAGTTTCGTCGTCGCGATCTGTTTGCCGGCAGCAGTGCTGATGTCGTTCATTGCGATGCGCGTGGTCGGCGTCGGTGCGAATATCATGTCGCTTGCAGGCATCGCGATCGCGATCGGAACGATGGTCGACATGGCGATCATCGTTTCAGAGAATATTTACCAGCATCTCTCGGATTGGGAGTCTGGCAGCGACGAGGCTCGCATCAAACAATCTCGCTCGGAAGTCGTTTACGAAGCAACGGTCGAAGTCGCACCGGCCGTCGTGACCGCCGTGGCGACAACCATTGTCAGTTTCTTGCCGGTCTTCTTTTTGACCGGTCGCGATTACAAGCTGTTTTCTCCGCTGGCTTACACCAAGACATTTGCGATTGCTGCAGCGATGATCGCGGCCGTCACAATTGTGCCCGCCTTGTGTCGATTGATGTTGCGGAGCAGCGTGCGTCGAAAATCGACCGCGCTGGTTGCCGCGTTGTCTCTCTCCGGACTGCTCGGTGCCGCGTCCCATTTCTTGTGGGGGGCACGACTCGCAGAGCGTTTCGGCTTGGATACTTGGATTGTGACCGTGATCGCGGCCACGATTGGGTTTATTGCCGGCTGGCAATTGCTACGAGAGCGAATTCGGCCTATCGAGGAAATCCCTTCTAGTCGCTTCGTTCGCTGGATCTACGCAGCCCGATTGCGACACGCCCTGAACCACAAAGCGTTCGCACTTTCGTTTCCGTTAATGCTGTTGATCATCGGCGTGGGTGCCTACGTCGGAATGCCAACCGTGCTTCGTCCGGTCGAAAAGTTCGCCAACTTGTTCGGTGCCGATCTGAATGACTTTCCCGGCTACGTCGATGCCAAGCATGTTTTTACGGGGTTGCAGAGCGACGACTGGATCGCGCTCGACGAAGGAAGCTGGTTCTATATGCCGACGCTGTACCCGGCAGCCAGTTTCTCGCAAGCGATGCAAGTGTTGCAGACGCAAGATGTTTTGATCGGCCAAATTCCCGAAGTCAAAGACGTGCTTGGCAAGATCGGTCGCGTGGAGTCGGCGCTCGACCCCGCTCCGGCCGCGATGGTCGAAACCTATGTGATGCTTAAGCCCGAAAGCGAATGGCGAGAAGGCGTCACGGCTCGCGACGTGTGGGACGAAATCAACCGAGTCGCCACGTTGCCCGGTGTCACGCCCGCTTCGGCGCTACAACCGATCGAGGGCCGAGTCGTGATGCTGCAGTCTGGCATCAAAGCACCGATGGCCATTCGAGTTTACGGCAACGAACTCGACGAGTTGGCTGACGCGGCCATGAATGTCTCCGCTGAACTGAAGAAGTCGCCACTGATCAACGCCGGCACCGTCAATCCCGATATTGTGCTTGGCAAACCCTACGTCGAGTTCACTGTCGATCGCGAAGCGGCATCGCGGTACGGGATGAGTTCGTCGATGGTGAACCAAGTCATCGAGACTGCACTGGGCGGGATGAACTTAATCAAGACCGTTGAAGGCCGTGAGCGTTATCCAGTGCGGCTTCGGTACAACCGCGACCTCCGCGAACAGATCGACGGCCTGAAACGTCTGCCCGTTGTCACGCACTCGGGGGCCGTTGTGCCCTTGGAAGAAGTCGCAACGCTAGAAACAACTTGGGGGCCAGGTGCAATCAACAGCGAAAATGGTCGGCTCGTCGCACACGTTTCCTTCATGACCAATGGCAGCAAGGGCGATTTGGAATCGGTCTCCGCGATCGAGGAACAGCTTCGTGAGGCTCAGTCGCTGCCTCCTTCGGACCTGAATCGGTTGTCGCTGCCAGCGGGATACTCTCTCGAGGCCGTTGGCAGTTTCCGAAACCAGATCGAAGCCAACCGGCGTTTGATGTGGATCATTCCGTTGGTCCTCGTCATCAATTTGCTATTGATCTACATGGAGTTTCGCAACTTCTCGATTTCGTTGGCGGTGTTCTCGGGCATCCCGGTTGCGTTCGCTGGCGGCATGATTGCCGTCGCAACGATGGGCGTGGAACTCAATACGGCAGTTTGGGTTGGTTTCATCGCTTTGTTCGGTCTCGCGGTCGACGATGGCGTGGTGATGGCGACCTACATCCATCAACTGCTCAAGAAACGCAAAATCGAATCGGTCGAAGACATTCGCAATGTGGTTTATGAAGCCGGGCTCAAACGCATTCGGCCTTGCATGATGACCACGGTGACGACGCTTGCCGCGTTGATTCCGGTGTTAATCGCGACAGGCCGTGGGGCTGACGTTGCCCGAGCGATGGCGATTCCCGTGTTCGGTGGCATGTTAGCTGAACCGTTCACGTCATTTATTGTGCCGACGCTCTATTGCGGCTACCTGGAATTGAAGATGCGTTTCGGATTTCAAGACGAGCTTTGGGAAGGCACGGAAGCGATGCCGGAGGAGGAACTCATGAAAGCGGTATAAAACTTTTCGTTTGACCGTGAAGGAATTCACGACTCAGGCATCCAATCAACCAACCTCATCAAGATCGACGGACCCAACGGACGGAGTCCTGAAAACTTACAACGGAGTTCTCCCATGAAACGAACACTCATCATCACCGCTTTCTCACTCGCGATGTCCGCATCGAGCGTGTTTGGGCAGTCAATCCAATCGCAGCACCAGCACGCTGGTCACAACCACACGATGCCCGGTATGACGCAGGCTCGCGAAGCGACGCAAGCGGGGCCGCATGGCGGCAGTTTGAAACAATCCGGCAACCTGCAAACCGAAACGATTGTTTCACAAGGCGGGCTGGAAATCTTCGTCTACGACCGCGCTGGTCAGCCGGTATCGGTTGACCGGGGACGCGGTGCCGTTTCAGTACGAGTCGAAGGCAATGCGAAACGCTATCGCTACGACCTGTTGCCCGATGGCAAAGGAGCGTTGACCGCTCCTGTGAACTTGTCGCAAATCGCTGGTCGACAGATTGACGTCGATGTGCAATTGGTCGGTATTGCGGCCAGCACAATCTCTTTCAACGAAGTCGCCACCGTTCCGGCCAGCGAGCAACAACTGGCAGCCGCGGCGATCGCACGCAAAAACTCTGCCCCGTCAGCGGAAAGCCGCTCGGCAGCATGGGTGATCCCGTCGCAGTCGATGTCAACGGACAGAAGCTCTACGTTTGCTGTGCGGGCTGTTTGGACGCGGTCAAGTCGGACCCGGCTAGGTATGCCGCCGGTCGCCCGCAGATCACGGTCACCACAGCGACCCAAGCCGATGCAGCGGCCATTGCCGCACAGAAGGTTTGTCCCGTGATGGATGAACCGCTTGGTGGAATGGGAATGCCGATCAAGGTGATGGTTGGTGACAAGCCGATCTATTTGTGCTGCAAGGGATGCATCAAGAAGATTCAGGCCGAGCCAGCCAAGTATCTGGCGAAAATTCATGGCAACGGGATGCAAAACAGTGGCCAGCCTACTGCCACGACAATGGCAAAGATTACCGTCTCAACATCAACCCAAGCCGACGCAGCGGCCATTGCGGCCCAGAAGACCTGTCCCGTCATGGATGAACCACTTGGTGGCATGGGTACACCGATCAAGGTGATGGTCGGCGATAAGCCGATCTATCTGTGCTGCAAAGGATGCATCAAGAAGATTCAGGCCGAGCCCGCGAAGTATTTGGCGATGGTTTACGGCAGCAGTAATCAAGCGTCCGTTCCCGCAGGTACCGAACAGGTTCGGGAAGGCATCTTCAAGGTCGTTTCTGCCGATGCACCGTTCATTGGCGCACAAAAGAAATGCCCTGTGATGGATGAACCGCTTGATGCGATGGGTGGGCCGTACAAAGTCAATGCGGATGGAAAGGCGATCTACATCTGTTGTCCTGGATGCGCGAAGAAGATCGCGGCCGAGCCGCAAAAGTGGTTGGCTGTTCTGAAGTCCCAAGGAGTCGATGCTCCAATGATTCGTTAATCAACACGGGATCGAAAATTGCTCGCTCCTTATCTGACACACGCGGGGGCGGTGTCGCGGCTGATTCACGCAAGTGATGACGTCACCACGCCGTCCCTGCCTTTTTGTTTTCAACTTACGACAAGGACGTCGTCATGCAATCGCTATGGAAATACTGCGTTACCGCTGCGCTCGCTCTGACCCTCTTCCTTTCCTCCGGATGCCATTCGCTGCCCTGGCTGGGCAATCGAAAAGACGAACCGGCAATGACCGCACAGCAGTACGCCGAGCAAGCTGCCGCCAACATTCAATACGACACGGCGATTGATCTGGAGACTGACTATCAACCGCCCGCAGCAAATTCGTTCACAACCGCTCCCACTTCAGTTTCCCCGCGCCCCTCATCGGGCGACGGAAGCTGTTGCCACTAACGCGGGAGCCCTTACTATCATGAAGTCTCAATCCACACGCTCGATACGTTGGTTGGCGTATCGAGTAGTTCGTCGTTTTGCGATCGCGAATGTCTGTCACTTCTATCAGTCGCCGATCGACACGATGCCGAGAACGCCGACGCCGAGCGAATACGAAATCTGTTCGTGTTCATCCCGGCGTCTACGCGAACACACATCCGAGCTGGATTACGTGATCCCAGAGAGGGACTTGGAAATGCTGGACGCCGGCGCAGCCAAATGCTTTGCAGCCTTTCAAGCCGCTTCACTCGCCGGATTCGCGTGGGTCGCCTTTGGAGACATCCCTGGTGAAAGGAACCACGACGGCAAGCCCGAAACTGGTCTTCCAATCCAACTCTCCGACGATGCCGCTTTCGTATTCCAAGTTTTGGTGCTTCCTGCCTACCGAGGACGACGACTGTATGCGGCGATCTTGAGCAGGATGGCCGACGATTTACAACACGAAGGCATTCACTCACTTGTGTTGACCACTGAGGGTTCTAACCAAAACGCGCTGCGGGCCGTTAATCGCATGCAGTTTCGCAAAGTGGGTCAAGCATCGTTCTTTCGCGTCGGACCACTCAGTCGAGCAACCTACCCGACGCTTCCAAAAGATGCTGAATTCACAATCGGACGATATGTTGGCGACGATACCGCAGTCCATTCAAGTTAGCTGAGCCACCATTAGCGTTGTGTCATCGAACGCCTTGCGGCCATTGCGGAACGCCTCAATGGACGACTCAAACGCTTCAACCAGTTCCCGAGCGTTGCAGCTCTTGACGGTGTTCATCAACTGCTCAATCCGCTCAGTTCCGTACTGCTCTTCACTTGGGGCAAACGCTTCAGTCACTCCGTCGCTAACAATTACTAAACGAGCCGTATCGCCGAGCTGGATTGTATCTTCATTGTATTGGGTATTTTCTTCGACACCCAAGATCAGGTCGCCCACATTCAATCGCACCGGTGTTTCGCGTCCAATCTGCAAGAATGGAAATTCATGGCCTGCATTGGCGTAGGTCAGCTGTTTCCTCTTTGGGTCAACGACCAGTAGTGTCATCGTCGCAAAGTGTCCCATCATCACGTACTCGCAGTATCGCTCGTTGACATCTGTCAGAATCTGGGCAGGGCTGGACGACTTCTTCGCCGCTTCCGACACAAACGCCTTCAACAACGTCGCCGCCATCGCGGCTGGCACGCCATGTCCTGATACATCCGCGACGCAGAGTAGATATTGTCCATCGGATAATGGAATCACGTCGTAGTAGTCACCGCCAACATCGTCCGCCGGCTCAAACAATTCGGCGACGTCGATTCCAACCAATCCATTCACCGTCGGGCGTAGGTTCTGTTGAATTTGACGCGCCTTTTCCATGTGAACGCGATGGTCGCGCTGAGCGTGATCCAGAGCCTCAGTCATCGAATTGATCTGATCGGCCAGATAACTCAGTTCTCGACAGCTTCGCGTACGTGCAATCACGCTCAGGTCTCCGGCCGCAACACTCCGCAGCGCCGAAACAAAGCCTTGGATCGGTTTGGCGATCAATTGCCGCAATACCGCGCTGACCACGAAGGCAGTAATCCCTCCCAGCAACAGAACTCCCAGCATCTGGATCAACAACGAGCGGCGTGTTGCGTCCACAACAGCTGAACGTTTCTCTGAAATGTAGACCGTGCCCAGCTGATCCAGTGAATGACCCGACAACGAGTGCGCCGGTAGCGTTTGATCTGGAGAGGGTTGAGTCAGCAGCCGACCGCATTGCCAGAAGCATTTCGTCGGAAGCATGCCCATGCGAGACAGCCTGGTACGGAAGCCCTCGCCAATTCGCAGCAATGTGGTGACCCGGTGAATCGTCGGTATTCATTCGAGCGCAGACGTTGTCGACCAAATTTTGAATCGCCTCGCCGCCGTGGGGTTCAGCGAGCAACAGCGATTCGTACATCGTTTTCGCTTCTTCGGTCAACGCGATCTGCTTCTCGTTCAAATGCCGATCCATCCGCACTCGGTAGTCAACGACAAGAAACAGAACGACAAACCCAAAGAGAATTGCATTGACGAGGACAAGCAGTTGTCGGCTGATCGGCAGCTGATGCCATCGGTATTTGAACGCTTCCATCACGGCAACCTAACAGAGAAAAGCCGGGCGAGTTTTTTAGGCTCGTCCGGCTGATGTGGGATCAAACGGAATCAGAAGCGACTAGCTGAGTTCAGCAGGCTCGACTTCTGTGGCACTTGCCGATCCTTTGCCGCAGCAGGTCGCACCGACGCTGCAGCAGTACGCTCGCTTCGCACAACAGGTCGGTTTACCTGCCAAGTTGGCGATTTCGCTGGTTGCAGCCGTCGTTTCAGCGTTCTTGCCGCAGCATCGTGCGTTTACCGAGCAGCAATAGGCACGCTTGGCACAGCATGTGGGTTGAGAAGTTGCGTTCGTCACTTCGTCAATGGTTGCTGTCGTTTCAGCTTGCTTGCCGCAGCACGCTGAAACGACAGTGCAGCAGTATGCGTGCTTGGCACAACACGTCGGATCAGCCGATGCGGCAGTATCAACATTGCCAGCGGGGGCGAAAGAAACGGCAAACAAAACAGCAGAGAATACAGTCGCAAACATTTTGGAAACTCCAGGATTGACGGCGCAGCCGACATCGACATGCACCGATTTGGGAACAGAAACATCTTCATTTTTGAATTGGTCTGGCTTCGCAAGTCGAAGCAGAGTCAACTGCTAAATCTGAAGACGAATGTGCCAATCAATCAGAGAGATGGGACGAACCAACAAGACCGACCGCACGGGGGCGACCGACTCCGTCCTCCAGTCAATCCGTGAGAAGTCGCTGCGATCCAAACCGCGAGTCGTCAGATCGTTGGTAGAAGTTCTCGGCGGCAACCAGACCTTCGTCTCGCACGATGCCAGCGTGGGACATGTGTGCAAAGGATCACCGTCACAGCAGCCGTGCCCGACCGGCTGCGGTTGGCAGCACGCATGAGGGCAAGGCTTCGCGTCGTTTGATCCTGCTCGGGCGGCCTGCGTGGACGCCAACAGCACCGCGGTTACTGCAAAAGCGGCAAATAATCGAGCGGCAGCGTTGGTGTGACGACGGTTCATGGCGGACAGTTCCAAAAGCTTTCAGAGGACTCCCACTGAGGAAATCTCTTCTGTGATGCTCTTTGGATGCACGGCCCCGACGTTTCTTCACGACTTCGCGAAAAGATTTTAGGATTCTTTTCGGGGTTCGCTTCTGGTGCAAACCGCTAGCGCGTTCAGGTCGTGAAGCCACTCGGATTGCCGATCGACAAAGGCGGCTTTTAGCGGGTCCGATAAGTCGTCAGAGTCGCCCCATTAACTGTGAAATCTCGATCGTCAATCATGGGTTGGGAGCGTCATGCGTCGAGTGACAGATCACGAAATGCCGTTTGGTCTCGCTGTCCTGAGCAATTCCTTGCGCAGTTCGACAACCTCACGAGCCGCTACCGCTCGGAAGAAGTGAATGCGAACATCATTGTACACACGGACCTGTTGCGTCATCGCGAGGTGCTCGGAGGCGTGAGCACGACGTATGTACTTCTCGCGACCTAGCTTCTACTTGCCGATTAGAGTGGCGAGCGACTCCGCGTTCATCTTCCAAGTCCTGATGTTACCCGTGCATCGAGGCCGTCGACTGTACGCAGCCATCCTGAGCAAGCTGACCGACGAGTTGCAAAACAACGGCATCCGACATTTTGTGCTCACCACCGAAGGTTCCAGCCGCAACTCGTTGCGAGCAGTCGAGCGAGTGCAATCCAAAAAATCGGCCAAGCATCCCTCTTCCGCATCGGACCACATAGTCCAGCGACCTACCCAATGTGATGGAAGGACATCGGATTCCAACCGGGGATCTATCTGGGTGACCGGAGTCGACAAGTCTTGGAGTGATGCTTCGCATTTGCATTTGGCGCAAGTGCCAAAAAAACTTGACTCCGTACTATGGTACAGAGTCTATGATGGGTGCAGGAGACGACTACGTTGACTGGTATGATGATCGGAAAACTTGCGAAGGCCGCTAACGTCAATGTGGAAACCATCCGTTTCTATGAACGACGTGGGTTACTGCATCGCCCCGATCCGATCAAAACGACATTCCGCGAGTATCCGCCCGAGGCGGTTGATCGGATTCGCTTCATCAAGCGGGCCAAAGATCTCGGCTTCACGCTTTCGGAAATATCGGACCTGTTGCAACTTGAGCAAAAGACGGGAGCGTCGCGCCGCGAGGTCAAAACGTTAGCCGAATCAAAGCTCACGATCATCCGAGGCAAGATCGCAGACCTACAGCGCATCGAGTCGACACTGTCTGAACTGGTCGTCCAGTGCTCCGGGAGAGGATCCTTGAGTGGATGCCCGATCATTCAAACCATGACTCACGAACCACCCACTTCGACAAACGAAAAGCAATAGAACCATGGAAGCAACCTTCAAGACAAGTATGACGTGCGGCGGATGCCTTAACAAAGTCCGCCCTTTGTTGGATAGCGAACCGACGATCACACACTGGGAAGCGGACCTGGACGATCCACGCAAACTCGTTAGAACGACGCTAACCGACGATGGCAGTACCAGCTGCGTTGTTTCGGTTTTCCATGAAGCGGGATTCGACGCCGTACCGATCGACAACGACGACGCCGTTGCAGACATCAACACCTCAAACGACAAACCAGCCTTCACGCTTTCCACCTACAAGCCGCTGTTTTTGGTGGTGACCTACGTGATCGGGGGAGCGTTGCTTTTTGAAGCTCGTCAAGACACTTGGGAATGGACACGAGTGATGAGCAACTTCATGGGCTTCTTTTTCATCGGCTTCGCATTTTTTAAATTGCTGAACATCGAAAAGTTCGCCGATGCCTTTTCCACCTATGACGTCATTGCAAAGCGATCGCGGGCCTACGCACTTTCTTATCCTTGGATCGAAGTCGGGCTTGGCCTTTTGTTCGTCACTCAAATCTGGCTATTCGCCGCCAATCTGGTGACGGCAGTGATCATGAGTGTCGGCTTGGTTGGCGTAATCGCCGCCGTGCGAAAGAAACAAGCCATTCAGTGTGCTTGCCTGGGCACCGCTTTCAACTTGCCAATGTCCACTGTGACGATCATCGAGAATGGTGTCATGATTGTCATGGCAGTTGGTATGCTGTTTGCCTAGCGTTCGGCGTGGCGGCTGATCGGCCATTGGTGCCATCGGTATTCAAGCATGTCCATCTTGGCATCATCATAAGAACAGCCGGGCGGTTTTTTCAGGCTCGCCCGGCAGGCATAAGACTCAACCGGACTGAGTCGGACTAGCTGAGTTCAGCCGATTCGACATCTCTAGCACTCGACGTTGCCGTGCCGCAGCAAGCACGGCCGACCAAAGTAGACCAACAATACTTTTCAATCGGTCCAGGACGCTTCGTTGTCGCTGAAAGCGCGAGGCGTAGTATCATTGCCAAACGTTCGCGACGGCAACCAGTGCTTGGTTTCGAACGACGCCAGCGAAGGATATTTCCTAGTCGGCGTCCCCTCCCAACAACTCGGGGTCGCCGCAGTCGTTTGGCAGAACGACTGGCTGCATTTCTCGGTTCCGTGCGACCCAGCCCAGCTCGTCGGCGACGTCGCCAACAGAACCGCAACCACCGAAAAAGCGGCGAACAGACGTGCGGACCTCTGGTTGTGGCGGTTCACGAGCATGAAACGGAATTCATTCCGTCTAGATAAAGTGACGCGAGAAAAGATCGGAATGAATACCGTTTAACTGTCATTTGGATGCACAGACTGGCCGTTTCTTCAGGACTTTCCTCATAATTCCCAG
>NZ_ANOG01000372.1 GCF_000346295.1 Rhodopirellula maiorica SM1 | reverse complement strand
ATGATACCGAGCGGCACGAAATCAAAGGATTTCGTCCGGTCAATAGAATGTACCAGTCGCGGAATCTGTACCGGCCGTGGCTCGCTATCCTCCATTAATCGCCCCAGCTACCGATCCAGCCCAAATTCCGGCAAAACGTGCTACACGATTACGGTTACCCCTATCTGTTGGCTCATTTCAGTAGGCTCATCTGCCATCGGATCGGATCATTGTCATTCTAATCAGCCGATCAACCAGCCGCGTGGTGCCATTTGGGTGAAGCCTATTGGCAGGGTGAATGACATTGGCGATCGTGTCCCCGCCCGCAGTGCGGATCCAGTAAACTCTGTATTCCTGCCGTGCCGTCGCAGTCGGCATTCCCGATTGCCCTGCAATTACCCTATGGCGACGCCCCACCAGCACACCCACCCCACCCCCCCCACCCTGCCGAAAAATATCTGTAATGACAATGCCTTGGACACCACCGCCATTGGCGTGGAAAACCACGTTTTGGATGCTCGTCAGTCCCGCGATCGTTTTTGCCGCTGACCGAAGCGATCCCGCAACCGTCCCGTTTACCATCGAACCCACCGTGGCGATGCAAGGCTACGATGGCGAGCAGTGCTGGGTGCACGCTCGAGCCGGGGCGATTCCGGCGAAGGACTCCACCCGGCAGCCGTCAGTCGTGATGACGATGCAAAAATTACTGCTCAGCGGATCGGACGTTTTCTATCCACTGCACCAAACTCGCTCAGAAAACCTTGGGAACACTTGGAGCGATCCGGTCGAATTGAATGCATTTGCACGACAACGTGTCACCGCCGACCTATCGGCCCCGCTTCCCGGCGGTGCGTCGAAAGCGCCGGAATTGGTTCGTGCCGGCGATGAGACCACCGTTTGCGACTTTACCCCCAAATGGCATGCGGCTAGCCAGCGATTGCTGGGGATCGGGCAAACGGTTTGGTATCGCAACAATCGGGTCATGCACGCGTCGCCTCGCGGCATTGCATACGCCGTCTTCGATCCCTCCAAAAACCAGTGGGCCGATTGGCAAATGGTAAAAATGCCAGCGGATGCCAAATTCACCAATGCCGGAGCCGGCAGCGTCCAGCGCGTTGACCTGCCCGGCGGTGAGGTGCTGCTGCCGATCTCGTTCCGGGATCCGACTCAGTCGCAATACTCGGTCACCATCGTTCGCTGCCGTTTTGATGGCCATACGTTGCAGTATGTTGAACATGGTGACGAGTTAACAATTCCTGTGAAACGGGGGCTGTACGAACCGTCGTTGACTCAGTTTCGTGGTCGCTTTTACCTAACGATGCGGAACGATGACCACGGTTACGTTTGCACAAGTGACGATGGACTGCATTTTGAAACGCCTCGCCGCTGGACATTCGATGATGGTAACGATCTCGGCAATTACAACACACAGCAGCACTGGGTAACGCACAGCGAAGGATTGTTTCTGGTTTACACGCGGCGGGGTGCAAACAATGACCACGTATTTCGGCATCGTGCGCCGCTGTTTATCGCCCAGGTGGATCCCGAAACCTTGCAGGTGATTCGCGCTAGCGAGCGAGTGGTTGTTCCCGAGCACGGTGCGCGGCTAGGAAATTTTGCCGTCACCGAAGTATCCCCCACTGAAACGTGGATAACGGTCACCGAATGGATGCAGCCCGCCGGAGTCGAGAAACATGGCAGCGACAATCGTGTCTATGTCAGCAAGTTGAAATGGGATCGCCCTAATCTTGCATGGCTGGGCGAAAGCACGGCGGCATCGGATTCCCAAACGACCTTCGATACGGCCTCCAAAACGATCGCCCCCTACTTTTCTCCGCCACGAAAGTTCGCAAACGATTTCGACGATTACCCTTCACCGCTAGTCTTCGAGAACGGTTCGCAGGTCAAGACTCTCGAGGACTGGAAACGTCGTCGCGGAGAGATTTTGGCCAAATGGAGATCGATGTTGGGCGAATGGCCACCGCTGATCACCCAGCCCGAGGTGGAAACGCTGAACACGCAGCAACGTGAGAATTTCACCCAGCACCAGATTCGGTTTCAGTGGACTCCGAACGAAAAAACCACTGGGTATTTGTTGGTTCCCGACGGCGAGGGGCCTCATCCGGCGGTTGTCACGGTGTTTTATGAACCCGAAACCGCGATCGGGCAAGGGACAGCGAATCGTGATTTCGCGTTGCAGCTTGCCCGCCGCGGATTCGTAACGCTATCGATCGGCACGACCGAGGCAACTGCAGCCAAAACGTACTCGCTGTATCACCCCAGCATCGAGGACGCAAAAATCCAGCCTTTATCGATGTTGGCTTACGCTGCGGCCAACGCTTGGCACGTCTTGGCAAATCACCCCGAGGTGGATTCGCAGCGAATCGGCATCGTGGGACATTCCTTTGGTGGCAAGTGGGCGATGTTTGCATCGTGTTTGTTTGACAAATTTGCCTGTGCCGCTTGGTCCGACCCTGGCATCGTGTTTGATGACAACCGACCGAGCGTCAATTACTGGGAACCATGGTACCTCGGGTATCACCCCAAACCGTGGCGGGCGCGTGGATTGATCCGCGACGACAATCCAGCACGAGGCCTCTATCCCAAACTTGTCGCCGACGGTCACGACCTGCATGAACTCCATACGTTGATGGCGCCGCGCCCCTTTCTTGTTTCCGCTGGTTCCGAAGATCCGCTTTCGCGTTGGCAGCCACTGAATCACAGCGTTGCGGTCAATGCAATCCTCGGTCACCACGAACGTGTTGCAATGACGAATCGTCCCGATCACTCGCCCAACGATTCATCCAACGAAGTGATCTACGCGTTTTTTGCGCACTTCTTGCAACGCCATTAACGCCGTTTGGCAACGATCGTTTACGTGGTGCCCCCATTACGCTACGGAAAAGCGAAGGGTATGCAACCACGATGTAACCGCTTGTTTTTCAAGAACAGACCATTGCACAAAATCAGCGGGTGCGTGAGAATCAAGCTTAACTTTGCGAGGCTTGATTCCTTGCAACTCTCGATGCGACAACATGTCGTCCCACCATTCAATTGCCTCTTTTATTTGATCGCATTCAAAGGACTGATTTCATGCTGCATTTGCCAGGCGAGCCCGCGGTTGCCGAAAAGCCGATGGTTGTGCAAAAGCCAGTAAACGACTCGGTGAACAACGAGATTGATCAACTGCGTCGCGACATCTTATGCAAATTCGAAGCGAGCAGCTATCGCCAACTTCGCGGCATTGATGTCACAGTGGGTGACATCGGAGCCGTGGAACTTCGCGGTGAGATGGAAAGCTATTACTTGCGACAAATGGCTTATCAGACGGCGATCGAGACTCCCGGCGTGGACAAGGTCACCGATCGCATCACCGTCCGCTCGTGCTAAACAGGTAGGCGGGAAGGATAGGGTGAAATCCCGTTCGCCGTTTGGACGCTAGGCCCAGTTGAATGCCGGAACCGGGGCTAGCGGCTAATACACGGAAAGCCTAGCTGCGATCGTGACGGCGGAACGCGAGCGGCCCCGTGGCCCGACCGACTGCCGGTGTCTGACTTATGACAGACTGCGACTGATTTGAAACATTTCAGACTGTTTTTTGCTGTCGACCGCCACTCCTCACAGTCGCGGTGGATGTGTTAGGTTGGGTTGGCGAATAAGTCACTTTCCAAACTCACCTGAAACCCAATCCGATGGCAATGCAGCGACGACCTCTTGGCAATACCGGCCTGACTCTTCCCGTCCTTGGTTTCGGCGCGTCGTCGATCGGTGCCGAATTTCGCCAAGTCGATGTGGGCGAGGCACTCAAAGCAGTGCATGTTGCGTTAGATCGCGGGATGAATTACATCGACACCGCAGCCTACTATGGTCGCGGGATGAGCGAGATCATGCTCGGCCGGCTATTGCCCGATGTGCCACGTGATTCGTATCTACTGAGCACCAAGCTAGGTCGCTTTGCACCGCAGCATTTCGATTTCAGCGCCAAGCGGGTTGCTGAGAGTATCGACATTTCGCTCGAACGGATGCGAATCGATCACATCGATATGGTGTTTTGTCACGACATTGAATTTGTCGACCTTGACCAAATTGTCAACGAAACAATTCCAGCGTTAAAAAAGGAAGTTGAAAAGGGCAAAGTGCGTTTCATTGGGGTCAGCGGTTACCCAATGAAAATCTTTTTGCAAATGCTCGAGCGATCCGATCTCGATGTAGTGCTGACCTACAATCACTACACGCTACAAAACGACATGGCGTTGGCATTAGTGGAACCGTGCAAAGAACAAGGGGTGGGATTGATCAACGCAGCACCGTTTTCGGCACGCTTGCTGACCAATGCCCCGCTGCCTGAATGGCACAAAGCCACGCCGGAGGTTCGTGAAGTCGCTGCAAAGGCGGCCGCACATTGCGCCGACCGCGGTACCGATATCGCCAAGTTGGCGCTTCAGTATTCGGTCGCAAACGAGAAATTCGCGAGTTGCGTCACGGGCTCGGCAAACCCCGACCGTGTCACACAGTGGTGTGATTGGTTGGACGAACCGATGGACGAAACCTCGGTTGCCGAAGTGCTCGAGATCCTCAAACCAATTCACAATTGGGTTTACGTCGAAGGTCGACCTGAAAACAACGACGGCCCTGCCGCCTAAAACGATCCCTCTTCTCTGTTCCGCCCCCGCTTTTCATCCACATCACCCTCTGTTTCTGAAAAAACTGCCATGAAATCCTGTATCACTATTAGTTTGGTCGAAGAAGCACGTGGTGGCCCTTTTGTCTTGTGGGACGGACTTGAAAAATCGATCGCGTTCGCAGGTGAACTGGGGTACGACGCCGTCGAAATCTTTGCTCCGGGAACCGACGCGATCGATGCCGATCAATTGTCGTCCTTGCTGGACAAGGCGGGTTTAAAACTTGCCGCCCTGGGAACCGGTGCCGGGTGGGTCAAGCACAAACTGCAACTCGCCGACGCGGATGCAGCCAAACGCGAACAGGCGAAAAAGTTTGTTCGCGACGTCATCGATTTAGCGGGTCAATTCGGCGCTTCCGCGATCATCGGATCGATGCAAGGACGCTCCGATGCTGTGGTCGATGCTCCGACCGCGCGCAAATACCTTTGCGAAGCACTCGAAGACGGCGGCAGCCACGCCGCCCAATACAACGTGCCGTTGATCTACGAACCGCTTAACCGTTACGAGACGAACCAGTGCTGTACGGTCGCCGACGGAGTCAAACTGCTCGATTCGCTGTCGACCAATAACGTCACGCTGCTCTGCGATTTGTTCCACATGAACATCGAAGAAGCTGATATTGCGGAAGCATTGATCTGTGGCGGCGAAAAAGTCGGACACATTCACTTTGTCGACAGCAATCGTCGCCCGGTGGGTTGCGGCCACATGCAATACGGCCGCATTATCGCCGCACTTCGCCAAATCAATTACCAGGGATACTTGTGTGCCGAAGCCTTCGCATGGCCGAATCCTGAAGAAGCAGCCCGGCAAACAATGCGAGCCTATAAGTACTGGACACAGAGTTAATCTTCTTCTTTACGAAGAATCTCACGAATCCGGATTCCGAATTTATCCCCAATTTTGATCGTTTCGCCGATCGCGATCGGCTGGTCGCCCGCTTCGAGCGTCAGCGGCTCGTCACAATGAGTGTCAAACGTTAACAATGACCCTTGCACGAGGTCGACAATCCGGCGAAGCGGCACCTTTTGCCTCGCCAGCGTGACGCTAACATTGGTGCGAATTGCCAAAACGGCCTTCGAATGAGGTGCCGAGGTATTGATATCCATACTTCGATCAGGGGGATTGAACGGTCAAAAAACAGTAAACAGGACTCACAACTGCCCTCGTCCCCTTCCTTATCGACCGTTTTGATCGCCAAAGATTGCCCAGAATTCCAGCTAGGAGGGCGGAATTCGTTGAATCAAGTTAATTTTTGATGGACACCCCTCACCAGGGGGTGTAGTGGCGGTGGTTGCGTAGATACATTGTTCTGTGCTGAGTCGACGGCCCAGATCGTTTTGGTCTTGGGTGTCTGGCGTCAGCCCGAGAATTCCCTCCAACCGATCTTTGAAAAGAAAGCTGCGAAATGTGCTTACTGGCCGTTCAGTATCGCTTGGTCCCCGAAAGTCCAATTTTGGTGGCCGCCAATCGCGAAGAATACTACAACCGCTCAAGCTTGCCGCCTTCAATCCAATCTGGCAAGCCCCGGGTTCTGTGCGGGATTGACCAGAAAGCAAGTGGGACGTGGCTGGGGGTAAACCAAAATGGTGTTTTCGTCGGCTTGTGTAACCGAGCGACATCGATGCCATTGTTTGGTCAGCGATCACGTGGTTTGCTTGCATTGGATCTGCTGCGTTGCACGACTGCGAACAAGGCGCTCGATAAGGCACACGCCGAGTTTGCCAAGACTCGCTACGAAGGCTGCAACATCATTATTGCAGACGCCAGCAACGGGTACGCGATTCACGCTGATGAACGCCAAGAGGTGGTCGAGCTCCGCGATGGATTGAACATCATCGGCGCCCGCAACCTGAACGATCCCGAAGATCAACGGGTCCAAATGGCACGTCGCTTGTTGACGTTGCAGACACTCGATTCGCCTGTGAAATTCTTGGCAGTCGCCAGCAAGGTTTTCGCTCGTGCCCCAGTCGGCCAAGGTCGTCCAAGCATGGTGATGCGAAATCCCGAATACGGAACGGTCAGCAGCTCGCTGATCGCGTTGGGCGTCAAACCTCGCGATGCGATCTACCAGTTCAGCAAAGGCGCACCGGACGAAGCCAAGTACGAAGACTTTTCGCCAATGCTGCGTGATATCCTCAGCCGAGGACTCCGCGAAGCTCGCACCAAGGCGAAAGCGACATAGGCAGCGTCTGTCTTAACAGGACATTGCTTAACCAAATGATCAAAACGGCTCGTCGTGAACAGGTTTCACTACGAGCCGTTTTCGTTTTTGCACGATGCGAAATGGCAACACGCAAGAATCAAGCCCCTAAACGCTCTCGCGCTTCGTTTGGATCGAGGCGAAAAAAACGCGAGACGCCATCGCCTGCTTCCACCCCAATCAACAAACATTTTTCTTGATTGCAAAGCAACGCGTCGATTTCGGTCAACAGTTCGCGCCGCGAGTCGCGGGCGGTTCCATAGAGACGAGCCACCGGCTGGGAATCGCAGGTGGTGATCAGCATGTACTTTGTCCCGAAGCCGTGTTTGTTCCAGCCTTCGCCATTCTTACTTTCCACGATCTCGTTCGGCTGACCGAACAGAGTTTCTAAAATTCCCATTCTCTAGTGCCTCCTGACTTGGCAACGTTGTTTTCGCATTCCCCGCGGATCTCTAGCGGTAGCACGTGCGAATTGTTCGACGCAAATCGAATCCCAACCCCTCGAAACCGAAGGTCGGATCAAGGACGCAGGATCATGCCGTTTGCTTAATCCGGCCTACCGAACTTGACGCCAGAAACCTTAGCTTATGCAAATTCATTCGCATGCAGCGGAATAAAATCGACCCAGCGCCCCCCAGCGATCCCGCGAACGATCGATCGGGTTGTGCCGATTAGTCCCACGCTACCGCAGCGGCAACCGTTCGTGGTGGTGACGTATCCGATTGACCAAAGCGAACGCCGGGGGCACCGATTGCAGCATGGTGACAATCGCACTGGTGCTGCATTTCCAGCGTTTGGCGACCAAGCTCGGTTGTCCACCTGTGGCGTGAAGGTCATTCAGCAGCAGTGCTAATACGGCGGGCTTGTCGACATTGCGTTCGTTCATCCGTTTGACGTTCCCGAGAAACCGCTCTCGAAACTCGGTCTCGAGATCCGGCACGGGCTGATCAAATACAGACGTCGTGCGAACTTCGATCGCCAACAAGTAGCGCAAACGCTCAAGTGCGACATCGCGGTTTTGGGCTTGGCTTCGCTTCTCGGTCGCCTCGGCTACGATTCCCGTAGGCCGGTGTAATAGGAATGCACCCGAGCTAGTCTTATTGCGGTGCTGGCCTCCTGGTCCACTTCGCCGCTGAGTCCTCAGTTCACAATCGTCCAGCAGTTTCTCGAGCGACAGCAAACAGGGGTGCGGGCCCGGGCTGACCTCGATCGGCAACCGCTGCGAAGGCTCGGGCATTTGAGCCATCGTCTCGCGGCGATCCTGATTCGAATTAGATTTGGCCACGAACAAACTCGCTGATCCAGTAAACAAGATCCGCAGCAATCGCACGTGATGGCAAACGAATGACCCCCGAGCACGTGGCGCCGAGTGAATCCATCATCTCGGCCGAATCGGAATTAGGCAAGGGGCACAGAATTTGATAGTTTGCCTCTTGGGTGATCGATTGCGAGTCAATTTCGATTGCGGACACCGATTGGATTTCGGTCGAAAACACTTCGGTCGATCCGTTCTGCAAATGGACGCAAATTTCGCTCCCCTTGATAATCTTGTCGTGGTCACGAGCATCGATACGAAAAATTGCCTGCCGCTGTCCCTGCGGACTGATCCGGCACCAAGGTTCCCGCGAATCGGCGAGGCCGCCCACTTGGCCAGCCATCCAGATCGAAGATGCATCACCGGTCGTTTCGGTGCGAGGGCTTGGCGGCAATATCGTCCCGGCAACCGGCGCAACGACATTGGTTTGATCAAGTCGCCTGTGGACATCGTTCAATAACATCTTCACCGAGTCTTCTGCCGCTTGCAGCGTCGCCCACTTTGTGGCCACCTGAGGGCGATCCAGTGCGCTGCGACGTGCAATGATGGTCTGCAATTCGGCTAGTCGCAATTCGCCATCAAGCCGGGCCTGTTCGATCAATTCGTAGCTGTTCGCCAGTGTGGCGAGCAACTGCTTCTCCCGAACGTGTTCTCCTACCTCAGTCGCCACCGTTTGGATTTGGCTGTCGGGTGGTAAAAACACGTTGACGGCGTCCGCCGCGTCAACGATCCCAACCACGTGACGGTATCGAGGAACGGGTATTAGCAGTACCGCGATCAGCATTCCTACCAGCGTTAACACCACGACGAAACGTCGCCACGAACGAACTCTCATCCAATGTCCCTCGCCTCGTAGAACAACATAAAGTGACTTGATTTGACGCAAAAGCATGGCGGTTGCTGCTAACGTCACTATCACCACCGCGACAAATCGCAAATGGATCGCGTCGGCCACGCTAAGCAGCAAGGTTGCAATCGCAATCAAAATTAGACTGCGATATCCCAACGATGCCGCGTGATAGATCGATAATGCAATGCCGCGGAAATCGTGGCGTCGGAAGCGTCCGTACGCAGCGCCGGCGATTCGGCTGGTCACGGTCGCTTGAAAACAGTCGCGGGCTTCACGCCGCAAATTGGTGCTTCGCACCCAATCCATCAAGACGAAATAACCATCATAGCGCATCAACGGATTGGCGTTAAACAGCACGGTGCTGACCCCACAGACGATCATCAAATTCATCGCCAGCAGCCGGATTGCGGGATCGTTCGCCGCACACCAAACAAACGTCGCGATCGCAGCGATGATCAACTCGACATAGATTCCCGCCAACATCACGGCCGCGCGGCGGATTGCCGAGGGCAACCGCCACACATCGGTCACATCACAATAGGGCGAAGGGACGCCACAAAACAAAAAGATCCCCACCGATTTGCTTCGCGCTCCCATCCGGCGACACATCACCGCATGGGCCAATTCATGAACGGTCTTGGTCGCCAAGAAGGTTGCGGCGATCAACAGCGAATGGGTTGCCGATAGAAAGTACGGCAAGTTCTGCAGTCCGTGAATCCATTGCGGGCTCCGCGAAATCGCCAACAATAACGCCGCGACAATCACCGCACTCCATAGCATGATCGCAATCGGAGCGAACAAGACTCCGCTGTATCCTGCCATCCAATTGGCGATCCCATCAATTGATCCGATCGGGATGCGAATTGCGAGCAAGGAAAAACGACGACTCGCAATACTTGAACGCGTTCGTGTCCAACCGGCTTGGTGAGCCTGTTTCCACAACATTGGGCCGGCGTCACGTCGACAAAGTTGTTGCCACGCTCGCTCGCTGATTCGCGAAAAACGGCCGCTGACATCGTCGATCACAAGCCGCGCGGCACGCTGTCCCTCGTCGATCCGAATCGAATCCAGATCGCTGCGAAGACTCGATCGCGGCGGCTCGGTAGCGGGCGTGCTGGACATAAAGTGATGCAGATGACTTAGGTAATGGAACAAGTTAGCGAAATATGGATTTAGTCGGAATTCAGATTGCGCTGGTGAGCCGTGGGCCGTGAGGCACCGGGTAATGAACAAGAAACCGGCCGCTTACGCGTCACGGCTCACAAAATTGACAAGCCGCTGAAAAAATGACACTAACGCAATCGTTCACTCGGTGACGACGTCGGAGTCGAGGCGTTTGCCGAGACCGGTTGGTTTGCATACACCTGCATCCGCACCTCGGTGCCGGGAACCAATTGCCATCGTGACGGATCATTTTCGTCGCGGCGATTGATGACCTCGGCATGCAATCGATAACGGGCATCTGCTAGGATTTGCGGATCAAGTGACAACACCGTGCCGCGTAATGTTCGCTCGACACCGCTGTGCGAATCGATCCAGTGGACGCTGATCGGTAATCCCTTACACTGCCCGGCGGGCAACGACTCTTGTCGCACCAGAGCGTGAATGTGCAACCGATCCAGGCGAGCAACGGTGGCGATCGCCTCACCCTTTTCAATCCACTCGCCGGGTGAACGGCTGATTTCCAACACCGTGCCGGCCAGGGGACTGGTGATTTCCAGATTGCGAAGCTGGTCGTCGAGCATCGCGACATCGGCCTCGCGCATTTCCACTTCGACTTGAGCTTCGACACGTCGCTTCTTAGCCAGTGCGACTTCCAATTCACCTCGTTCGACCGCTAATCGCAAGCGACGGAGATGGCTGAGCGGAATCGCACCGCTAACGTCATTATGGATCGAACGGTTCGAGTCGAGTTCGGCTTCGGCTTCGGCTAGTGCGGTTTCCGCGTATCGAAGTTCGACATCGTCCATGGCGGTACGGCGTGAATGATCCAGTCGCAACGTCGAAGCCCGATGGCGGATTTTCAGCGTGCGGTCATCCAACCGAGCGATCGTAGCATTGCGGTCGATCGGTTCATTCAATTTAACATTGACCGCGGCCACACGTCCCGATTCGACACTCGGCACGTGCACTTCCTCGGCAAAACGGACGACACAATCCGTGACTTCGATGGTGCTGTGTTCCGCGGCGAAACCGCTGCAAAGCGTTGTCAGACTTGCCAACACTGCAAGCCAACCGGATGCGAAAGGACGTATCTTCATGCTGCGTTTTCCGTGGTTTGGGAACCTGCCGACCAATACAAACCGATGGTGCTGCGAACCGACTCAAACGCGTCGTAGAACAACACTCCGATCGCGGGTTTGGTTTCACAGCGAAACAGGACTCGCACGGGCGATCCGGAGACCGGGCCCACACCAAACAGAGCACCGATATCGTCACCGTTTTCGATACGAAGAACTACCGCTTTGGTGTCGGTGTCGTCTTTGACATTGTGCGTTGAAGGACCAAATTGCTGGACGACGGCGGTGTGGTTGGGAGTCGCACTGCCATCGATGAGAACTGCGGTACGCAGCGTCTCGGATTGCAGCGACGAACGAACCGATGCGATTCGCGAAAGCGGCACGCGAGCATCGACCAACCAAGCGGTATTATCGCCGATCACCTCGAGCAACTTGTCGCCTCGGACCACCGGCCGACCGAGCAGACGTCGTCGGATTTGCCAACTATCCACCACGCCATCTTCGGTGGCACGCAGTACCAGCGAATCTTTGATACGAGTCAATATCTGCAACTGATCGTCGATTGCGTGCAGTTCTTCGGCAACCAAACTTCGCTCGCTCTGAATTTGTTCATTGCGATCGCTGCGATGCGATGCCGAATCCACCAGCGCCGTGGTGATGGCCGCTTGTTTCTGCAACAGCACGGCATGCCGTCCTAGCAGCGTCGTGATTTGTTTTTCGAGCTCAGGATCGTGCAACGTTAACAGAGCCTGCCCTCGCTGAACTCGGTCGCCGTGCGAGACATGAATTTGCTGAACAACCGCACTGCGCGACGCAAACAAGGACTGAATCTTTTCCGGTCTTAGCGTCCCGGGGGTGGTGACGACCATCGGCACCGGCAACAACGCTATGACCGCGATCAGTGTCAACATCATGATCGCAAACCCGCGTGCCAACCAATTTCCGCTGCGGCGACCACGGCTTTGGTTTGAAAACGACACCAACCACTGACCGCCGGGGATCGCTTCGATACTCTTTCGATGTCGAATCGCAAGTCCCGCGTGCTTCACCAACCGCTGCAGGTCATTAGCGATACTTTGGCATTCGACGCCCGAGTCTGTGCTGGCCAAGCCGACCAGACAAAGCGAATCACGAGCTTCCGAAGCGGCCACGACGCGAGGCAGCAGTGTCGCGGTGTTTTTCTCGTCCGAATCGTCGGATTCCAACACCACATAGGTGTCGGGAGTGTAAAAGGATTCCGACGTCGAAACCATTTGTTTCGCCGCCGCACCACGAAAATCAATTGTATTGACATAGCTGACCGCACTCAGTTCGGCCACGTCATTGCGAAGATAACAGAGCCCGACGCGATCAAATCCAAAAATATCCGAAGCGGCGTCGACCACTCTCGCTTCGATCTTTTCGCGACTCACTAATCCGTGGATCGAGGCAATCACTGCATCGACTTGTTCGGTTCGAAGCCGTCTGCGATGCAAATCGCGAAGCTGATCGCTGCGTAGAAACTCGCCAGCGAGATCGGCCATCTGAGCAACAAACCGCAAATAACCACGCTGCGTGGCCACTCCACATTCTTGTTCCAAGAATACTTCAAGCAAATACGACTCGCCCGTGCTGTCCGATTCGCACTCAATCGGAACCACGGCGGCAGGAAAGCGAGTGGGATTGGCTGGCACGTCGGGATCGGACGCGTCCGGAGTGGCCGGAACCACCACGGGCTGGGCCGCATCACTGACTTCTAACAGCATGCGATCGTGGGCGGTGATCGAGACCACAGGAATCGAGCGGTCCGTGATCTCTCCAATGCGGTGAACGACACTCATCTTCAGTGTCGCCGCGGCAAGGGAATCCAATTCTTCGGCGGGCCCCTCGCGATTTGAATCAGCAGACTCACGGGTATCGATTCGCCAGATCACGACACCTTCGGCAGCCATCGCGCGTAGGATACGATCTGCCAACATGCCAAAAAATTCAGCACGCGATCGCTCGCTGCGGACCGCCAAAGCGATCTCGCGAACCATCTCGGAAATTTCTCGCCGCGTTTCATCGACCAGCGATTCAGTGGCCCGGCTACTGCCGGGTGTGCGGTTGTGTGAGGGCGCAGCCGCATCTGGGCCGAGCGGCGAGCTCGCGGGCGAGAAAACGAATGGTGCGTCCGTCGTGGCCGAATTCACGAGATTGGCTTGGTTTGTGAACGGGTTGATTTGTGAACGGATTGATTTGTGAACGGGGAACGTCACGATGTCGCCCCGAGGCAACCATCGACAACAACTCAGGTACCAAAACCGAGCGGATCGAGCAATGTGAATCGCGAATTGACTGCAAATCGTCGACGCGGCGGCCTGACACGCTTGGGGCAATTTGCCCCGCGTTGATCGTGAACTGTTCCTGGGAAAGTTCGTAAAACCTGGCGTAGAACCGCCAAACCAAGCGGTTCATCGCCACTGGTATCCGATTTGCTACCTCAAAATTCATCTTGAAATTACGGCGTCATTTTCGTTACGGCGTTACCGCCACGTCTCCCAAATTCCCGCATCCTTGGAAAAACGAGAAATAATGTTTGAAGCTGATACCACGGACAAAACCAACGGCGGAAACCCAGAGGTGGACTCCCAACTGGTCGCGGAAATCCAACAGCATGGCGAACCGATGCAGCGATTGGCCAACGAGGTCGCCAAAACGTTGGTCGGCCAACAGGTACTCGTCCATCGCTTGCTGGTCGGACTGCTGACCGGCGGTCATTTGTTGATCGAAGGCGTACCGGGGCTCGCGAAAACCACTGCCGTGGCGACGTTGTCCAAAGCGATCCATGCCAATTTCCAGCGGTTGCAGTTCACCCCCGACCTGCTTCCCGCCGACTTGATCGGAACGCAAGTCTATCGGCCGGCCCAACAAGAATTTGTGGTCCAGAAAGGCCCGATCTTTGCCAATTTGATTTTGGCCGATGAAATCAACCGTGCTCCGGCAAAGGTGCAAAGTGCTCTGCTCGAAGCGATGCAGGACCGCCAAGTCACGATCGGCAATGAAACGTTCCCGCTGCCCGACCCGTTCCTGGTGATGGCAACCCAAAACCCGGTCGAGCAAGAAGGAACGTACCCGTTGCCCGAAGCTCAAATGGACCGTTTCATGATGAAAGTGGTCGTCGATTATCCGACTCGCGACGAAGAGCTCGAGATTCTCAGCCGGATGTCGAGAACACGTCGTGTGGACGAGGTCGTTGCAGTCACCACGCCCGAAGAGATCGTGCGAGCTCGCGATCTTGTCGACCAAGTCTTTGTCGATCAACGCATTGCCGAGTACATCGTCGATTTGGTGATGGCAACACGGAAGTGTGAGGTCTACGGTTTGCCGATCGCTCAGTGGATTCAGTTCGGAGCCTCACCACGTGCCACGATCAACTTGACATTGGCCGCCAAAGCAAACGCATTCCTGCATCGCCGAGCCTACGTCACGCCTCAAGACGTCAAAGACATCGCGATGGATGTGCTGCGTCACCGCGTGATGATCACGTATGAAGCCGAAGCGGAAGAGAAAACAAGTGAACACATCGTGCAGATGATTCTGGACGCCGTCGCGGTGCCTTAAACGCTAACCGCAGTGCAAATTGTTTTGAGAGCCGTGGACCGTAAGGCACCGGGTAATCGAGTAGACCGGAATTATGGGGTGAAATCCCATTCGCCGTTCGGGCGTTGGTGCCGGTTGAACGCCCTAACCGAGGCTAGAACGAAAACGGCTAATGTACTGAAAAACTGACACTTCTTGGTAATTACCACCACTGGTTCCCAGGCTCCAGCCTGGGAACCTAATGAGTTGCAGGCTCCCGCCTGCCGAGCGTGCAAAGACGAGGCGGGAGCCTCGACAGCAGTGCGTTCCCAGGCTGGAGCCTGAGGAACGAGCGTTTATGGGTGGCGTTCACCGAGAAGTGTTTAAAAACTCCTGTCTAACTGTTTACCTCCCAACTCCATTGACTGTCATTAAAGAGACCTACGAACTTTGATTCCTCCTGAAGTCCTCAAAAAGATTCGTCGGATTCAAATCCGCACCTCCCACATCGTCGACGATCTGCTTGCCGGCGGATGGCACTCGGCGTTTAAGGGAACCGGTATGGAATTCGAGGAAGTTCGGCCGTACGCGATAGGCGACGACGTTCGCAGCATCGACTGGAACGTGACCGCACGAGCGGACCAACCGTACGTCAAACTGTTTCGCGAAGAACGCGAGATGTCGGTGAAATTGTTGGTCGACATCAGCCCGTCGCAAGGATTTGGAACTCAATCACAAACCAAACGGGAACTGGTTGCCGAACTCGGTGCAACCTTGGCCTTTTCCGCCATCAAGAACAATGACAAGGTGGGTTTGACGCTGTTTTCGGATCGCGTAGAGAAATCGATTCCGCCACGCAAAGGCGCCCGCCACTGTTTGCGGCTGATTCGCGATCTGCTGTATTGCCAACCGGTGGGCAGCGGCACCAACCTGACTTCGGCGATCGAACATTTGAATCGAACGTCACACCGAAAGATGGTCGTTTTTCTGATCAGCGACTTTCAAGATACTCATAGTGAGAACACGCTAAAGGTCGCCCGTCGCCGGCATGAGATCATTCCCGTGGTCGTCCGTGACCAACGTGAAATGACGATGCCCAACATCGGTTTGGTCCGCTTGCGTGATTTGGAAACCGGCCAATTGGTCACGATGGACACCAGCAGTCGACGCGTACGACGCGCTTACGCCGATTCGGTGCAACAACATTTTGAAAACCTCGAAGCTTCGTTTCGTCGCATGCGAATGCCAGCGATCTATCTCGAAACCGGACAGGATTTTGTCCATCCACTGCAGCAGTACTTCTATCATCGAGAGAGGCAGCGGTGAACCGATTGAATGCCTTTAATACCCCACCCCATTTTCGCGTTGCGATCCTAGCCCGGACCGCGGTGTTCGCCGCTGCTCTGATTGTGGGACTCACGCGAATCGATGCCGCCGAGCAAGATCACGCAGTGGATGTCAACGCGTCGGTTGATCGGAACGACGCATTGCTGCTGGACCCGATCAAGTTGACCGTCACAGTGACGGCACCGGTGGATGCCGAAATCGAATTCCCGCCAACTCCCGAAACAATCGGCCCCTTTGACGTCGTCTCGGTCGACGATATGCCGTCGGTCCCAGTCCTAGACGACGCGGATTCGGCAACACGACGTTGGACGAGGCGAATGACGCTGGAAACGCTGGCGGTTGGCGAGCAAACGATTCCCGCAATCGAAATCCGCTATGTCCTACGAGACGCAGCGACGGCGGAATCAGGCCTGCTGCGTACCAAGCCGATTCCGATCCAAATCAATAGCGTGCTGTCGAGTGACGATACCCCTAAGGCGTTTCGACAGATGAAGCCGTCGTTACCGATCGAACCCGAAGCTAAAGCGACGCCAGTTCACTGGGGGATGATTGCCAGCGCACTTGTTGCATTCGCCTTGCTGGCAATCGCAATGAAACGGCGGAGGAAAAGAACAGTCACACCAAAGCAGTGGGCATCACGACGTGTGGCGGCACTCGAACTGCGTCAGCAAGCTAACGAGATTGATAACCGATCGGCGTATCTTGAACTCGCCGAGATCGCGCGTGATTATGTTATCGCTCGCGAAGGTTTGAACCCGTCGGTAATGACCACCGACGAGGTCACTCGCTATGTCACAAGCAAGTCGTCACTGCCAAGTGAAACTCAAAAACGCTTGGTGGCTTGGCTAGTGGATGCGGAACAAACCAAATTTGCACCTCCGCAGTTCGCGTCGACGGAAATGACTCGGAAAGTTCAAGAGGCGAAGAGTTTCGTCCATGAACTGCTGGAACGTTTGCCTGCGTCCAATAATTCGCCTGCGTCCGATAAATCGCGTAGCAAGGAGGACGTGTGATGTTTGAGAGTCCGTGGTTCTTATTGCTACTGGGGTTGGTGCCGCTACTTGGTTGGGGCATGTTTCGCCGACGCCAACCATGGTCGATTGGATTGAGTTCAACGCAATGCATCGCAGGAATTCGGCCAACGTGGCGTCAACGCCTCGCCTGGCTTCCCGATGTGCTGATGCTGTTGTCGCTCGTAGCGATGATCGTTGCCTTGGCGCGACCGCGAGTGGGCCGCGAGCAAACCGTGATCGATTCCGAAGGGATCGCGATGGAGATGGTCGTCGACCGCAGCGGCAGCATGCAGGCGATGGATTTTAAGATCGACGGTAACCACGTCGATCGCTTGACGGCAATCAAAAACGTAGCAGCCAACTTTGTCCAAGGCGACGAAGAGGAAGCGGATCAAAATGGCATCGCCGGACGTGCTAGCGACTTGATCGGTTTGATCACGTTCGCAGGCTTCGCGGACGCCATCACGCCACCCACGCTCGACCATGCATTTTTGCTTGCACAGCTTAATCGAGCTGAAATCGTGACACAGCGTCGCGAAGATGGGACCGCGATCGGCGATGCCATCAGCTTGGCGGTCGAGAAACTGCAATCACTGGAAACAGGTGAGGAAAATTCAGTCAAAAGCAAAGTCATCATCCTGATGACCGACGGCGAAAATACCGCAGGCGAGTTTGATCCGATCCAGGCCGCGGAGCTGGCCAAAACAATGGGAATCAAAATCTACACGATCGGCGTGGGTACCAAGGGACGGGCTCCGTTTCCGTCGCGGCATCCCTTTACCGGCGAAGCCACGGTGCAGTGGATGGACGTCAATATCGACGAAGACACGCTGCGAGAAATCGCGAAAACCACCGGTGCCGAATACTTCAGAGCTACCGACACCCAGTCACTCGAAGCGATCTATGAAGCGATCGACGAGCTGGAGAAAACTAAGATCGAATCGCACCAATTCACCGACTATCGCGAACTCGCAGTCCAATCCTTCACTTGGAACGCGATCACCTTTCCACCGATCGCACTCTGTGCATTGTTCTTGATCGCCGCCAGCGTGATGGTCAAGTATGTCCTGATTCGAGCGTGGGTTTAACGGCGGGAACAGAGGAATCAATCAATGGAAATTCAATACGGCAACCCTTTCGCACTGAATTGGCTATGGCTCGCACTGGCCTGCGTCGTTGTGATTGCCTGGGCTGCGGTACGAATGCGAGCCAATTTACGTCGCTTCGCCACCGCGAATTTTGCCTCGCAATTAGTGCCACCCCATCATCGATTGCGGATCGCTACACGCGCGGTGCTGTTGTTGCTGACGTTTTTGTTTCTGACGATTGCCTTGGTCGATATTCGCTGGGGCAAGGTTTGGCGTGAGGTGCCGCAAAAAGGGATCGAGGTGATGT
>NZ_ANOG01000371.1 GCF_000346295.1 Rhodopirellula maiorica SM1 | reverse complement strand
GATTGTCACGCAAGCCTTGTGTGACGTGTGTGCGGTAGCCGAAAGCGAAGTTCAATCCGCAGCCTGCTCATTGCCGGGATCACCGCCAGTGATCAATTTGGAACCGACTTCACTTGACGATGTCATGCAGTGCATTCGCCAAGTTGGCTCCGCAGCGGATTGCCTAGCACGTGCGGAACACTGTATCGCTCAGCTGCAACTGCGAATCGATGCGGTAGCAGCGCGAACCGCATCGATTGCAAAACGACCGAGCGTGATGCTATTGGAATGGATCGATCCTCCGTTTTGTGCAGGCCACTGGAGCCCCGAAATTGTCGCCCTTGCCGGTGGACGCGAAGCGATCGGCGTCGCTGGCGAGCGTTCGGCCACGATCACCTGGGAACAGATCGTCGCTGCGGATCCTGAGGTGTTGATGATCGCGTGCTGCGGTTTTGACATCGCCCGCACCATGCAAGACGTTCCTATCTTGAAATCCTACCCACACTGGGAAACGCTCACGTGCGTCAAAAATGATCGCGTTTATGCCGTCGATGGATCGGCCTATTTCAGCCGGCCTGGGCCACGCTTGGTCGACAGCCTCGAGATCCTCGCACACGCATTGCACGAGTCAGTTCACCCTCTGCGCCGCGGATTACCCGCGGCCAAGAAAGTGAGGTAGAGGGCTCGCCGGCGTGAACGTTGCGAGTGACGGACTGCTGCAGCGTGATACCTCAGGAAACTGTTGGCGATTTTTATTGCAAGTGACTTACACCCGATAACAGGCTTGAAGCCTATCCCACATTCAGTGTTGGACTTGGTCTTCGAGTGCTTGACGGCATGCGATGGCAGCGTCTTGCCAGTCGCCTGCTTTCGCGGTCGCAATCAAATCGAGAATCACTTGGTGCGATTCGCCTAGCGTCCCTTGGCTCGCTTCAAGTTCTCGCACTTGTTCTTCGATCTGCTGCAACCCTTCGCTACTGCGTTGATTGCAAACTCGATAGAGGGCAATCGTGACATCGTAACCATGTTCGTCAAGTTCAACGGGCGTATGCGACATCCACCAAGCGGCTGCGACAACGGCAAACACGACTGAGATGACAACCGCGATGACTTTGAGGTTTGAATCTGAATTTGTGCTGCTAGAATTGCGCGTCATTAAAACTTCTCCCAATCGATGACTTCGTGCTCATCCATACTGGACAGTTCGGCCCATAGATACAAATCGACAAAATCGGTGACAAACCGAACCGAACCATCCCCCATGCAAACGTAGCCGCCACCGAGGTGTTGAGAGTACATTTGCCCGACGTGATAGGTGGGAAAGTTGACCGGATGAATGATGGGACTGCCGGTAATATCAAGCTCACCACCGGAGGGTCCTGCGTGGACCAATGTCAGAGTCGCAGCGGCGTCGGGACCATTCTCTGGTGACAAAAAACGCGGATGCGTAAACGCGCCTGGAACGACACCGACCCAAGTTTTCTCGCTCAACGCAGAGCTATGTTCGCCGAAGAAAATGGTATTGGATGTTCCATCGAGCACATCGCGAAAGCGTGTTTTAGAATTGCGGAAAAATGGTCCGTCTGCGACGTTGGCGGCATCGCCGTTGATCGGAACGATTTTGGTCGTTGACGTATAAATGTTCGTAAACACTTCGCCGGTGGCGGCCGAACCACATTCACCCCAACAGCTTTCTTGGCCGTGGCTTGCCACATAATGGCTACGCCCCAGTGTCATCGTTTGTCCGGCGATCATCAATGGATTTCCTGCTTCGTCTTTTACTTCGAATGGCTCATCGCCACCGGTCGCACTCGGGCATAAGAACATCGGAACGGTCGCGGAAATCGCCTGCTGATTGTACGAGGACCAAATTGGTTGATCATACCGCAGGCTGTCTGCCAACGCGTTTCCTTCGGCAAACGGCAATAGTCCGGCGGCCCAGCCCCATCCTGGCCCCGCATCCCACGTGATCGGATCCATCATGACCGATGCCGGGGCCGAACCATCACGTGTGGGATGCGAAACATAGCCAGCGGGAAATCGTTGGTAAGCCGAATGATAGTTTTGTGCCGCCAACCCCACTTGTCGCAAATTGTTGCTGCACGACATGCGCCGCGCCGCTTCACGTGCCGCTTGGACCGCGGGAAGCAGCAATCCAACTAACACCCCAATGATCGCGATCACCACCAGCAATTCCACTAGCGTGAATGCGACACGGCGGCGACTCCCATGATCGATCGTTGATCTATCCAGACCAAAACTTCCGGAAACGAATTGTCGTTCCACGACAAAACAGTTGAACGTCCGCATTCGAAACCTCTATTTTCAGTTGACATCGTTTGATTTCACTTGTTTGATTTTCAGCAGCCGACCATAAGTTAGCCTGTGCTAACTTATGGTCGCTAAAAAAATGAACATCCGTTCTCTGCGTTCATTGCTACGGTGTTCTCGGCTGCCTACCAAACAAATGTTAGCCCCAGCTAACTTCATGAGCCAAGTCTACCGATCGAGAGAGAGACAATCAAGGGGATTCAGCGTGAAAACAATTTTGTTAAGCTATGGAGCTACCATAAAAGAACATTGCGGGTGGTCTTTGCACCACTTGGGGCATACAAAGGGAACCTAAATTTGCCATCGAAGACTTATCAACGAATTCGATCGGACCACGCCAGCGAGGTTGCCGAGGACTATGTCGAAGCGATCGCCGACGCGATTAGCGAGCGAGGCGTTTGCCGAGCGATTGACCTTGTCAAACATTTCTCAGTCACCCATGCCACGGTCAATAATACGATCGGCCGCTTGCAGCGTGATGGTTTTGTCGTGACCGAGCCCTATCAACCAATCGAACTCACCACCGCGGGAAAACGATTGGCGACGCAGTCACGGCAACGCCACGAAATCGTGGAAAGTTTTCTGCGGCGTATGGGAGTCAGTGCGGCGACGGCGGCCGCCGACAGCGAAGGGATCGAGCACCATGTCAGCAAAGAAACGCTCGCGGCGATGAAACGCGTGCTGACCAAAGGTTGGCCGAGCGAGCCATCCTAGAAAAAAGGCTCATTCCTGAGGCTCCGGCCTAGGAACGCACTGCTTTCGAGGCTCCCGCCTCGTTTTGCCACGCTCGGCAGGCAGGAGCCTGCAACTCATTGGGTTCCGCTACCTTACTTGGTCAAAATCAGCTTGCCTTGGCGGGTTTCTCGCAGCCGGTAAAGCATCCCTTCGTGTTCGATCCAAATCTCGTCCCCACAGCGAGAAAGATCTTTGAATCGCACGATTTTGGGTGCAATTTTGCTATTCCAGACACCGCCAGCCTCCGAACTTTTTTCGGAACCGGACGACAACGGCTCATCTTGATTCGTCATTTGTCGCTATTTCTAAGTGGCTTGCGGGTTTTCGCTTTTTTTTACTCAGCCATTCTTGCGAAAAATCCTCCGCAACACAATACTTGTTGAGACTGATTCGCATTAGCGATTCGATTCTGACGACGCAGCAAGCCAAGAGCCCCGGACGTCGACGCCCGGATCTACGACTCCTTAGCCAGCCACGCTCGGATGCAGTTCTCGTGTTCATGTTGAACATCGAGAGTTTGTTCCTTTCCCGTAGGCTCAATGAAGGAGTTACATGATGACATTCTCGCGCACTCGGTCTGTCCGTTTTCAGGGCACCGATCAATCGTTTTCGCCGCGTCGCCTCCAAGGCGGCTTTACCCTGGTCGAATTGCTGGTGGTCATCGCGATCATCGGGATCTTAGTCGGACTGTTGCTTCCCGCAGTCCAGGCCGCTCGCGAAGCGGCACGCAAAATGTCGTGCACCAACAACATGCGACAAATAGTGCTGGCAGCACACAACTATCACGGCACCTTTGGCCAGTTCCCGGCCGGTAGCATCCAGAGCAACTTTATCAGCCCATTTGTCTCGGTGCTGTCACATCTGGAGGAATCAAACAACTACCAGCAGTGGGATTTCTCGAAGAGCTATAGCGATCCTTACAACGAAAACGTTTCGTCACAGCAGATCGCTACCTACTTGTGCCCTTCGATGATCTTGAACCGTGAAGCCCCCGACACTCGCATTGGGACTAATGGTCGGCCTGTCGAAACCGGCGGCCCCTCCAGCTATTTGTGGTGCGAGGGGACTGACGATTACATGCAGAAAGGCGACGGATTGTTTGGACTGCATTGGCCATCGTACGGCTATCAAAACCCACCGAATCGATTCCGCGATTGCTTGGATGGGACCTCGTCAACCATTGCTCTGGGCGAGACCGTCTATAACTACAACGACTACGTTTGGAGTGGCAGTACGTTGCCAAGCGATATGGTTGGAACCGTCAAATGGGGCACCGCTCGCTGGGTCGTCGGTTATCCCAAAATTGCACTGGGGACAACGCTGTATCCGCTAAATGTCCACACCGCGGCCAACATCGGTGGATTTGCCAGTCAACACATCGGTGGTGCTCATTTCGTCTATGCCGACGGCAGCACACGCTTCATGACCGATTCGATTGACTATGAAATCTACAATGCACTAGCTAGCAAGAATGGTCACGAAGTAATTTCCGGAGACGAGCAATGAGTTGGCGAAAACCTTGGGTTTTCCTCGCTCACGCGTTTTCGGGCATCGCGATTTTAATCGCAAGTGGATGCAGCGAGCCGGAACCCGAACGGATTGCAATCCATGGAACCATCCAAGCCGAAGGCAAACCGATCGAGCATGCGACGTTGATTTTGACGCCTGTATCGGAATCGGCTGCTCCCGTGACGACACGAATCGAAGCAGGACGTTTTGCTTTTACTCGACACACGGGGCCCTACGCCGGAGAATACATCGTGCGGGTGAATCCCGACGAAGCATCGATCGAAGCCATCATCGAGGTGGCCGAGCAAGACCCACGCCAAGCAGCACGGAAATTCGGTGCGCCCCGATCCCCGACTTCACTTCGCAAGTCGACCGCCGAGACAACCAAGCGTATCGAGATCACACCGCAGTGCGAGAGCCCGCTGCAAATCGATCTGTAGTAACAACGTGGGATAGGCTTCGCGTCTGTCTTTTTTCCTTCCACTTTTACTCGATGCATAATCCTCTGCAAAATCCTCTCTTAAAAAATATCAAAATGAAACCTACCTACCTCCGCTCAATTGCCTGCCTAGTTGTCTTGCTCAGTTTGCTCGCCCCGCAATCCGCGAACGCCCACTTTCCTTGGCTTGCTCTGGACGACGAAGGAAAACCGATCCTGTTTTTCGGCGAAGGCCTGGATGATCGCACCTACCATCTTCCCGAATCGATGTCGCAATTTGAGCTGAAACATGCTCACAGCAAAGACCAAACGAAACCGCTTCAATTGCAACCAGTCTCGACCGATGATTTGGTGGGTTTGCGATCCGCACATTCGGTTAAGCCGACTGGATGCATCTATGGAACACAAACGTATGGCGTCTACCACGGTTCGAAATTGGTGTATTACGTCCAGCATTTCCCGAGTTTGGATCCGGCCACTTGGACGACTGGCAACATTCCAAACAAACTTCGCGCCAAAGTCACCGCGGACAAAGACGGAATCCAGGTGTCAGTGTTTTGGCAAGAAAAACCACTTTCCGACGCCGAAGTCAAACTGTTTTGCGACGAAGGGCACGAGGAAGGATCGGCAAAAACGGACGAAAATGGCGTCGTAACGTTTACGAACCAACAAGTCGAACCCGGTTTGAATGCGATCCTGGTTGGCTTCACGGACAAGCAGGCTTCGGGTACGTTCAAAGAACAGTCCTTTCAAGCGACCAGCAACTATCTGACCGTCACGTTTCCTCGGCCGCAGATCAATGGGAAAGCAAACCACAACGACTCGGCCCACACCCGTGAATCGAAAATGACGAAATCAAATGAATCGTCGGTAGCTGTCAAAACTTCGTCACTTCCTGAACTGCCAACTGAGCTCACCAGTTTCGGGGGCACGGTCGCAAACGGAACGTTGTTTGTCTACGGCGGTCATGTTGGAAACGCTCACTCGTATTCCACCGCCGAGCAATCCAACGCATTTTGGTCGCTCGACCTACCCGATGGAGCTTCGTGGAACTCGCTGCCCTCGGGTCCCAAGCTGCAGGGCTTGGCGATGGTCGGTCACGGTAATTCGGTGGTTCGAATCGGTGGCTTTACCGCGCTGAACGATGAAGGCGAAACGCACAATTTGCAATCGCAAGCGACGGTCAGCCGCTATGACATCGATGCCAAACAATGGAAGGACGACACCCCGCTTCCCGAACCGCGTTCGTCGCACGCCGCTACGGTGATCGGCAATCAAGTCTATGTCGTTGGGGGTTGGGCGATGTCGGGCGAAAACGAAACTCAATGGCACAACACCGCTTGGACCGCCGATCTAAGCCAGCAACCTTTACAGTGGAAACCGATTGCAGCGCCTCCGTTCAAACGACGTGCATTGTCGGTCGCCGCACACGACGGACGAGTCTATGTTGTTGGCGGCATGGACCAAGAACAAGGGCCGAGCACCGAGGTCGATATTTTTGATCCAAAGTCCAATCAATGGTCCAAGGGAGCTTCGCTGATTGGCGAAGCGATGACCGGTTTTGGATGCTGGGCTCAATCGCATGCCGGACATCTTTACGTCAGCACCGTCAACGGCACGATCCAGCGATTGACCGATGAGGGCGACGACTGGGAGATCGTCGGCAGCTACGATCCCGGACGCTTCTTTCACTGTATGCTGCCCCTTGATCCCTCATCAATGGTGATGGTCGGTGGCGCGAACATGTCAATCGGACGCTTTACGAATCTCGACATCGTCGAAATTAAATAGCTGCGGTCGAGTGATCGTTTCTCTCAATTCGAGTCTTGCCCCGTCACGCGACGGGGCTGTTTCGCCCCCACGCCGGATCACATAATTACAGCAAAAATGACGGAAAAAACAGGCTAACTGCCAGCCAGTATAAATTAAGCAACATTGTGCTAGCAAAGCATTGACGTCCTCGCGTCAGCTGCTAGATTCTTAGGCGTTCGTGGTGACTCGCAGTGAATCTACACTTGCGAGTGAACAGGGAACTCCGGTGAAATTCCGGGATGGTCCAGCCGCTGTGAACTGCCTTCGGATGCGTGAACTGAATGCATCCCAATCGAAACTCTTTCATTAAAACGCCATTGCTTCTAGAGACCTGGTCAACAGGAAATCGGAGTGAGAAGGCTGCGAGAACTCGGTCGGCAGTGAGTCAGAAGACCTACCACGAAATAGACGATTTCGGGCCCTCTTGGATTGGGGTGATCGTTGCGATGTGATTCGACGAAACGTTTGCCGACGGCCGAGCGGCCGCTTTGGCAAACTGCCCTCCGCTGAAACACATCGATTCGTTTTTCATTGTTCGTGAGCTTCTATTCGATCACGGTTGTTGCCGGCTGGCTTAGCAACCTGGTGCCGCACATCTAGCGCGGCTTTCA
>NZ_ANOG01000370.1 GCF_000346295.1 Rhodopirellula maiorica SM1 | reverse complement strand
TCCCGTTGAGGTACTCTTCGGCGGCGAGCGATGAAGCCGAAAATGCGACCGATAATCCGAGGCCGCTCAGCAGGGTAAGGCGAGTCAAAGAGTGGAAAACGCTACGTTTCATGAGGTCTCTCAACGATCGGAGGGAGGTTAAAGGTGAGGTTTTGTAGGAATCGAGTGCGATCCAATGTCGTTTTTTTCGGATTTCGAATTCTCGAACAATCAGAGTTTACACGGCGTCAAAAGTGTTGACGAGCACGAAGCTCCCGATATCATGAATTAGCGGTTTGTGATCTCACGCTAAGCGAGATCCGACCGACTCCCGCCCGCCCATTCTTTGGGCTACTCGTATCAGGCTGTAGCGTACTGATACTGGATTGGCGTTATCAGACTCGCTGTTCTCTGAAATCCAATCGCTCTCACTGCTTCTGGTTTGATGCTGATGCACAAGCACGAAGTCGAAAAACGCTGTTGGCATTGCATACAGAGACCTGCGTGCAAACGAACTCTGTCAGCCGAACTCTGTCAGCACGAGTAATGCCATGGCCTATCGAACGATCTTGTTCGCAGTCGTTTCCCTGATCTGCGTGGACTTAGTCGCGAACGAGTCCACCGCTGCCAAGCCGTCGCCGAGTTACGCTCGGGACGTTGAGCCCATTTTTCGCAACAAGTGTTTTGGATGTCATCAGGCCGCTAAGCAGCTCGGCCAGTACCGCATGACCGATTTTAGGTCGTTGGTCACAGGCGGTGAGAGTGGATCGCCGGCGATTGTGCCAGGCAAACCCGACGCGAGTTATTTGATCGACCAAATCACGCCCGTCGATGGGCATGCAGAGATGCCGAAATCTCCGGCCGAGCCACTACACGCAATCGAGATCGAAACGATACGGCAGTGGATCGCCGACGGAGCGCAGGACGATTCGCAAGCTGCCGCGGAGCCAGTGTTCACCCCCGACAATCCGCCCGTATATGTCGGTCCACCGACGCTGCCTTCGATCGATGTTTCACCCGACGGAAAACAGATTGCCGTCGCGGGGTTTCACGAAGTCATTCTGCTCAATAGCGAGAACGGGGAAACCATCTCGCGATTGATAGGAATGAGTCCACGTATCAATGCGGTCCGCTTTTCGCCTGATGGGAAACGGATCGCCGCGATCGGAGGAACGCCTGGGGTACAAGGCGAAGTACAAATCTGGGATGTCGCAGCACATGAATTACGCATGTCGTTGCCGATGACACATGACACCCTCAGCGGCGCTAGCTGGTCACCGGATGGAAGCAAGCTTGCATTCGGTGCAACGGACAATGTCGTTCGCGCCATCGATACTGAATCGGGCGAACAGGTGCTGTTTCAAGGGGCGCATGACGATTGGGTTCGCGACACGGTGTTCACACCCGATGGAACTCATTTGATTTCGGTCGCGCGCGACATGTCGTGCAAGTTAACCGAAGTTGCGACCGAGCGGTTTGTGGACAACATCACCTCGATCACTCCGGGAGCATTGTCCGGGGGACTCAATAGTATTGCGATCCATCCCGAGCGAAACGAAATCTTGATTGGCGGTGCGGACGGTGTTGCCAAGGTTTACCGTGTGTTCCGCGAAACCGCTCGCAAAATTGGCGACGATGCCAACTTGATCCGCAATCTGCCAGAAATGCCTGGCCGAATCTTTAGCGTCGCAATCAGCCCCGATGGCTCTCGCTTAGCCGCTGCGTCGACGCTTGATGGTCGCAGCGAAGTACGTGTTTGGAAGTACGACTTTGTGGGGACCTTGTCGGACGAAGTCAAAAAAATCATGGCCAAACGGGCACCACAACGCTCGGCCAAAGAAAAACAATTGCTGGCGGCTTATCAGTCCAAGGAAACCAGCGAGATCGCGAGGTGGAGTAGCGATACCGCGGCAGTTTACGCGATTCGTTTCTCGAGTGACAACCGTTTGATGTTTTCGGGTAACGATGCGGTGCTGCGGCGGATGGATGCCGACGGATCACGAGTGTCCGAGGTTCCAATTGTTGCGATCGAATCCGAAACGAATGCCCTACACAGTGCTTTTGATGCCAAGGCGTGGATGCAGATGCAGGCCACGAAGGAAGCGTCGTTGCCGGATGGGGCGGCGATGGATGCTGATTTGGCCGTAAATGTTAAAGCTGCTCGCGGATTGACGGTCTATCCCGAGACGATCCGATTGGATTCTCCGTATGCCTATAGCCAAATCGTGGTGATGGCGACGCTGACGGACGAGACAATCGTGGATGTAACGCGTCACTGCGACGTCCGCGTTCCCCCGCTGATTGCAATCAATCAACGTGGTTTGATTCGACCGATCGATCAAGGGCACGGCGAGTTCGTGGTTCGCGTTGGCGAGCTAACAAAAACCGTTCCTGTCGAAGTCCGCTTGGACGACAATGACGTCTCCGCCGGGGCGGTCGATTACATTCACGACGTCAATCCCGTGCTCAGTCGCTTAGGGTGTAATCAAGGAACCTGCCACGGAGCCCAGAAAGGCAAAAATGGATTTCGTTTGTCGCTTCGGGGTTATGATCCCGTGTTCGACTTGCGAGCACTCAAAGACGACTTGGCGGCTCGGCGGATCAACCCGGCTTCGCCAGACGATTCGTTGATGCTGAGAAAACCGCTTGGTTTGACGCCGCATCAAGGTGGCGTGCTGATGGTCGACGGAGATCCCAATCATGCCATCCTACGTCGCTGGATTGCTGATGGAAGCCAAGTCAATCTACAGTCACCGCGTGTTGCGTCGATCGAAATTTTTCCCGCCAATCCTACTGTCCAGGCGATCAAGTCGCGTCAACAAGTCCGCGTGGTTGCCACCTATCGCAACGGCACCGTGCGTGACGTTACCCGCGAGGCGTTTATCGAAAGCGGGAATTCCGAGGTTGCCACGGCCGATGCAAAAGGACTGCTAACGGCGGTTCGTCGTGGCGAAGCTCCCATCCTCGCTCGTTTCGAAGGGGCCTACGCCGCGACAACGTTGACCGTGATGGGCGATCGCTCCGGCTACGAAGATCCCGCACTGGTCACCTACAACACGATCGATGAACTGGTCGCCCAAAAATGGCAGCGAGTCAAAGTCGTGCCAAGTCCGCTGTGTGATGACGCGACATTCCTTCGCCGTGTCCATCTTGATTTGACGGGATTGTTGCCTACGAGCGAACAGGTCAAATCGTTCTTAGCGGACTCGACCGAATCACGCGTGAAGCGAGCCCAGGTGATTGATGACTTGATCGGTAGTGAGCCCTATGTTGCCTACTGGACTAACAAATGGTGCGACCTATTGCAGGTCAATCGAAAATTTCTTGGCGTCGAAGGCAGCACGAAGTTTCGAGAATGGATTCGCACCTGTGTTGCTGAAAATCGGCCTTATGACCAATTTGTTCGCCAGGTGCTAACGGCGAGCGGATCGAACAACGAAAATCCTCCAGCTTCGTATTTCAAAGTGCTGCGGACGCCTGAGGATACGATGGAAAACACCACGCATTTGTTCTTGGGCATCCGCTTCAATTGCAACAAGTGCCACGATCATCCGTTTGAACGGTGGACCCAAGACCAGTACTTTCAGCTGTCCGCCTACTTTGCTCAGGTCGATTTGAAGAAAGATCCAGCGTCAGGTAATCGCAAGATCGGTGGGTCGGCGGTCGAAGGTGCAAAGCCGCTATTTGAAATCGTGGCCGACAAAGCCGATGGTGAAATCAAGCACGGCAGGACCGGGGATATCGTTGCCCCCGATTTTCCGTTTGCCGTCGAACATGAAACGAGCGACGATGCGTCGCGTCGCGAGCAGCTTGCACGCTGGATGACCGATGCCGACAATCCCTATTTTGCTCGTAGTTATGTCAACCGATTATGGGGCTATCTACTTGGCGTTGGCTTGATCGAACCGATCGACGACATTCGCGCCGGCAATCCGCCAACGAACCCGGAACTGTTGAACTTCTTGACCGACCACTTTGTTGAATCTGGGTTCGATACGCGGGCGATGCATCGTTTGATTTGCAATAGCCGGACCTATCAATTGAGTATCGAGTCGAATCCGCTAAACGAAGACGATCATCTGAATTACTCGCATGCAATGCCACGGCGATTGCCAGCCGAAGTGATTTACGATGCCGTGCATCAGGTCACCGGAGCGGTCAGCTCGATTCCCGGAATGGCCAAGGGAACACGTGCCGCGGCGTTACCCGATTCCGGGGTGAAGCTTGCCGATGGATTCCTGCAGAACCTGGGACGACCGGCTCGCGAAAGTGCATGCGAATGTGAACGTTCCTCGGATCTACAGCTCGGACCAGTGATGGCACTGATCAGTGGCCCGACAATTGGCACCGCGATCTCGGATCCGCAAAACGAACTTGCCAAAATCGTCCAAGACTGCCCTGATGACGAAACACTCGCCGAAGAGGTTTTCTTGCGAGCGATCGGACGTCGCCCCAGCGAACCCGAAGTCACGGCGTTTCAGAGCATTATCGGCCAAGTTCAAACGGATCACGATGCTTTGCAAAAGCAGGTTGCGAAGTCCGAAGCCGATTGGAAGATTCGACGGGCTGAACTCGAAGCCGTTCGCGAAACGAAACTTGCCGAGGTTGTCTCGCAGATTGCCAAGCGTACCGAGGCAATCAAGCCCGAACGAACACGGCTCGAAGAAGAGCGAGCCAAACGGGTCGCCGCGGCTGAAAAAGCACTGAATGAAGCACAAGACAACTTGATCACGACTACCGAAAAACGATTTGCCGGTGCGTCCAATGTCGAATGGCATCCTTTAGCGGCGAGCGAATTGTCGGCATCGAACAAAGCGGTGTTGACGCCGCAGCCAGACCGTTCCGTCCGAGCATCGGGCAGCGCCGACAAAGGCATCTACACGATCAAGATGCCGACGACGCTGAAGCAGATCACGGGGTTTCGGTTGGAAGCCTTGCCGGCTGCCGATCTGCCTGCCGGCGGCCCCGGGTTGCCCGACAACGGTAACTTTGTCGTTACCGAATTGGTCATCCATGTGCAAAACAACGGCAAAGTTCAAAAGCCGGAAAAGGTCGAAATTGCCAAGGCACAAGCCGATTTCACCCAAAGTGGTTTTGACATTAGCACTACGTTTGATGGGAAAACAAATGACCAAGGCGGATGGGCCGTATCTCCTTCGTTAGGCGTCGTGCACTGGGCGACGTTTCAATTGAAAACTCCGATTGCAAATCCCGACGGATGTACTTTGACGTTTGATCTACATCAATTCCACAACGCAGTGAAACATCGTTTGGGTTTATTTCGCATCTCGGCCACCACGGCTCAAGGCGACATTCCGCTCAGCCAGAGTGAATCCATTGCCGCGGCGCTATCCACTCCGTCGGACCAGCGCAGCGAAGCGGTGACCAAGTTGATCATCGACTATGGGGCGGCCACCGACCCAGCGATTGCCGATTTGCGTGCGTCGTTGGCCGAAGCGCGTAAGCCGGTTCCAGCGGACCCGGTGCTGGTGAAATTGCAGCAACGCCAAGAGAATCTGTCGATCGCAACCGCAGACGATCCTGCATTGGTCCAGCTTCGCAAAGATCTTGCTGAAAGCACGAAACAACTCGGCAATGTCCGTTTGACAGCGGCCGAAGATTTGGCGTGGGCGCTGATCAATAGCCCTGCGTTCCTGTTCAATCACTGAGCCCTCCTCCACCGCCGTCCCAATTAACCGAGAGAACGAACGATGTTGTCATTCAAAGGGTTTAAAGCCAAAGATCTTTGCGATCCGCATCTCTCGCCAACACGTCGCACGTTTCTGCGAGTGGGTGGTTGTGGCATGCTCGGTTTGTCATTGCCATCACTGTTGAAAATGCAAAACGCGGCGGCTTCGGAAAAACATGTCGGCGGTCCGGGATGGGGCAAAGCGAAGAGCATCATCCTGCTGTATCTGCAGGGCGGACCGAGCCAATTGGATTTGTGGGATCCCAAAGAAAATCTGCCCGATAACGCCAAGAGTGTTTTCAAGCCGATCAGCACCAAGATCCCTGGAGTGAAGTTCACTGAAAACCTACCGCAACTGAGCCAGGTGAACGATCGCTTCACGATGATTCGGTCGATGTCTTATACGCCCAATGGTTTGTTCAATCACACCGCGGCGATTTACCAAATGATGACCGGCTATACGACCGACAAGGTCAGTCCGTCGGGGCAGCTCGAACCGCCATCGCCAAAGGACTTTCCTAATTTTGGCAGCAACATCGTCAAGATGCGTCCGTTGGATGAACCGATGCTTCCGTTTGTCATGCTGCCGCGACCGCTTCAAGAATCCAACGTCGTCGGCAAGGGAGGTACTGCGGGGTTCCTCGGCAAAGCGTTTGATCCGTACACGCTCTATCCCGATGGAGACGACATGGATATGGACAAGATGAGCCGCATCAAGATCGATGATCTGCAATTGCGTCCGGAGGTGTTCAGCGTCCGGTTGCAGCGGCGAGCAAGACTCCGGGATCTCTTGAATGCACAGATGCCTCAGATCAACGAGGCGGTTGAGTCGTTCGAATTGGATCAGTACTACGACCAAGCGTTGTCATTGATCGTTTCGGGGCGTGCACGCGATGCGTTTAATTTGTCAGCCGAATCCGACGAGATCCGTGACGCTTATGGACGCAATACCTTCGGTCAGAGTTGTTTGTTGGCTCGACGATTGGTCGAAGCGGGCACTCGTGTGGTCGAAGTCATTTGGCCCAAGGTCGCCAACAGCGACAATCACTCGTGGGATCACCACACCGGGCTTAGCAAACGGATGAAAGACCAATCGGCTCCGATGCTTGATTCAGCATTGTCGACTCTGATCACCGACATGGATACTCGCGGATTGCTCGAGGACACGTTGGTCGTGGCGGTAGGCGAATTTGGTCGCAGTCCTCAGCGGGGCGTCAGCACCAGCGGAAATAACAACAGCGATGACGGCCGCGATCATTGGCCATATTGCTACACCGCGGTGATGGCGGGGGCGGGAACCAAACGCGGGTACATCCACGGCAAGAGCGACAAGACCGCGTCGGCACCGCTGGAAAACCCAGTGCATCCGGCAGAGCTATTAGCGACGATTTACCACAGCTTTGGAATTGCGCCAGAGACAATCGTCTACAACCACCTGAATCAACCCCGTGAATTAGTCAAAGCCGAGGCAATTTCAGCGTTGATGGCATGATGGGGGTGGGGCGAGGATTCCGTTCTTGAGAACATTTCCGTCAAAATTTGGCGGCAATCGGGCTGACAGCAGCGTGTGAAGAGGAATCGGCAAAACTTTTGGAACTTCCAGGCCTGACAAAGTTGGCGCTATGGTTCCTCAGTTCGCGTTGGAAACGTATATTTTTAGCTTCTCGGAAACGTTTCCCTTGTGCGCGAGCGCGAAAGCCCCCTTAAAGTCGATGAAGATTCACGAATATCAAGGCAAGCAACTGTTCCGCAAAGCTGGTGTGCCGGTTTTAGAAGGACATGTCGCAAAGACCGCTGACGAAGCGGCTGCCGCATTTGACAAACTCGGCGGTTCCATTGCTGTTGTCAAAGCCCAAATCCATGCGGGCGGACGCGGTAAGGGAACCATTATCGATACCCCAGAGCAACGCGGCGTTGTGCTCGTCAAAAGTGCCGACGAAGCGCGTGCGGCTGCGAACGGTTTGCTCGGCAAAACGTTGGTCACCATCCAGACCGGCGAAGAAGGCAAAGTCGTTAATCAAGTCTTTGTCGAAGCTGGTTGCGATATCGCCCGCGAATTGTACCTCGGCATCGTGGTCGACCGCGAAGCGTCTCGCCCGGTATTGATGGTCAGCACCGAAGGCGGTGTGGAGATCGAAAAAGTTGCCGAAGAAACTCCGGAATTGATCTTCAAGGAACATTTCGACCCCGCCGTGGGTTTGGATGCGTTCCAAGTTCGCAAGCTTTGCAAAAAGCTGGGAATCGAAGGCGCGGCGGCCAAGGCAGCCTTCAAATTTATGAAAGCGATTTGCCGCTTCTTTGTCGATTACGATTGTGCGATGGCGGAAATCAACCCGCTTGTGATCACCGGCAGCGGTGAAATGGTTGCTTTGGACGCGAAGATTACCTTCGATGACAATGCGATGTTCCGCCACAAGGACTTGCTCGAACTACGCGATTTGTCCGAAGAAGAACCAAGCGAAGTGCGTGCGAGCGATTCGGGACTTAGCTACGTTAAACTCGAAGGCAACATTGGTTGCCTCGTCAATGGTGCAGGTTTGGCGATGTCGACGATGGACATCATCAAATACCACGGTGGCAAACCGGCAAACTTTCTCGATGTCGGCGGCGGAGCGAACGCTCAGCAAGTGACCGAAGCTTTTCGGATTTTGTTGTCGGACCCCAACTGCAAGGGCGTGCTTGTCAACATCTTTGGCGGAATTGCACGCTGTACCACGATTGCATCGGCATTGATCGAAGCGAGCAAGACGGTTGGCTTTAACGTTCCCTTGGTCGTCCGTCTCGAAGGCACCGAGGTCGAAGAAGGCCGCAAGATGCTTGCCGAAAGCGACGTGGATGTCATCAACGCGACCGACATCACTGACGCAGCCAAGAAAATCGTGGCTGCCGCTGCGGGTTAATGCGGCGGGCTCAGTCAGCCGTGGGCATGAGCCACGGCAACAGGCAAAACCGCGTCAAATCCGCCGCCATTCGCGGCGGATGACCATCACCAAGTCGGTTCCACATTCCATTCCTACACGTTCTCTACAATAGTCATTCGGTCATGAGCATTCTGGTTGACGGAAACACAAAAGTCATCTGCCAAGGCATCACAGGCAACGCCGGCACGTTCCATAGTCTAGGGTGTCGTGACTACGGCACCCAAATGGTCGGCGGAGTCACCCCGGGCAAAGGCGGCCAAAACGTCGAAGGCATTCCTGTTTTTGATACAGTCGAAGAGGCTGTCGATAAAACCGGCGCGAACGCGACGATGATCTTCGTGCCGCCGCCCTTTACCGCCGATGCGATCCTCGAAGCGGTCGACGCCGGGATCGAAATCATTGCCGCGATCACCGAAGGCGTGCCTGTCATCGACATGGTTCGCGTCTACGAAAAAGTGCGAGCAAGCAACTCGATTCTGATCGGCCCCAACTGTCCTGGTTTGATCACGCCTGGTTCATGCAAGATCGGCATCATGCCGGGTTATATTCATAACCCAGGCAAGGTCGGTGTGATGAGCCGCAGTGGAACTTTGACTTACGAAGCCGTTTGGCAAACCAGCAGCCTCGGTCTTGGGCAAAGCACCTGCGTTGGACTTGGTGGCGACCCGATCGTCGGCACTAGCTTTATCGACCTGCTGAAGCTGTACCAAGAAGACGATCAAACCGAAGCCATCTTGATGATCGGTGAAATTGGTGGATCGGCCGAAGAAGAAGCCGCCGCATTTGCCAAAGCCAATGTCACCAAGCCAGTGGCCGCGTTCATCGCCGGTCGTACCGCCCCTCCCGGAAAACGAATGGGGCACGCCGGTGCGATCATTAGCGGTGGTAAGGGAACGGCCGAAGAAAAGGTCGCGGCATTGGAAGATGCGGGTATCGTTGTCGCCCCCACACCGGCCGATATGGGCCAAGCCGTTGTCGACGCGATCGCTCGCAAAGGCTAATCGCTCTCCGCGGCGACCCCGTCGTGATTAGCCGCTGCTTTGGGCGCGGACATAAAATCCCGCGTCGAGACTGCGTCCTGATTGATCTTGAATTGTTGATCGGCCCGTTTTGATACGGAGCCGATCTTTTTTTGCGCCGCTTTGATGACCGCCGACCGCATCAAGTATTCCACCACATCGCTGGCGTCGACTTGAGGAGAGTGTCCCGTGATCAGCATCCGGAAATGCATCGGATCGATCAGTTCAAGACAATCGTCCAGCAGCGGCCATAGATCCCGCTCTAACCGCCACGTTTTCCCTTTCGGTGAATGACCATAGGCAGGCGGGTCCATCACAATGGTATGGTACTGCCGTTGGCGGCGAACTTCGCGTGCTGCAAATTTTGCAGCGTCGTCGACAAGGTACCGGATCGGTGCGTCGCTTAGCTGGTTGGTTTCCGCTGCGATTTTCGCGGCTGTCACATTGGGCTTGGCCGCATCGACGTGGACGACCGAAAAACCAGCACGTGCTAGCGCCATCGTGCTTGCCCCGGTGTAGGCAAATAGATTCAGTGCGAGCGGTTCGTTCGGTTGAGGCTCGCTCGACAACCACTGCCAATTTTTGGTTTGCTCGGGAAATAATCCAATGTGGCCAAAGGGAGTGGGGCGTACCGGCATGCTGAAATTGCCGCAGTCCAATGTCAGCGACTCGGGCCAAGCGGAGTGGTGAGTCCATCGTCGCTGCTGCACGTCATAGACCGCATCGGCATCCGCCCAGCGGTGCGGGTGTCGTGGCCGAGTCCCTTCGGCTGCGGGCGATGGACGAGAAACCAGATAACCACCTAGCGATTCGAGCTTTAGCCCGTCGCCGAAATCGATAA